>NZ_JBSFIH010000088.1:0-24177 GCF_053597455.1 Streptomyces sp. NPDC001393
CGGCATTCATGAGCCTCCCCCACGCTCGAACAGGCTCGCGCGGGGGCACCCCCATCGCGGCGGGCGCAGGGCCGCCCTCCGGGCGACGACGGGAGCTTGACCGACAGGACCTAGTGACCGGTGCCGGTGGCTGCGTCCACGCACAGGCCCAGCAACGGTACGCACAGCCCGCCCGGGCCCGGGGCCGGTGTGCTGTGGGTGGGCGTCGGTGTGGTGGGGGCCGGCTCGGTGGTGGTCGGGGCCGGGCGCGGCGCGGACGTCGTCGCCGAGGGCCGGGGTGTGGTGCCCGGGGTGGTGGCGGGTGTGGCGGTCGGGAGGCCGGTCGCGGTCGGTCCGGCGGTGCTCCCCGCCGGTGCCCAGGACGTGGGCGGGCCGGTGGGTGTGGCCGTGGGGGCCGGCGCCAGGCTTCTGCCGCCCATGACGGAGGTCGCCGAGGGCAGCGGGGCGGCCGTGGCGGCGGTGTTCGCCGCGTGGCCCGTGGTGCCGTCGCCCGCGCCGACGCGGGGCTCGGCCTCCGCCGTGCCCGGGGCGCCGGCGCCGGACTCCGACGAGACCCGGACCAGACTGAGCACACCCGCGGCCAGGGCGAGACCGCCAGCGGCGAGCAGCACCTTGCGGGGGCGCGGTTTGCGGTGCCGCCCACGCCGTACGGGCCCTTCGTCCCCGTCTTCGGTACGGGCCTGTGCAGGTGTCGGTGCCATGGTTCCCCTCCCCGGTTCCCCTCCCGGCCGTGCCCCGGGCGCGCCGTGGCGGACGCACGCTATGCGGTCCTGTGGGCGATGTGGGGTGAGACGGCCGGGATGTCACTCGAACGGGCGTAGCCCCCTGGACTTTCCTGCGATCGGGTACGGCTGCGATGATCGGGCCGAGCAGTGCGTTAACCCGCGTTAACACGTGAGTCGGAGGGTGCCATGAGCGAGGAGCGGTTCGGGGAGTTCGTGCTGGTGCGGCGGCACGGGCATGTCGCGGAGCTGGTCATGGACCGGCCCAAGGCCATGAACGCCGTCTCGACACAGATGGCCCGCTCCCTCTCCGCCGCGTGCACGGCGCTGGCCGGCGACCGGGACGCGCGCGTGGTGGTGCTGACCTCGTCCCATGAGCGGGCGTTCTGCGTCGGCGCGGACCTGAAGGAGCGGAACTCCTTCAGCGACGCCGACCTGCTGCGGCAGCGGCCGGTGACGCGCGGTGCGTACACCGGGGTGCTGGAGCTGCCGATGCCGACGATCGCGGCGGTGCACGGCTTCGCGCTGGGCGGGGGTTTCGAACTGGCCCTGTCCTGCGACCTGATCGTGGCCGACGGTACGGCGGTGGTGGGGCTGCCCGAGGTGTCCGTGGGCGTGATTCCGGGCGGCGGCGGTACCCAGCTGCTGCCGCGGCGGGTCGGGGCGGCGCGGGCGGCCGAGCTGATCTTCTCCGCACGGCGGGTGGAGGCGGCGGAGGCGGCCGAGCTGGGGCTGGTCGACCGGGTGGTGGCCGAGGGCCGCGACCGCGAGGAGGCGCTGGCCCTGGCCGCCACCATCGCCGGCAACTCCCCGGTGGGGCTCCGGGCCGCCAAGCGGGCACTGCGGCTGGGGCACGGGCTGGATCTGCGGGCGGGCCTGGAGGTCGAGGACGCGGCGTGGCGTTCGGTGGCCTTCTCGGGGGACCGTGCGGAGGGCGTGGCGGCCTTCAACGAGAAGCGCAGGCCGGAGTGGCCGGGGGAGTGAGGCAGCGGCACGACTGCCCGCAGCTACGGCGCGTAGGCGGTGCGGCTCGCTGCAGCTCCCCAAGGGGCGCGGGGAACTGCGCGACCAGCCCGCCACGCACCCGCGCTCGGCGGACAACTCGCAGCCTCGAGCTCGTAGCCGCACAGTCATCCCCCTGATCGCCCCACTAATGTCCCGATTTCCCCAAATCCTCCCTAACCTGGAGTAATGGGCGAGGACAGGCGGCTGGCCGCAGTCGTGGCGCTGGCGCAGGGCATGGCAGCGGCGCACACCCCGGCAGGGGCATGGCGGGCCGCCGCGCTCGGCGCCTGCCGGGCGCTGGACGGCAGTTTCGCCGCGCTGTCGGTGTGGGAGCGGGAGCTGGGCCGCCTGCGCGTCCTCGTGAACGTGGGGGACAGGCGCCCGGACGAGGAGGAGTTCCCCGAGTCCGAGGCCTACCCGGTGCACCAGTTCCCGGAGATCACCGAGTTCCTGCACGAGCGGTGGGCCGGCGGGGGCGGACCGAACGCGTGGGTGGAGACGGCCGAGGGGACCGCCGCCGGCACCCCCGGCTACTTCCACCAGCGGGTCGCCGCGCTGCGCCGCCGCGGCCGGGGCTGCTGCGTGGTCGCCCCGGTCCTGCTACACGGCAGGGCCTGGGGTGAGTTGTACGTCGCCCGGGCCGTCGACGCCCTCGTGTTCGACCGGGCCGACGCCGACTTCGCGACCGTGCTGGCCGCCGTCGTCGCCGCCGGGCTCGCACAGACCGAGCGGCTGGAGGAGGCCCGCCGGCTCGCGTACACCGACGCCCTCACCGGACTCGCCAACCGCCGGGCCGTCGACGTACGCCTGGAGGAGGCGGTCGAGCGGCACCGTACGCAGGGCGTGGCCGTCAGCCTGGTCGTCTGCGATCTCAACGGGCTGAAGCGGGTGAACGACACCCTTGGGCACGCCGTCGGCGACCGGCTCCTGGAGCGTTTCGGCTCGGTGCTGTCGCTGTGCGGCGCCATGGTGCGGGGCGCGCTGGTCGCGCGGCTCGGCGGGGACGAGTTCTGTCTGCTGGCCGTGGGACCGCCCGCCGACGACGTCGTGAAGGCCGCCGACGAACTGTGCCGCAGGGCAGGGGAGTTGGAGCTGGGGGAAGGCGTGGCGTGCGGGGTCGCCTCGACCGAGGATCCGATCGGTGAGGTGCGGGACGCGCGGCGGCTGTTCCGGCTCGCCGACGCCGCCCAGTACCGTGCCAAGGCCCTGCGCGCCGACCGGCCCGTGGTGGCAGGGCGGGAGGGCCCGGACGATCCGGTCGTCCGGCTGGCCGACGAGCCGCCGCACGTGGCGCCCGCCGAGCGGCGCCGGTTCCGGGGGCGCCGGCCGTGAGGCGAAGCCCACACGCATCGGTAAGGGTCGCTCCCGTACTCCACTAGTGACATCTCCGCATTCAATGCGTACGCTCCTGAATATGGATATGCACACTGTGGTGGTGGGGACGTCGGGTGTCACGGCGTCCGACGTGCTCGCCGTGGCGCGCGGCGGTGCCCGTGTCGAGCTGTCGGCGGAGGCGGTGGCGGCCCTGGCGGCGGCCCGCGAGATCGTGGACGCGCTGGCGGCCAAGCCCGACCCGGTCTACGGCGTCTCGACCGGCTTCGGTGCCCTGGCGACCCGGCACATCAGCCAGGAACTGCGCGCCCAGCTGCAGCGCAACATCGTCCGCTCGCACGCCGCCGGCATGGGCCCGCGGGTGGAGCGCGAGGTCGTACGGGCCCTGATGTTCCTGCGCCTGAAGACCGTCTGCTCCGGGCACACCGGCGTCCGGCCCGAGGTCGCGCAGACCATGGCGGACGTCCTCAACGCCGGGATCACCCCGGTCGTGCACGAGTACGGCTCCCTCGGCTGCTCCGGCGACCTGGCGCCGCTGTCCCACTGCGCCCTGGCCCTCATGGGCGAGGGGGACGCGGAAGGCCCCGACGGGGTCGTACGGCCCGCCGGTGAGCTGCTCGCCGCCCACGGGATCAAGCCCGTCGAACTGCGCGAGAAGGAGGGCCTCGCCCTCCTCAACGGCACCGACGGCATGCTCGGCATGCTGATCATGGCCCTCGCCGACCTCGACACCCTCTACAAGTCCGCCGATGTCACCGCCGCCCTCAGCCTGGAGGCGCTGCTCGGCACGGACAAGGTGCTCGCGCCGGAGCTGCACGCCATCCGGCCCCATCCGGGCCAGGGTGCCAGCGCCGCCAACATGCTGGCCGTGCTGAAGGGTTCGCAGCTCACCGGGCACCACCAGGACGACGCCCCGCGCGTCCAGGACGCCTACTCCGTCCGCTGCGCCCCGCAGGTCGCCGGCGCCGGGCGCGACACCATGGCGCACGCCCGGCTGGTCGCCGAGCGCGAGCTGGCCTCCGCCGTCGACAACCCGGTCGTGCTGCCCGACGGCCGCGTGGAGTCCAACGGCAACTTCCACGGGGCGCCCGTGGCCTACGTCCTGGACTTCCTCGCCATCGCGGCCGCCGACCTCGGCTCCATCGCCGAGCGCCGCACCGACCGGCTGCTGGACAAGAACCGCAGCCACGGCCTGCCGCCGTTCCTCGCCGACGACGCGGGGGTCGACTCCGGGCTGATGATCGCCCAGTACACGCAGGCCGCGCTGGTCAGCGAGTTGAAGCGGCTCGCCGTGCCCGCCTCCGCGGACTCCATCCCGTCCTCCGCCATGCAGGAGGACCACGTGTCCATGGGCTGGTCGGCCGCGCGCAAGCTGCGCACCGCCGTCGGCAACCTCACCCGGATCATCGCCGTCGAGCTGTACGCGGCCACCCGGGCCATCGAGTTGCGCGAGGGCCTCGCCCCGGCGCCCGCCTCCCAGGCCGTCATCGACGCCGTGCGCGCCGCGGGTGTGCAGGGCCCGGGCCCGGACCGGTTCCTGGCGCCCGATCTGGCCGCCGCCGACGCGTTCGTGCGCGAGGGCCGGCTCGTGGCCGCGGTGGAGTCGGTCACCGGCCCGCTGCAGTAACGTCTCCGCACGCGGACGCACGCGAAAAGGGGCCCTGCCATGTGCCGGGCCTCTTGTGCGTCTGCGTCACTTCGGCTTGGCCTGCCGGGTCTTGAGGACTTAAAAGCCCAAGCGTTCGCGGCGCACCGAATACACCACGAAACCGGCGCCCACCCCGAGGAAGAGGGTGCCGCCGACGACGTACGGCGTGGTGTCGATGCTTCCGGTGTCGGCGAGTTCGGTGTCGTCCGCGGCTTCCCGAGCGGTCTCGGCGGTCGCCTCTGACACCGCCCTGGCCTGCTGGGTCAGATGCGTGGCGGAGCTTTCCGCGCCCGCTCTCGCCGTGGCGTCCGCCGAGGAGTCCTGCGAGGCGTTCGCGGACGGGACGAACCACAGCGCGCACAACAGAGTGCCCGCGGCGGTGGCGGTCAGCAGCGGACGGCGAGCGGATGACACGGAATATCGATCCCCTTGTGACGCTGGCGAATTGGCCGTGGGCAGCGATGTTAGTGAAAGGTGCGGGTCACAGGAAAGTCACGGGAGGTTTCGGCCGTACGCTCCCGCCATGAACCCTGAAGAGACATCACGGTATGTACGGCTTCGCGTGGAGATCGTCCTTGAGGTGCAGGACGAGGACGAGGTGAGCAAGGCCGCGTTGCGCCGGCTCGCCGCCGATACGGAGCTGCCGGCGGCGGAGCGGGCCCAGGCCGAGGGTGCTGTGACCGAAGACACCGCGGAGGCCCTGGCCTATCTCGTGGACCCGTTCGACCTGGTCAGCGAGGTGCCCGGGGTGGAGCTCCAGCAGGCGTCCTGGTCGAGTGAGCGGATCGACTACGACCCGGACTCGCCGGACTGGGACCTGGATGAGGAAGATGGGGCGGACGACGAGGAAGAGGACGGCATCGGCTGAGCGTCACGGGGCACCCATGACCCCGGACGGCAACCGCCGTCCGGGGTTTCGTCGTCTCAGGGGACGCACGGACCGACTCCCGCACCACCCGCGCACCGTGGACGTGGTGTGCCCCACAGATCCACCGGATCCGGAACGGGACGGTACGGCCGTAGCGTTGAAGGTTCTTGCGGGGGCTTTTGGGGTTTCTGGCGGCTCGGCAACGATGGAGAAGCGTGTGATGACGAACAGTAGGCGGCGCAAGGGCCTGATGGCCGCGTCCGCACTGCTCGGTGGTGTCCTGGCCCTCACGGCCTGTTCCGGCGGCGGCAGCTCCAAGTCGTCCGACAAGGGCGACTCCTCCCAGGCCCAGGCCGACGCGGCGGCGGCGAAGAAGTCCTCGCAGGCGCAGATCGCCATCACGCCGAAGGACGGCTCCGACAACGCGTCGATCAACAACTCCGGCACCGTCACCGTCAGCAAGGGCACGCTCACCGGCGTCACCATGACCACCGAGAGCGGCACGGCCGTCCCCGGTCAGCTCTCCGCCGACAAGCTGAGCTGGAAGCCCAGCGCCCAGCTGCAGCGCTCCACCACCTACAAGATCGCCGCGGAGGCCAAGGACTCCCAGGGCCGCATAGCCCACGAGAACGCCTCCTTCACCACGGTCTCGCCGGCCAACAGCTTCATCGGCACCTACACCCCGGACAACGGCTCCACGGTCGGTGTCGGCATGCCGGTCTCGATCAACTTCGACAAGGCGATCACCAACAAGGCGGCCGTGCAGAAGGGCATCACGGTCAGCTCCAGCAGCGGCCAGGAGGTCGCCTGCCACTGGTTCAACGCCAACCGCATGGACTGCCGCCCCGAGCAATACTGGAAGGAAGGCTCCACCGTCACCCTCAAGCTGGCGCTCGACGGCGTCGAGGGCGCGCCCGGTGTCCACGGCGTCCAGCAGAAGACGGTCACCTTCCACATCGGCCGCAACCAGGTCTCCTACGTCGACGCGAAGACCAAGCAGATGAAGGTCACGCAGGACGGCAAGGTCGTCAAGACCATCCCGATCTCCGCCGGCTCCCCCGAGCACACCACGTACGAGGGGCAGATGGTGATCTCCGAGAAGTTCACCCAGACCCGGATGAACGGCGCGACGGTCGGCTTCAAGGACTCCGACGGCAAGGGCGAGTACGACATCAAGGACGTGCCGCACGCGATGCGCCTGACCAGCTCGGGCACCTTCATCCACGGCAACTACTGGGGTGCGCCGTCCGTCTTCGGCAGCGTCAACACCAGCCACGGCTGTGTCGGCCTGCAGGACGTCAAGGGCGCCGGCGACCCGAACACCCCGGCCGCCTGGTTCTACAGCAACTCCCTGATCGGTGACGTGGTCGTCGTCCAGAACACCGGCGACAAGACGGTCGCCCCGGACAACGGCCTCAACGGCTGGAACATGGACTGGGCCCAGTGGAAGGCCGGTTCGGCGGTCTGACACCCCGTTGACAGCTTCCCGGTGCCGCCCTTCGAGGGCGGCACCGGCGTTTCCGGGTCCGGCCGGCCTTCTCCTTCACCTTCGTGCCCAGCGGAGCTGGAGAATGCGAACGGATGTCTGACGGATCTCCGATCCGGGTGATGGTCGGCTGAAATGCGGTCGGATGTGCGGTGGTCGTACTCGGTGTGCACGGCCTAGAAGGTGACCTACCTGAGGCACGACTTCGCCGCCGCAGATGGGCGGCTCTCGTCGCCTCCTTCGGCCTTGTGCCAGGCGCCGCCCTCATGTTGCGACCGGCAACCTCGACGAGGGCATGCCGGACGAGATCATGGACGTACTCGAACGCCTGTGGAAGGAACACGGGTTGACGTTCATCATGGTGACCCACGACTCCGCGCTCGCGAAGAAGCTCCCGCGGCTGGCCACCATCCGTAAAGGAAAGATCACGGTAAGGGAGAACGCCGGTGCCTGATCCGGCAGTTGTGTAACGGCGATCAGAACGCGGCGTAACAGTTCTCCTTCATCATTTCTTACCGTCCTCTCGTCTATTGAGGCGACTGATCACCCCCGGCATACTCTGCGTGACCCCGGGGGGGCTGACGTTCTCACCCACGACACTCCCCCCGGCCGGGCGAACGGGGAATTCGCCCGGTACTCCATCTCCAGGGGGAGAACTTGCGCAGACAAGTGAAAAGAGCTGCTGCGGCCAGTGTGGGCACGGCCGCAGCCGTCGCCCTCGCAGCGGGTATGACCAGCCCGGCGTCGGCGAAGCCCGCGCAGCGCATCCCGGCCGTCGCCTCCGCGCTCTCCGCGAAGACCCATGTCACCCTCATCACCGGTGACCGTGTCGCCCTCGACGCCAAGGGCCGCATCGTCGGCCTGCAGCGGGCCAAGGGCCGCGAGCACATACCCGTCCAGGTCCGCAGGACCGAGGGCCACACGCTGGTCGTCCCGGTCGACGCGGCCCACCTGGTGGCCTCCGGCAAGCTGGACCAGCGCCTGTTCGACGTCACCGAGCTGAACAAAGCCGCCACCCGCCGGGCCCAGAAGAACGGCCTGAAGGTCATCGTCGGCTACAACGGCTCCGCCCGGACCGCCAAGGCGGACGTCCGGGACGCCGGCCGTCTGCGGCGCAGCCTGGCGGCCCTCAACGCCGACGCCGTACAGACACCGGTCGACGCCACCGCCGGGCTGTGGCACGCCGTCACCGACGGGGACGACACCGCCGCCGGCATCGCGCACGTCTGGCTCGACGGCGTCCGCCAGGCCTCCCTCGATACGTCCGTGCCGCAGATCGGCGCCCCGGTCGCCTGGAAGGCCGGCTACACCGGCAAGGGCGTGAAGGTCGCCGTCCTGGACACCGGTGTGGACACCAGCCACCCGGACCTCAAGGACCAGGTGATCGCGTCCAAGAACTTCTCCGGCGCCGCCGACGCCACCGACCACTACGGGCACGGCACCCACGTGGCCTCGATCGTGGCGGGCACCGGCGCCAAGTCGGGCGGCAAGTACAAGGGTGTCGCCCCGGACGCCAGGATCCTCAACGGCAAGGTCCTGGACGACACCGGCTCCGGTGACGACTCCGGCATCCTCGCCGGCATGGAATGGGCGGCCGCGCAGGGCGCCTCCGTCGTCAACCTCAGCCTCGGCGGCTACGACAGCCCCGGCATCGACCCACTCGAGGCCGAGGTGAACAAGCTGTCCGCCACCAAGGGCATCCTGTTCGCGATCGCCGCGGGCAACGACGGCCCGCACTCGATCGGTTCGCCGGGCAGCGCGGACGCCGCGCTCACCGTCGGTGCCGTCGACAAGAAGGACAAGCTCGCCGACTTCTCCTCCACCGGCCCGCGCCTCGGCGACTACGCCATCAAGCCGGACGTCACCGCGCCCGGCGTGGACATCACCGCCGCCGCGGCCAAGGGCAGCGTCATCGACCAGGAGGTCGGCGAGAAGCCCGAGGGCTACCTGACCATCTCCGGCACCTCGATGGCCACCCCGCACGTCGCGGGCGCCGCCGCGATCCTGAAGCAGGAGCACCCCGGCTGGGGCTACGCCGAGCTGAAGGGCGCGCTGACCGGCTCCGCAAAGGGCGGCACCTACACGCCGTACCAGCAGGGTTCGGGCCGTATCGCGGTGGACAGGGCCTACCGGCAGACCGTGATCGCCGACCCGGTCTCGGTGAACTTCGGGCTGCAGCAGTGGCCGCACACCGACGACAAGCCGGTCACCAGGAGGGTGACCTACCGCAACCTCGGCGACAAGGCCGTCACGCTCACCCTGAGCAGCACCGCCCTCGACCCCAAGGGCCACGCGGCCCCCTCGGGCTTCTTCAAGCTCGGCGCGAGAAGGCTGACGGTTCCGGCGCACGGCAGGGCGGCCGTCGACCTCACCGCCGACACCAGGCTGGGTGGCACCCTCGACGGCGCCTACTCCGCGTACGTGACCGCGACCGGCGCCGGCCAGAGCGTCCGCACGGCCGCCGCGGTGCAGCGCGAGGTGGAGTCGTACGACATCACGCTGAAGGTCATCGGCCGGGACGGCAGGCCGGGCACGTACTACAACGCCGGCCTCAACGGTGTCGCCGGACTCGCGAGCGGCACGCAGGTGAGCCCGTACGACCCGTCCGGCACGGTGAAGGTGCGCCTGCCGAAGGGCACGTACATCCTCAACTCCGCCGTGTTCGTGGACAAGAACGGCACCAAGGGCACCGACTGGATCGCCCAGCCGAAGCTGACCGTCGCCAGGAAGCAGACCGTCACGATCGACGCGCGCCGGGCCAGGCCGGTGGACATCACCGTCCCCGCCCCGGGCGCGAAGCCGGAGTTCGCCGCGCCGGGGTACGACGTCACGACGGGGGCCGGCGAGTTCAGCTACGGCTGGTTCCTGGACTCGTACAACAACTTCCGCACCGCCCACCTGGGCCCGCGGCTGCCCGCCGCCCAGCTGTTCCAGCAGTGGGACGGCCACTGGACCAAGGGCGCGGACGAGGAGTACGACGTCACCTCCGGCGGCCCGGTCAAGCAGCTCGCCACCGGCTACACCAGGCACTGGAAGGCGAGCGAGCTGGCCACCGTCAAGGCCCGGCTCGGTGCCGCCGCGCGCGGCAAGACCGGTGCGATCAGCGCCACCGGCTGGCTGCCCGGCAGCTCCGGCGCCTCCTCCGTCGACATCCCGCAGACGCTGCCCGGCACCCGCACCCTGCACCTGTCCGCGGGCGGCGGGGTCCTGTGGGACCTGGCCTTCAGCCAGTACGGCGGGCGCGACCAGGACGGCTTCCCGATCCAGGACGCGGGCTACACCCTCGGCCAGTCCTCCTTCCGGGCCGGCCACAGCTACCCGAGGACGGTCAACACCGCGGTCTTCGGCCCGCACGTCAACAAGGACCTCGGGCTGTTCCGCACCGGCAACGAGATCTACGGTTCGCTGCCGCTGTTCGCCGACTCCGCCCTGAACGCCGGGTACTCGCAGTTCACCTCGGTGAACACGACCCTGTACCGCGACGGCACCAAGGTCGGCTCCAACGCCGACCCGCTCTTCGGTGACGAGACCTTCAAGGTCCCGGCCGGGGACGCCGCGTACCGGCTGACCACCTCGGTCGAGCGCTCGGCGAAGATCGCCCGGGCCTCCTCGCGGATCGACGCGACCTGGACCTTCCGCTCCCAGAACGCCTCCGGCACCGCCGTGCAGCTCCCGGCCTCCGTCCTGCACTACGGCGCCACGACCGGCCTGGACAGCTGTGTCCCGGCCGGGAGGACGGTCACCTTCCCGGTCACCGTCGAGGGCGCGGCCGCCGGCCGCAACCTGAAGTCCCTCGCGGTGTACGTCTCCTACGACGGCAGGACCTTCACCAAGGTCGACGTCCGGGGCGGCAGGATCACCGTGAAGAACCCGGCGAAGGGCAGGTCCGTCTCCTTCCGCTCCGAGATCACCGACAAGAAGGGCAACACGTCCGAGATCACGGTCTACGACGCGTACTTCGGCACGTGAGCCGCAGCGCCCGCTGAACGAGCGAGGGGCACCCGGAGCACGGGCTCCGGGTGCCCCTTCGTCGTACGGGTTCGCCGTACGGGTGCCTACGCCGACGGCACCGCGTGGGCCGCGTCCGTGCCCCAGCTGGCCAGGAGACGCAGGGAGTCGGCGGACGGGGAACCGGGCTCGGCGTGGTAGGTGATCAGGGACTGCTCCGAGTCGTCCGTCAGGCGGAAGGACTCGAAGTGCAGGGAGAGGTCGCCCACCAGTGGATGACGCATCCGCTTGATGCCGTGGCTCTTCTCCTTGACGTCGTGCGTCGCCCACAGCCGGCGGAACTCCTCGCTCTTGACCGAGAGTTCACCGACGAGCGCGGACAGCTTGGGGTCGTCCGGGTGGCAGCCCGCGTCCATGCGCAGGGCGCAGACGATGTCGATCGCCTTCTGCTCCCAGTCGACGAACAGCTCGCGGTAGTCCGGGCGCAGGAACGTCAGACGCGCCCAGTTCCGCTCCGCCGCCGGCAGTTCCGCCCAGTCACCGAAGAGGGCCGCCGCCATCCGGTTCCAGGCGAGGATCTCCGAGCGGCGCCCGACGATGTACGCCGGTACGCCGTCCATCGTGTCCAGCAGCTGCCGCAGCGAGACACGGACCTGCTGCTGCCGCGCCGCCGGCTTCTTCTTGTGCGACTTCGGCTTGGCCAGATGCGTCAGATGCGCGTGCTCGGCGTCCGACAGCCTGAGCGCCCGCGCGATCGAGTCCAGGACCTCCGCCGAGACGTTCCGCCCGTTGCCCTGTTCCAGCCGGGTGTAGTACGCCACCGACACCCCGGCCAGCTGTGCCAGCTCCTCGCGGCGCAGTCCCGGCACCCGCCGGTGCCGTCCGAAGTCCGGCAGCCCCACGTCCTCCGGCTTCAGCCGGGCCCGCCGGCTGCGCAGGAACTCGCTCAGTTCGGCGCGCCGGTCCAGCGGCCGTCCGGCGGCGGCCGCGGCCTGCGGTTCTGAGTCCCTGTGCTCCATACGTCCAGTATTCCTGGTCGTACGTGCACGAGCCTGACCCCGCCAGTGGTAGGCACAGCGGTCGTACGCAAAGGCGTGGTCTGGGTGGCCGGCCCGGATCGCGGCAGGCTGGGGGCCGTACCCGGTCGGAAGGCAACCGGGCACGGAACACCTGCTAGGAGAACCCCGGCATGACCACTGTTGCTGCGTACGCCGCGCCCGCCGCGAAGGCTCCGCTGGAGCGGACCACCATCGAGCGGCGCGCGGTCGGCGAGTTCGACGTCCTGATCGACATCAAGTTCGCCGGCATCTGCCACTCCGACATCCACCAGGCCCGCGAGGGCTGGGGCGAGGCCATCTTCCCGATGGTGCCCGGCCACGAGATCGCGGGTGTCGTCTCCGAGGTCGGCCCCGGTGTGACGAAGTTCGCCGTCGGTGACCGGGTGGGCGTCGGCTGCATGGTCGACTCCTGCCGTGAGTGCGAGAACTGTCTGAAGGGTCTGGAGCAGTTCTGCCTCAAGGGCATGGTCGGCACGTACAACGCCGTCGGCAGGGACGGCGAGCCCACCTACGGCGGCTACTCCGAGAAGATCGTCGTCGACGAGAACTACGTCGTGCGCATCCCCGACGGCCTGTCGCTGGACGTGGCGGCCCCGCTGCTCTGCGCCGGCATCACCACCTACTCGCCGCTCAAGCACTGGAACGCGGGCCCCGGCAAGAAGGTAGCCGTGGTCGGCCTGGGCGGCCTGGGCCACATGGCCGTGAAGATCGCGCACGCGATGGGCGCCGAGGTGACCGTCCTCTCGCAGTCCCTGCGCAAGAAGGACGACGGCCTGAAGCTGGGCGCCGACCACTACCACGCCACCAGCGACCCGAAGACCTTCGAGGAGCTGGCCGGCACCTTCGACCTGATCGTCTCCACCGTCTCGGCACCGATGGACTTCGGCGCGCTGCTGTCGCTGCTGAAGGTGGACGGCGCGCTGGTGAACGTGGGCGCCCCCGAGGAGCCCATCTCCCTCAACCTGTTCTCGGTGATCGGCGGCCGCAAGACCCTTGCGGGCTCGATGATCGGCGGTATCGCCGAGACCCAGGAGATGCTCGACTTCTGCGCCGAGCACACCCTGGGTGCCGAGATCGAGCTGATCAGCGCCGCGGAGATCAACGAGGCGTACGAGCGGGTGCTGTCCAGCGACGTCCGCTACCGCTTCGTGATCGACACGGCGACGATCTGAGAACCGGCGTGCGCCGCGGCCGCGGCGGCCTCGGGGTCAGCACGAGCCGGGCCCGGTCCACCCGGATCCCGAGCCCGGCCGCGGTCTCGTCCCCGAGCCCCAGCGGCCCGGCCCCAGGCCGACGCACTGACCGACCGAGAAGCCCTCTGAACGGGGCTCAGCCGGGGAGGGTGGCCGGGCTGCCGCCGTTGGCCTCGTAGCCGGCCACCGCCAGGGCGCGGTAGAGGGCGAACTCGGCGGCCGGGTCGGCGGAGAGCATCCAGGGCAGCGCGCCGACGTGCCCGTCGACGTGTATCAGCTGGTGCATGGCCTCCTGCCAGCGCTCGGCGCGGACCAGGAAGAAGATCAGCAGATGGCGGACGTGCGCGAGCATGGGGTCGTCGGGGCGGGCGGAGTGCACCGCGTGCAGGGCGCCATGCATCGCCTTGGTGACGACCTCGCTCTGGTAGAAGCTCGCCACCAGGTTCACCTCGGGAAGGTGCTCGAAGACCGCGAACAGGGGCAGCGCGGCGAGCAGCGAGCCCTGCGGTGCGCGGGCCGCGGCGGCCTCGGCGAAGGAGTACGCCTGCTCGCGCGAGCCGTGCCACTTCTCGCACCAGTAGTGCAGCGCGGCCAGGTGCGCGCCCATGTGATGCGGGGCGCGGTCGAGGATCTTCAGCCACAGCTGGTCGAACTCGGCCTGGGAATAGGAGAGTCCACGGGCGATGGACAGCTCGACGATGTACGGCACCGGGTCGCCGGGAGCGAGTAGGGCCGCCTGCGCGCACGCGTCCCGGGCCTCCTCCATGATGATCCGGAAGTCGTCCGTGCCCGGCGTCGACGTCCGCCAGGCCTGCTGCACCAGGAACTCCGCGTAGACAGCGGCGCAGCCCGCGTCCTTGGGCTGCTCCGCCCGCCACACCCGCAGCCACTGGCCGCCCGGCGTCTCATGCACCCCGCCGGGCCGCTGCTGCAGCTCCAGCGCGGCCGCGCCCGCGAAGGCCTGCACCCGCTGCCAGCGCGGCTCGCCCTCGGTCTCGGTGCCGGCCAGCAGCTGGGAGGCCGCGCGATAGTCCTGCGTGCGCTGCACCAACTCCAGGACGTCCAGCAGGTCCTGGTCCGGGCCGGGCATGCGCACGTCCAGCTCCTCCTGGCGCACGAAGCCGTAGGCCGCCGGGTCCGCGGCGTCCGGGTGTCCCGGAGGAACCTGCTCGATCAGCCCACGCCTGCGCCGCATGACCGAGAGCAGCACGAAGCTCAGCATGAGCAGCGCCATGAGCAGCCAGAGAATCGCCATGCCCCAAGCGAACCAGACGCCGCCGACAATTGGCCAACCCCGCCGCGAGGCTGTGGAAAACTCCGGGACTGTTCATGACAGGGTGAGGGGAAACCCTTCCTCCGGTGCCGCTCGAGCCCGGTGGGCTCCAGGATCCGGTCAGGCGCACTACGCTCGGTGCACATGAGCGACAGGCACATCAGTCAGCACTTCGAGACCCTCGCGATCCACGCGGGCAACACCGCGGATCCCCTCACCGGCGCGGTCGTCCCGCCGATCTACCAGGTCTCGACCTACAAGCAGGACGGCGTCGGCGGGCTGCGCGGCGGCTACGAGTACAGCCGCAGCGCCAATCCCACCCGCACCGCCCTCGAGGAGAACCTCGCCGCGCTCGAGGGCGGCCGTCGCGGCCTCGCCTTCGCGTCCGGCCTGGCGGCCGAGGACACCCTGCTGCGCACGCTGCTCAGCCCCGGTGACCACGTGGTGATCCCGAACGACGCCTACGGCGGCACCTTCCGCCTCTTCGCCAAGGTCGTCACCCGCTGGGGTGTGGAGTGGTCCGTCGCCGACACCAGCGACCCGGCCGCGGTACGGGCCGCGATCACCCCCAAGACCAAGGCCGTCTGGGTGGAGACCCCCTCCAACCCGCTGCTCGGCATCACCGACATCGCCGCCGTCGCCTCTGTCGCGCACGACGCGGGCGCGAAGCTCGTCGTCGACAACACCTTCGCCACGCCCTACCTCCAGCAGCCGCTGTCGCTCGGCGCGGACGTCGTCGTCCACTCCCTGACCAAGTACATGGGCGGTCACTCGGACGTGGTCGGCGGTGCGCTGATCGTCTCCGACCAGGGCCTCGGCGAGGAGCTGGCCTACCACCAGAACGCGATGGGCGCCGTCGCCGGCCCCTTCGACTCCTGGCTGGTGCTGCGCGGTACCAAGACCCTCGCGGTGCGGATGGACCGGCACAGCGAGAACGCCACGAAGATCGCCGACATGCTGACCCGGCACGCGCGCGTGACGCAGGTGCTCTACCCGGGCCTGCCCGAGCACCCCGGACACGAGGTCGCCGCGAAGCAGATGAAGGCGTTCGGCGGCATGGTGTCCTTCCGTGTCGAGGGCGGCGAGGAGGCCGCGGTCGAGGTGTGCAACCGGGCCAAGGTGTTCACCCTCGGCGAGTCGCTCGGCGGCGTCGAGTCCCTGATCGAGCACCCCGGCCGGATGACGCACGCGTCCGCGGCCGGTTCCGCGTTGGAGGTCCCCGGCGACCTGGTCCGCCTGTCCGTGGGCATCGAAAACGTCGACGACCTGCTGGCAGACCTCCAGCAGGCGCTGGGCTGACGGAGGCGCCGCCGGGCTCGGACGGGCGTGACCACCGTCGTACGCGGGCCGTATCTCCCGTCGGCCCGCGGCCGTAGCAGGCTCACCAGCCGGTGACCGGTGGCGTCGTCTGGGAGGGCGGCTCCGTCCACGGGTGCACGCGGGCCGCCCACACGCTGAACGCGACGGCTGCGGCGCAGGCCAGCAGCCACAGCACCCGGCGGACGAGCTGCCCGCGCCGCAGCAGGCGTTCGCCGCGGCGCACCGCCTCCGAGCACAGGTCCGGCGGCACCGGTGCCGGCGCCTTCTCCATGATCTGCCGCGCCGCGGCCTCCCGTTGGGGCCGGTTCACACCGCCCTCCCACTGCACCGCATCCCACGTATCCGCACGCTGCTCGGGCCGCTCACCCGCCCGGCCCTCTCGCCACGGTGCACGCTCCCCGCGCCCGTGACGTTGCCCGAGTCCTTGGCGCTCCCCGCACTCCCGCCGACGCTCCCTGCACCCCCGACACTCCCGGCGCCTCGTACGCGCCCACCGCGCCGCCCGCTCGCCCCGGCCCGAGCACTCCCGATGCTCTCCCAGCCCCGTGCGCACCTGCCCCGTGCGTCGCCTGCGCCGTTGCTGCTTCCCGGGCTCCCGGCGCCGTCCCCGCCCCATGCGTTGTGCCCGCCGTGTCTGCTGCCCATGGTCCGAGCGCTGCCCGTGCTGCCCGCTCCCCACCCCCTCATGAAGGCGCCACCTGGGGGGCTGTGGGGTGGAGCAGGGTGGTTGTCGCGCGGTCGCAGATGGTGTGGACGCGCTCCCGGGGGAGTCCGAGGAGGGCCGCCGCCTGCTCCTCGGCGACGCCTTCGTAGAGGCGCAGGACCAGGATCAGCCGTTCCCGCGGGCTCAGGGCGGCGAGCGGGCTGCGTGGATCCGGGCGGGTCCGGCCGAAGGCGCCGTACTGGTGCCAGGTTGCGCGTGCGAAGCGGGTGGCGAGGTACTGGCGGGCGCAGTCGTACGGGTCCTCGCCGTGCAGCCGGTCCCAGCGCGCGTAGGTGTGGGCGAGCGCGAGCGTCAGCAGGCGCCGCGCGCGCGGGTTGGCGTCCGGCGCCTCCGCCGTCAGCAGCGTGGCGGCATGCAGCAGACGTCCGGCCGCGCCCGCGACGAACGCCTCGAACTCCCGGGCCCGGCGGGCTTCTCGGGACACCTGCCGATCACGCACCACGCCTCCCCCTAGAGGGGGTCCTGTCCGGTACGGGACAGGTGAACCGCGTACGACGCAGGACCCGGTCTCATATGAGGCCAGCAGCGGCCCGGGGTCAAGACTCCGGACCCGTACTCTCCCCGGTGCGCCTCAGGACGCGGGCGGCTGGTCGGCCGGCCCGGTCCCCTGCACCGCCATCCGCGCGGACAGTGCGCGGTTGAAGCGGGTCAGGAGCGTGCAGAACTGCTCGCGCTCCTCCGGTTCCCAGTCCTGCGTCAGCTCGGCCATCAGCTGACGCCTGGAGGAGCGCACCTCCTCCAGCCGGGCGATCCCGCGCGGGGACAGCTGAAGGACCACCGCCCGCCCGTCCTCGGGGTGCGAGGTGCGCTTGACGAGCCCGGTGTCGACCAGCGGAGCCACCTGCCGGGTGACCGTGGAGGAGTCGATGCCCATGCTCGCGGCGAGCGCCTTGACGCCCATCGGGCCTTCCTTGTCGAGGCGGTTGAGCAGCAGGTACGCCGCGCGGTCCATGGAGTTGCGCACCTGCCCGACTCCGCCGAGCCGCGTCTGTTCGGCACGGCGGGCGAACACCGCCACCTCGTGCTGGAGGGTGTCGAGGAGACCGGTGTCACCGACGGTCGTCATGTCCATCGACATTTCAGGTGTTGTGGGCATGGCCGGAGGCTCGCTTCATGAAGGGCTGCTGGGTTGGGGGACAGGGTACGCGGCCCGGCGGCGGGCCGTACCGGCGCTGCACAAACCGGTCTCGGAGCTTGGTCACACCCGTCGTGTACGACCGTGAACTGCGATGCTGGAGTCATGAGCTACGGCACGGCTGACTCCTTGCGTTCCGTCACCCTCGACGACGTACGCGGCGCCCAGAAGATGCTCTCGGGCGTGGCACGCGTGACCGCGATGGAGGGCAGCCGCCACCTGACCCAGCTGGTCGGCGCGCCGGTGCATCTGAAGTGCGAGAACCTGCAGCGGACCGGCTCGTTCAAGCTGCGCGGCGCCTATGTGCGGATCTCCGGACTGCTGCCGGAGGAACGGGCGGCCGGGGTGGTTGCCGCGAGCGCCGGGAACCACGCGCAGGGCGTGGCGCTCGCCTCCTCGCTGCTCGGCGTGCACTCCACGGTGTTCATGCCGAAGGGCGCGCCGCTGCCGAAGATCAGCGCGACCCGCGACTACGGCGCCGAGGTGCGCCTGCACGGCCAGGTGGTCGACGAGACGTTGGCCGCCGCCGAGGAGTACGCGGCGCAGACGGGGGCGGTGTTCATCCACCCCTTCGACCACCCGGACGTCATCGCCGGTCAGGGCACCGTCGGCCTGGAGATCCTGGAGCAGTGCCCGGAGGTGCGCACGATCGTCGTCGGCATCGGCGGCGGCGGGCTCGCGGCCGGGATCGCGGTGGCGGTGAAGGCGATCCGGCCGGACGTCCGGATCGTCGGCGTGCAGGCGGAGGGCGCGGCGGCCTACCCGCCGTCGCTGGCCGCCGGGCACCCGGTGTCCGTGCGGCACCCGGCGACGATGGCCGACGGCATCAAGGTGGGGCGGCCGGGCCTGGTGCCGTTCGGGATCGTCAGGGATCTGGTCGACGAGGTTCGCACGGTCAGCGAGGACCAGTTGTCGGCCGCGCTGCTACTGTGCCTGGAACGGGCCAAGCTGGTCGTGGAGCCGGCCGGGGCGAGCCCGGTGGCGGCGCTGCTGGCCGCGCCGGACACCTTCGAGGGGCCGGTCGTCGCGGTGCTCTCCGGGGGCAACGTGGATCCGGTGCTGCTGCAGCGCGTGCTGCGGCACGGCATGGCCGCGCAGGGCCGCTACCTGGCCGTACGCCTGCGGCTGACGGACCGCCCGGGCGCCCTCGCCACGCTCCTCGGGGTGTTGTCAGTGGTCGACGCTAATGTCCTCGACGTGAGCCACGTACGAACCGACCCCCGGCTCGGGCTCACGGAGGCGGAGGTGGAGCTGCACCTCGAGACGAAGGGCCCGGCGCACTGCGCTGAGGTCGGCCAGGCCCTGCGGGAAGCGGGTTACACCGTCATCGACTGAGGCCGGGCCGGCCTTCTGTCCCCCTTCGCCACCCGTTCCGGTGAAGACCATTGAGAAACGCGATACATCGCGTTATGGTGTGTCGTGGCGGCGGTGGCCCCACCGCCGCATGCGGAAAATCGCAGGCGCGTACGAACCCGCAAACCTAGCCTTTTCGAAACACCCCCGACGACGTGGAGACAGACATGCCAGGCGCCATCCATGCCGAAGGCCTGGTGAAGACCTTCGGCGACGTAAGGGCTCTCGACGGCGTAGACCTGGACGTGCCCGAGGGCACGGTCCTCGGCCTCCTCGGGCCGAACGGCGCCGGCAAGACGACGACCGTCCGCTGCCTGACCACGCTCCTGCGCCCCGACAGCGGCAAGGCGGTCGTCGCGGGCGTGGACGTGCTGAAGGACCCCGACGCCGTACGCCGCTCCATCGGCCTGTCCGGCCAGTTCGCGGCGGTCGACGAGTATCTGACCGGCCGGGAAAACCTGCAGATGGTCGGGCAGCTGTACCAGATGAAGGGCAAGGCGGCGAAGGCGCGCGCGGCGGAGCTGCTGGAGCAGTTCAACCTCGCGGACGCCGCCGACCGCCCCGCCAAGACCTACTCCGGGGGCATGCGCCGCCGGCTCGACCTCGCCGCGGCCCTCGTGGTCTCGCCGCCGGTGATGTTCATGGACGAGCCGACGACCGGCCTCGACCCGCGCAACCGCCAGCAGCTGTGGGAGGTCATCAAACAGCTCGTCTCCGGCGGTACGACGCTGCTGCTCACCACGCAGTACCTGGAAGAGGCCGATCACCTCGCCCACGACATCGCGGTGGTCGACCACGGCCGGGTCATCGCCAAGGGCACCTCCGACCAGCTCAAGGCCCGCACCGGCGGTGAGCGCGTCGAGGTCGTGGTGCACGAGCGCGAGCACATCGCGAGCGCCGCCGAGGTGCTGCGCGGCTTCGGCAAGGGCGAGGTCACGGTCGAGGAGCACACCCGCAAGCTCACGGTCCCGGTGACCGGCGGCGCCAAACTGCTCGCCGAGATCATCCGTGAGCTGGACACCCGCGGGATCGAGATAGACGACATCGGGCTGCGCCGCCCCACCCTCGACGACGTCTTCCTGTCGCTGACGGGACACGTGGCCGAGACCGCCGCCCAGGACGACGAGGCGACCGCCAAGGAGGCCGTGAAGTGAGCGCCGTCAGCGAAGCCGTGCGGGTGGCACCGCCCGGCAACCCCCTCAGCCGTTCCGTCCACGACTCGATGGTCGTGGCGAAACGGAACCTCATCCGCATGTCACGGATCCCGGATCCTGTTCGCTTGTCTCGGCCAGGTTCCATCTCGCCGAGCATCCGAGACCGGCGGCCCAACGCCATGAAGGAGCAGGCCAGGTGAGCGCCGTGAACGATTCGCTCGTCGTCGCCCATCGGAACTTGATTCGCATGGGCCGGATTCCCGAGATGCTTATCTTTGGGCTAATTCAGCCCATCATGTTTGTGGTGCTGTTCACCTATGTGTTCGGTGGCTCGATCCAGGTCGGTGGGTCCAACTCCACGCAGGCGTACCGAGAGTTCCTGATGGCCGGCATCTTCGCCCAGACGGTCACGTTCGCCACGGCGGGCGCCGGTGCGGGTATCGCCGACGACATGCACAAGGGGCTCATAGATCGCTTCCGCTCCTTGCCGATGGCGCGTGGCGCGGTCCTGACCGGGCGCACTCTCGCCGACCTGGCCCAGACGGCGCTCACCCTCGTCGTCCTGGCGGTCGTCGCCCTGATCGTCGGCTGGCGTACGCACGAGAACCTCGGCAAGGTGCTCGCCGGATTCGGCCTGCTCCTGCTGCTCGGGTACGCGTTCTCGTGGATCGGCGCGCTCATCGGCCTGACCGTGCGCACTCCCGAAGCGGCGACGTCGGGCGGCCTGATCTGGCTGTTTCCGCTGACGTTCATCTCGAACGCCTTCGTGGACGCGAACCAGATGCCGGCCTTCTTGCGGCACATAGCGGAGTGGAACCCGTTCAGCGCCACTGTGCAGGCATCCCGCGAGCTGTTCGGCAACCTCCCCCCGGGCTTCCGCACGCCCGGCGCCTGGCCCATGCAGCACCCTGTGCTGGCCTCGCTGATCTGGTCGGTCGTGATCATCGCGGTCTTCCGCACCCTCGCGGTCCGCAAGTACCGCCGGGCGGCGGGTTGATGGCTCCGCCGGCTCCTGGTCGTGCAAAAGTTAGGTAGGTTGCAGTCGGCTTGGGCAGGCCTCTGACCAGGGGTAAGGAGCTACAAGGAAGCCCCCTCCAATGACGGAGGGGGCTCTTCTTATGCCTCTCACGCTGGTTCTGGGGTCTTCCTGGCGGGGCTCGTGCCAACGGACAACAAGGAGTGAGCAGCCTCACCCCCTATGCCTGCCGCATGTACGTCCAGCGCCTTAGTCCCTGCTGCACCATGAACACGAAGCTCAGCGGCAAGGGGGCAGTGTGCGCTTCAACGAAATGATCTACTTCTCTCGTCGACGGCTCGATGCCTTCTTCCCGGAGCGGGCTCCCGGCACATCGCCATCCTGGAACCTTGGCGTTGATCTTCAAGTGGCTACGGTGACGATCGGTGCGGGCGCGCCGCTCACTCCGACCGAGTCAGAGATACGCAGACTCCGCAAAGTGCAGCAGCACCTAGCGCGGGAGGCGTCTCACTTCTACGCACCGCACCTGAACGCTGGCGACTGGGTCTACTTCGACCTGGAAATGGGTTGGGGGACATCGCACGAAGACAGCGATCTACCCGACCTTGACGATGTCCTGTTGTTTTGCGGATCCCTGCCGGGTGATCGAACGGGAGGCCCTGCCACTGTTGACCTCATGTTGTGCGGCTCGACGAAGCACTTGTTGGAGCGCACCGCGACAGCCGGCCGCCTGGGCTCAGGGACAGGGTGGCTTCACGACCTCATCCATAAGATCGACGAGCTGGACAGCAGCTTGGTGACCGATCTTCCAGAGGAACTCACCCAGCGGGCGCTGTCAGTGCCCAGGGTTAACCGCCCCGAGCAGATTGCCAGAGACGTATTCCGCATAGCCCACAGACACCATGCCCCGTTTCAGCGGGCCAGAGTGCAGGGGCTCGCTCGGGTCAACCTCAACCTCTCGAACGGCGAGTGGACTTCCCGCCTGATCATGGCGACACCTCTGTACGTCCAGTACTCGGCGCGCAAGCCCATGCGATGGATCACAAGACTTCGTCTGCATCGTGACCTCTGCCGTAGATACGGACGCGCTTGGTGGAGGTGGCGCCCCGATCTTCCGCCACGAGACAGAGGGCGCTTCTACGACCCCGCATCTGCCCGATCCTTGCGGGGCGGTGCGCCTGCTCAGGACCGTGATTCGACTGCGGAGTAAGTCCCCGATGAACACTCGGATACAAATCGGCCCGCCGGCTCACAGCATGATGTGCG
Organism: Streptomyces sp. NPDC001393; assembly: GCF_053597455.1. Taxonomy (NCBI): domain Bacteria; kingdom Bacillati; phylum Actinomycetota; class Actinomycetes; order Kitasatosporales; family Streptomycetaceae; genus Streptomyces; species Streptomyces sp. NPDC001393. Next base: position 22,462 of record NZ_JBSFIH010000088.1, read on the forward strand.
TCCCTGAGTGGGGTGAGCCGTAGATCGCCCAGTAGCGGGCGAGAGGTCCACCAGTGTCCTCGCGCTGGAATTATGGATTTATTTCTTCGATGGCAATCTTCAGATTCGGCACAACGATTGTGTGCCCCTTGGTGACGAACGATGCTGAATTCGAATCTCGACCAAGGAAAAGCAAATCATTATTATTGAGAGCCTTCGGGGGAGTCGAGTTGCTGTCGATCCATTCCCACCGCACATGTGTAGCGGAAATGTCAATGAGCGGATACGCTCCGAAATTGATTGGATGGACTTCATGCCCCCGCCTAACTTCGCTGATGCGGCGCTGAATGGAGTCGTCGAGCCTCCAGCAGGCCGTAATAGATACCACGACAGAAAAAATCACAAAGAACCACTGCATCACCTTTTCGATTCTTACTTTTGCACCCCCGTTGCGGAACTCCACTTCACCCAGCGGCGCAGAAAGTAGATAGAGTAGACATAGCATCATCGAATTTGAAATGAATATTAGCCAACTCTTGCGTTCGAGAATTCCATAGATTGACAGGCCGAAAGCGACTATCTGGAGAACTAATGTGATCGGAAAACGCCATTTTGGCTGGCGCGGAACTGCGACCATTAGAACGATTAGAAACATGAAAAATATGGCGATGAATGCAAATGATGCCGTGCGTCCAATAATGGCAACGCGGTCAAATCCAACCTCTTCAGGGTGAACCCCCAAGCCTTCATAAAACTTAACGTATCCGGCATTTAGTGCCACGTATCCAAGGCCAAGGATAGAGGCGGAAACTGCGGCAATCGAGGTCCACTCCGGAAGCAGCTTCGTCAATCTACTTGCGAAGTTGTTTTCTGGCTCTTGATTCGGAACAGCTTGTTGAGCAGCGGTCTGTTCAACAAGCTCGACGCGTTGGGCTTGCTCTGCATGCTCGATGTGGGTGGCGTGCTCGACACGCTCTACGCGGTTCGCTTGGTCAATGCGATCCACGTGTGCAGCATGCCTTATGTATCGGCGTCGCGAACTAAGGAAGTCCCTTATGCTCATGCCGGAATCTTGAAGCAATCACGGCACGCATGCATCTCGGTCGCGGCCAGTTGGGTGATCCTGGCACGAGCAAGGGCCGGACACTTCCCGAAAAGATTTCCAGCGTTCATGGTGGGAGCAGTTTGTACTGGAACGGACTCCGTCAAAGGCCAGTGTTCAGCCGTTCAGTTAGGGTGCTACGACACGCCAAGGGTATTGCGACCTTCTTGTGGCGGCATTCAGTGGAATGTCCGACTTCAAAGCTGGAATAATCTATTTCCGAGAATGTGCGGACAAGTTGGCGGCGCGACGCACCCTGGACCCTGCAAATGCAAAGGTCGGAAGCTTGGATAGTGGAGAGTACCCAACCCTCTTCTAAGCGCTTGCTGCGTCATGATCTACCGATGGACGAGTTAGCCTTGCTCACGGGCTCTGGAGCGCCGGTCACGGACGCGGTGCTGGAAGGCTGGCAGGCAACCGTCGCTGCCCTCCCGTCGGGAACCGGATCACCAGTGAGGTCATCGATCGCCAGCGGTTCGGGATCTTCGTACATATAGATGATGCGCCAAAAGATCTACGACACTGGTAACGCCATGCCTAAGAGGTTGTCTCACGTGGTGACGGTGCGAGCTGCGGCATGATGTCTCTTCGTGGGTGTCGATCTGTCGCAGCGGCTGGTTCCTGACGGTCTGTGG
>NZ_JBSFIH010000089.1:0-20762 GCF_053597455.1 Streptomyces sp. NPDC001393
GCAAACTGCGGTGCTCGACCACCCGGATCACCAGCCTCGTCCAGGCCGTCCTCACCCTCCATCTGACCAGCTCAGAGTGAAGATGGAAAAGGCTCCTTGTCTCCCAGAAGGGCGTCGGGGCGCCTGCGCGGACGGCCCTGTTTCCCGGCCACGGGCGGGATGCCGTCGACCAGGGCCAGGGTCTGGGTGACGTCGTTGACGTTGGCTGCGGTGGTGATGACCTTGAACGGGGTGCCGTTACCGTCGCAGATCAGGTGGTGTTTACTGCCCGTCTTCCCGCGGTCGACCGGTGACGGGCCGGTGGCCTCGCCCCCTTTTTCGCGCGGATGTGGGAGGCATCCACGCAGGCCCGGGTCCAGTCCAGGGCGTCGGCCGCGTGCAGCTCGGCGAGCAGGATGTGGTGCAGCTTGTCGAAGACGCCGGCCTTGTGCCATCGACCCAGCCGACGCCAGCAGGTCTGTCCGGAGCCGAACCCGAGTTCCGGCGGCAGCAGTTGCCATCTGATGTCGTTGTAGAGCACGTACAGGATGCCCTGCAGGCACCGCCGGTCATCTACGGGCTTCGGACCGGGTGCCTTCTCGGGCCAGGCCGGCAGCAACGGCTCGATCAGCGTCCACAAGTCGTCGTCCACGATCCACGGTCGGTTCCCCACACCTCACGAACGGCAGAATCCTCCTACAAGTCACGCCCCACCAGCCCACGTCCCCAAGATCGTGTTACGAGCTCTTACGGGATACTTCTCCGCATTCGCCGTGAAATCGCGGTGGGTGTCTATGCGTCAATTCGCTCGCATCCGACCTTGATTTATGTGATCTTGACGCAAACTCGGCTGGTGACACCACTCGCCCGATGGATAGCGTTGGTTCGATTGACCTACCCCCACCTCGACGGGAGTCCACAGTGAACCGCCCCGCCCGGCTCGTGACAGCCGTGCTCACCGCATCTGCGGCCCTGCTGCTGACCGCATGCAGCTCGGGAGGAGGTGGCGGATCCGACGGCAACAAGATCTCAGGCGCCGACACAGGCGGCAAGAGCTCCGCGTCGCCCAGCGCCAGCCCGTCGGACGCGGCCGGACGACCTGAGATCAAGCTGCCGTCGGACGTCAATGACACCTTCACACCAGAGGAAAGCGGTGACTCCGTGAAGGACGCGATCCTGCGGGACAACGCGGAACTCATCCGTGCGCTGGACGCGGCGATCGTTGCTCAGAATCCTCGACTCCCAGCCTTGGCCTTCTACACAGACGGCGAGGGTGCTGTGGCCGCGCAGCAGTGGGTCCAGAGCTTCACGAAAGTGGGCTGGACGATCACGGGTACGACGCGGTACTTCAACCGCGCCGTGAAGGTGAAGTCCCCTACCAGTGCCGCGATCGGATACTGCTCCGATGAAAGCAAGGCATACAGCAAGGTCATCAAGACCGGTCAACTCCAAGGCACGAAGGTGTCCAAGGACAGCTACGTCGCCTATAGCGCCGAGGTCGCCAAGAACAAGCAGGGAATCTGGCAGCTCGTGAAAATCACGTCTTCCCGTGGCGCCGCCGGGTGCCAGCCGTGACCAGACTTCTCCGCCTCTCTGCGGTCGCCGTCGCCGCGGGGTCCCTCTGGCTGTGCTCAATGCCCAGCGCCTTCGCCAACAAGACTCCCCCCGGCGGTGGAACGTTCGGTGGAGGGTCGGGCTCGGGTTCGAATACCAGCTCCTCGGGCGGAGCCAACGGCGCAACGGTCTTCGCTTCCGCGGGCGGAGTCGTCTTCGACCGCTCGAAGAACGGCAGCGGCCCCTCTGCCGGCGCCATCACGCCCACGACTTCGTGGACCCCGCCCGCCTGCTACTACGCGCCGAAGTACACGCCCCAGGAGCTCGAATCGCAGATGCGGCAGGTGTGGGAGAGCAGCGCGCCGAGCCCGGAGTGGAGCCTGCAGAGCCAGAACTACTTCGTCAACGGTCACCCGTACAAGGACTTCAACAAGGACAAGACGGGCAAGGGCTACTGGTGGGACTCCTACATCACCAAGGGCAGGGAGGCGGACCCGGCGGCCCAGGACTGCAACAAGCAGCCCTTCTGGGTCGACAAGGGGGCCGCACCACCGGCTGACGTCCCGCAGGCCATCACACCGGAGATGCTCGCCCAGCTGGCCTACGCCGAGATCCGCGTCCCGTCGACCAAGGTCAGTCTGGCCCCCGACGGCACGACTAAGGTGAACCTGCCGACCTGGGCGTGGCTGGACACCACACACTTCAAGCCAGTCTCCGTCACCGCTTCCGTGCCACTGCTCAATCTCAGCGCGACGACCACTGCCGAGCCCGTCTCGCTGACGATCAAGCCCGGCACGGACGACGCGGTCACCTATCCTGCCTCCGGCCAGTGCGAGAGCCACGGCGGACAGATCGGCGAACCCTACGTGAAAGGCAGGGCCGACGAGACTCCGCCCTGCGGAGTGAAGTATCTGCGGTCCTCCGGCGACGGCTCGTACAAGCTGCAGGCAACCATCACCTGGAAGATCAGCTGGACGAGCACAACGGGGCAGGGCGGCGGTCTCCCGGACGGCACGTTCGGCGCCGACCAGGACGTCGTGGTCCAGGAGATCCAGGCCGTCAACCAATAGGCGACGGAACGGGGAAGAACGATGAGCGACATCTACATTGACATCGCCGTACTCAACCACGTGCGCGGCGACATTGCACACATCGGCGAGATCATGGAGCGGCCCGGACGGGAGATGGACCAGGTCGATGGCGAGTCCATGGGCGTGAGCCTGCTTGCGTCACGCATGAACGAATTCGGGGACGAGTGGTCCTACGGAATCAAGCAGATCAAGAAGTTCTCCGGTGCGGCCGTCAAGACCCTCGACAAGATGAAGCAGGCGTTCGAGGCTCTCGACGACAAGTTGGCCGAGGAAATGCGGAAGGCTCAGGAGGGATGCGCGTGAGCGACGTCTTCCAGTGGACATCGCCCACGCAGACCTCACCCTTGAAGGATCAGTACCCGGCTCTGGGATTCGTGCCCTGTCCCGGTGACCCCCACACCGCCAAACACGTGGCGAACATCCTGCAGCGCACGTCCAAGGCGCTGCACGAGATATCCGATGTCCTGCACGGCACGGGTGAGGGTGACTGGAAGGGGCGTCACGCGGACGCGTTCCGCGAGCAGTTCGACGACAACTTCCGGCCCAAGGTCGACCGGGCGAAGCGGTCCTTCAGCAAGGCCGCGCGGGCCCTGACGGACTGGGCCGACGCGATGCCGGACTGGCAGCGCCAGGCAGAGGCCCTGGAGCGGCACGCACAGGACGCCAAGGCCGCAGGGCACGCGGCGAACGCGAAGCTGGCCAGCCTACCCCCCAAGCCGCTACTCGACCTGCCACCGAAGGACGACGCCGAAGAGCGCAAGCAGGAGAAGACCGAGAAGCAAAGATCCGCGGCGGAGCTGGCGGCCGCCACGGCGCAGTCGGACCTCGACCGGATTCGCGCCGAGGCGCGCAAGCTGGCCACCGACTACGACGTCGAAGGCCGGAAGGTCGCGAGGCGCCTCGACAAGGCGATGAACATCGCGCCGAACGAGCCAGGCCCGCTGGAGAAACTGGGTGACGCGCTCGTCAGTATCGGGAAGGCCCTCAGCAAGCTCGACGACATCGTCGACGCGGTCGTCAGCGCAGCCGTGGCCGATGCGGTCAAGTGGCTCAAGGCGCATGCGAACGCCATCGCGGCCCTCGGCGATGTCCTCGCGACCGTGAGTGGTGCGCTGGGCGCGATTTCGCTACTCCTCCTCCTTATTGCCCCGGTAACAGGTCCGGCGGCCCCCGTGTTCGCCGCAGCAGCGGCAGCTGTAGGTGTCGCTTCAGGCGCCTTCGCCATCGGCGCCCTGGGATTGCACGGCGTCGCCCGTGCAGTCGGCGGCGAATCCGTGGTCTCTAACCGAACTCTGGCTCAGGACGTTCTCGGCGCGCTGCCATTCGGCGGTGCCTTTAAGGGCGTTTCGCGAGTGGTCGCGGCCAGCCGTGCGGCGGACGCGACAGCCAACTTCGGTCTGGTGGACACCGTCGCTTCCTTCATCGCCGATCCGACCGCCCTCGGGTACTTCGTCCCGAAAAACGACCGACAAGATGTCGAAGCGGCACTACCGGGCGGTGATCTCCTCGTGGCGTTCGAGAACGCCTGGAAAACTGGCAGCAAGAAGGACAAGGCAGCCCAGTAGGCAAGGTGAGCCGCACGATGAAAGACGCAGAGATCCTGGCCCACTTCGATGGGCGAGGCCAAGCCGAGTTCCTTCTCGGAGGCTTCGAGGGAAGGCAGTCCGACCAGATCACGGCGATCGGCTACGAACTCGGCTACGACCTCCAGACGACCGAGATGCCCAGCAAAAGCACGATCCGTCTGATCTTCGTGCGGAACGACTCGCCGACGGCTCGCCTACGCGCCCAGCAGTCCCAGGACCGGCTTCGCGCAGGAGGCCCGCTTCTGCAGACGTGGGTACCCTCCACTGCCCAACCCGAGGCATCCATGCCGGTCACAGGCGCCGAGATGGCGTCGAAGCGACGGGGACTCGCCGCCTACGAGGCCAACGGTTCCAAGAAATTCACCGCGTTGATCGCTGTGCTCAGCATCGGAAGCTTCGTCCTCGCCTGGGTGCTGCGCGACAGGCCGGGTGCCGCCCTCGCCGTCGTGGTTGTTCTGGCTATCCCCTTGGCCGTGACCGCGGTCCTGACTCCAAAGTGGATGAAGGGTTGGTACGAGAACAACCGGCGGCTGGTAGACCTCTACGACCAACAACGGGCCGGCCAGGTGGGACCCCCGCCGCCCCCGCCACTTCACCGGCCCTCCAAACCACGGCACCCCGGCGAAGGGAGCGGGCGGTGATACGGGTCGATTTCTCGGTGCCCGCCGAGTTCGAAGAGGTGCCTTTGGGCATGGACTTCGACAGCGCTTGGGCAGAGGTGAACGCCCGGAACGCGTGCGAGTCCTTGGCATCAGATGCCGAACAGCGGCAACGGGCAGAAATGGCTCGCACACTGCAGCGGATCTCGCGATTTCTACAGGAAGCCGGCGTTGTGTACGCGGCGAACTGCTTGCACTCCTTCGAGGGCGAGATCTCGCTCGGCTCGCTCGCCGTCGCAGTCGTGGACTTCCCCTACGGCGAGGATGTCGCCACAGCTGTCAGAGGAACCCTTCGAGGCGTCCTCGACTCGCGAGGCTCCGGCTGGACCGCATCGGTGATCGACGCTCCGTGCGGACAGGCTGCCGTTTTCACCGGTGGCCAGAGCTATGTCCTTCCCTCGGTGTTCTCCCCCATCGGCGAGGAGATCGAGGTACTCACAGCCCAGTTCCATGCGATCGTCCCCATCCCGCCCGAGGCAGGTGGAGACGGGCAGCGCATGTGCCTGCTGGCCTTCTCCACGCCCCAGATCACTCACTGGGAGAAGTGCTACGCCCCGATCATGGCCACCGCCCTGCGAAGCCTCCGCTTCACGCAGGACGATCCAGCTGACGCTCCCGACAGCCCGGCCGACGCCGCCCCGCAGCCAGAGGTTACGTCCGCTTAGGTGTTGTGCGATCAAGCAGCGCACGCCCATGAGTGATCAACCCCGTCGCACGCCGGACGCAATTACGGTACTGAGCCGCACCAGGTACCTGTTCCCCCCATGGGCTGAACTTGTTGATCTTGACCCGCATGCGGAGCCCATCAAGCAGGATGATGTTGCGGCTCGCGAGGTTGCGAGGCGGCCAACCTACTTGAAGGCAGAAGATGTTAAAGGCATGGAGTGCTCTTGCGGTCGGGCTCTGGTGGGTAGCGCTGGGTCTGCTGATAGGCACAGCCGGAGCCGGCCGACGTGACGGGTTGACGATGTCGGAACGGATCGCCCTGCCACTCGCTCGTTGGCTGGCCAAGCGAAGTGATCAGCATCTTGGCAAAAAGAATGACGAGCTCAACGACTTATTCAGGCTCAGTGATGCGGCTCGGAGGTTTCTCAAACGCGAAGACACACTCGCTCAAACCGAGATTTATGGCATGACCATCAGGTGGTTCCCTGGCGTGGCCTTGGCGGTAGTGGCGGGCGCCCTGCTAGCCCTTCGGGTCGCACGGAGTCCGTTGGGGGACTGGGGGGAGACGCTCGCCTTGTACTCGTTCATAGCGATCTTGATCTTGACCTTGCTGGTGCTGCTATGGACAAGTACGCCGCAGCGGTCGCGGTGGAGTACGTGGGCGCTCTCCAGCAATGCTCGTAGGGCATTCCTTGCACTCAGTAGATCGTTCAGGAACGACGATCATGGCAGGCCTGCCTTTCAACCACCGCAGGCATCCGCTGTCAGAGAGTTGGAGAACCTAGCACTCTCGATGGAGCGGTATGCCGTCCAACGAGCTCGGCCAGACGGGCAGGCCCCGATGACAGAAGTGGTGAAGGTCTACGGCTCTGCGGCTCTGGCGATGCGGTCACTCCGGGACATGATTGAGGTCGACCGAGAAGACGCTCGTGAGCAAGCTCTTCGTGAGGTTCGGCGGATCATCGAGTTGTTCGCATCTGGGGGGTCGGTAAGGGAACTCGCACCGCTCAACGATGATGTGCTGGACCTCTTGCAGCAAAGCTCGCAAAGGGGGACTCGTAGGCGCCGATCCTTGGCCGTAGTTCTTTTCACGATTGTTGCAGGACTTCTCGCATTCGTGCTGGTGAAGGCAGGCCTCCCGGAGCCGGCAGCCGCCGTGGTCGCCGCACTGATTACCATCTGGACAGCTCATCTTCGGTTGCCCGGCGCTGCTTCATCCGTCTGACGACGAGTCTTGGTACTGGTCATTAGGCACAGGAGCCCTCCTGACCGGGCGAGAGGCCCACCAATTGCAGACGAAGGGACCGCCTCTACCGCTGACGTGATGCCGCTGACCGGTCGAGAAGACAAGCCGCGCCGGCTGTGACCTTTGGGCGTAGTGTGCTGGCCGCGCAGCTCAGCAAGGGGAAAGCCGTAGCCCCTGCGGAGCAGTCTTCGGGACCTGTACCGGGGGACCTGTCCCCGGGTGGTGGACACCTCTGAGCCCGGCCCTGGCAGGGGCCGGGGAGGAGGGATCTCTTATGGTTATGAAGGTCTACTCGCCCGAGTTCAAGGCGGACGCCGTCGCGCTGTACCTGTCGGACCCGAGCCACACCTTCGAGGGCATCGGCAAGGACCTGGGCATCAGCCGGGAGACGCTGCGTAACTGGGTGCGGGCCGAGCGGGCCTGCCGCGGTGAGAGCGGCACGACGAGCACAAACACGAAGGAATTCCCGGTGAGCGAGGCCACGAAGCAGGAGCTGGAGGCCGAGATAGCGGCCCTGCGCGCGGAGCTGAAGACCGTGCGCAAGGAGAACCAGAAACTGGCCACCGAACGGGACATCCTGCGCAAGGCGACGAAGTTTTTCGCCACCGAGATGAACTGGTGAACCGCTTCAAGTTCATTGAGGACCACCACCACGCCTGGGGCGTGAAGCGGTTGTGTCACGTGCTGGAGGTCGCCCGCTCCAGCTTCTACAAATGGCGGGCCGGCCGCCAGGCCCGCGCCTCGCGCGAGCGGGCGGACGCCGCGCTCGCCGAGCGGATCAGGGCCGTGCACGCCGAGTGGGACGGCACCTACGGCCGGCCCCGGATCACCGCCGAGCTGCGCGACGACGGTGAGCGCGTGAACCACAAGCGTGTCGGACGGGTCATGCGCAAGTACGGCATCGCCGGGCTGCGGCTGCGCAAGCGCCAGGTCACCACCGTGCCCGAGCCGTCCGCCACGCCGGTGCCGGACCTGTTCCGGCGCGACTTCACCGCCACAGCGCCGAACACCAAATACGTCGGCGACATCACCTACCTGCCCGTCGGTGACGGCGAGTTCCTGTATCTGGCGACCGTGATCGACTGCTTCTCACGCCGCCTGGTGGGCTGGTCGATCGCCGACCACATGCGCACCTCGCTCGTCGCCGACGCACTCCGGGCAGCCGCCGCAACCCGCGGCAACCTGGCCGGAGCCGTATTCCACAGCGATCACGGAGCCCAGTACACCTCCCGCCAATTCGCTGATCTCTGCGCCGAGTTGGGGGTGCGACAGTCCATGGGCGCAGTCGGCACGAGCGCGGACAACGCGCTCGCCGAGAGCTTCAACGCGGCCCTCAAACGCGAGACACTCCGCTGCGCCCGCCGCTTCGACGGGGCCCCCGCCTGCCGCCTGGCCGTCTTCCGCTGGACCACCCGCTACAACACCCGCCGCAGGCACTCGGCGAACGGACAGCAGGCACCGATCGCCTACGAGCAGCAGTCAGCTACCCTGACACTCGCCGCATAACGACACGAACAGGTGTCCACCCCTCGGGGACAAGGCCCTTCCTGGAGGAGCTGTTCGCCGGCAGGCGGGTGCGGACCGGTGTGATGGTCGCCATCAACGCGGAGAAGGTCGTGGCCGCGGAGCGTGATCCGGCCCTGCGCGCGGCGATCGACGCGGCCAGGTACCGCTATGCCGACGGGATCAGCATCGTACGGTCGATCCGGAAGAAGTACGGCGCACACCTCGAGCGGATCGCCGGAGTCGACCTGTGGCAGAGCATGATGCGCCGGGCCGGGCGGGAACAGGCCACGGTGTTCCTGCTCGGCGGCAGGCCCGAAGTGCTCCAAGCGGTGCGCCAGCGGCTCAGAGACGACTGGCAGGTCGAGATCGTGGACGGCCAGGACGGCTACTTCGACCCGAGCGAACGGCCCGCTCTCCTTGAGCGCATCAAGCACAGCGGGGCGGACATCGTCACAGTCGCCCTGGGGTCACCCAAGCAGGAGTTGTTCATCCACGAGTGCAGTCAACTGCACCCAGACACGCTCTACATGGGCGTGGGCGGCACATTCGACATCGTCAGCGGACAGGTCAGGCGCGCACCACGGCTTTGGCGCGGGCTCGGCCTGGAGTGGCTCTACCGGGTACTCACGCAGCCCAGCAGGCTGGGCCGACTGGGCCGGCTCGTCACATACGCCCGCTACCACTACGGCAACCTGCTGTAGCCGAGAACAGACCGCTCCTCCAAACAGACAAAGGGAAGCGAAACACCATGGACCTGGTGGTCATCGGGCTCGGGTACGTCGGCCTGCCCCTGGCACGCGAGGCCTGCCGAGCCGGACTCACTGTTGGCGGTTTGGACACCGACGCCGGGGTCGTGACCAGGCTGGCGGCCGGACTGTCCCACGTGGACGACGTCTCCGACGAACACGTGGCCGGGATGCTCGCCACCGGATTTCACCCCACGACCGATGAGAGCGTGCTGGCCCAGTCCGCCACGATCGTGATCTGCGTACCCACTCCGTTGACCACGCAGGGCGCCCCCGACCTGGCCGCTATCCGGGCCGCCACCGAGGCCGTCGCCAGGAACCTGCGCAAAGACACACTGGTCGTACTGGAGTCGACCACCTACCCCGGCACAACCGACGAACTGGTGCGCCCGATTCTGGAAAAATCCGGGCTGCGCGCAGGCCAGGACTTCCACCTGGCCTTCTCTCCGGAGCGCATCGACCCGGGCAACGAGACCTACGGGCTGCGGGACATCCCCAAGATCGTCGGCGGGCTGACCGCGGCCTGCGGCGCCGCCGCGGCAGCGTTCTACGGCAAGTTCATCGAGTCGGTACACCAGGCCAAGGGCACCCGTGAGGCCGAACTGGCCAAGCTGCTGGAGAACACCTATCGGCACGTCAATATCGCGCTGGTCAACGAGATGGCCGTGTTCAGCCACGAACTGGGCATCGACCTGTGGGACGCCATCGACTGCGCGGCCACCAAACCGTTCGGCTTCCAGACCTTCCACCCGGGCCCGGGCGTCGGTGGACACTGCATCCCCATCGACCCGAACCTGCGCTCCCACCGAGTGCGCTCACTGGGCTACCCGTTCCGGTTCGTCGAGCTGGCACAGGAGATCAACGCACGGATGCCGGACTACGTGGTCGAGCGGGCCGGGCGACTTCTGGCAAGGCACGGGCTCGAACTCAACAGGGCCCGCGTACTGCTGTGCGGCGTCACGTACAAGGCCGACATCAGCGACCTGCGGGAATCCCCCGCCGAGCAGGTTGTGCGCCGACTGCGGGAGTCCGGAGCCGAGGCGGTCTTCCACGACCCACACGTGCAACAGTGGCAGGTCGACGGCTCGGCCGTGCTGAGAGCGACGGATCTGACACAGGCGCTGGCGGAAGCCGACGTGACGATCATCGTCACCCACCACCGAAGTTACAACCCGGAGGTGCTCGCCAGACACGCGCGGCTTGTACTCGACACCAAAGGCCGCATGCGCGGCCTCGCCGCAGACACCGTCGAGGTCTTGTGAGCCCGAAGGAAGTTCGCGTGCGGCTGTGCGGCCGCGGACTCCTTCCTCTGCCCCCAGTGGAAAAGTGCGCCATCGACCGGAAGACCACCGTTCCGAGGTTCGCGCCATCCTTGACGGCGAGCGTTGCGCCGGCCCTCAGGAGAGCCTGTGTCGCATCGCTGATCTTGTAGAGCCCTTGCGCGCTGGCGAATGCGTTTCCGAGGTTGCCGGCCACGGTCGCCGTGTTTCCGATCGAGGCGAGGACTGTGGAAATCTGCTTACGGTCGGCGGCCGACACGAGCCCGAAGTTGATGAGATCGGGCTTGAGTTCCGCCGGGACATCACCGAAGACGACAGCAACCTCGGGGAGCACCTCCGCCAGTCCCGTCGACGCCGTCGATGAGTCGATGCCCGAGTCGGGTGTCGCATTGTCCACAACAGGTGAGCCGGCGGTATCGCTCCGGCCGTTCTCCTCAGGCTCGACCATCTCCATCGAGTCGAAGGATCCTGCATGCGATCTCCTCACCGCGAGGTCGCACAACGGCCAGATGTCGTCGGCGTTCAGTGCCGGAGCCTACGGCTCGACGCCCTGCGGTTCAGCCCGAATCCAGTGCTGCTTCCGCATCCGCCAGTGACCCGATGACGTCCGCCCCGTCGCATCCGGTGTCGTATCCACCGTCGCGTCCGTGTGCGCGCTTGGATACGACACCCTCGTTCCGACCGAAAGTGCAGGCCGGGGGCTCTGCGAGCCACCTGTAAGTGAGGGCGACTGTATATCGGTGCAGCAACGCATCCCGATCTCCAACAGCTCGGCGGCCCGGCTTCCTCTTCGCACATGTGGTGTCAGCTCGCCTCGTGACCAGCAACCTTGTTGGTCGCCTCCTCCAGCTTCAAACCCCATTCCCATGCCGGCGCCCGCCCTGGCACCGGCCGCCTGACCATGAGGCTGTCCGAGGGCCGGTGAGAGCGTCCCGGCCCAGGCCACACCTGCAGGCGGATCCGCGCACACACTCGAATACGTGCATTCCAGGCGACCGGTGTGCCTGTGTTTTAGTCGTGTGTGCCGCAGGCCACGACACCTTGTGTCGTAGCGGCGGGATTTCCCCTGAAAACCCGTCGTGAATTCACGAGAATTCCAGCATTATCAAGCCGGAATCCCGCTTCAAGCCGGGTGCGGGTCGAGCTATATTTGAATTGTTCCCGAGAAGGCCGGGAAAGGAAATCCCTCGTATGGGGTCCGCCCGAAAACGGATGATGGGTGGAGTGTGTCCCGAGGGCGGTCATTTCCGAATTCGAATTAGCTGGTTCCCGGTCAAGGAGTGAAAGGAATTCACCCGATGACGAGCCCTGCCATGCCCGCCTCTGTCCCCACGCCCGCATCGTCCACCCCGGTATCCGCGCAGGCGGCCCCCACGCAGCCCAGCGCGCCCACGCCCCCGGCGGGGCCGCCGCCCGGCCCGGTCGGCAAGGCCCGCCCGGGGGAGTTGCGGGCGAGGATCGCGAAGATCCTGGCCGTCAACCCGGGTACGGGGTTCACGGTGACGGAGCTGGCGAAGATGCTGGGGCATTCGGGCGGGGCGGTCGGCAACGCGTGCGAGACGCTGGTGTGCCGGGGCGAAGCGGAGCGGTCGGGCGCCAAACCCCGTACCTACCGGGCGACTTCCATGACGGGCGCCGCAGCCCAGCAAGTCCCAGAATCCGCGCCGCGCCGAGCTCGGCTGTCTCGGTGCCGCACCAGTCGGCCGGGCAGGCACCAGTGGCCTCGTCGCCGGGCGGGCGGCCGGGGCCGATCACCCGGCCGAACGGGCAGAAGTACCACCCTCGGGCGTTGGCGCAGCTGCCGGATGTCGAGGCGCTGCGGCGGCTGAGGGAGGCGCAGGTGCCGGTGTTGTTGTACGGGCCGCCGGGGACGGGGAAGACGTCGCTGATCGAGGCGGCGTTCCCGGACCTGATCACGGTGGCCGGGGACGGTGACACCACGGTCGGTGACCTGATCGGCGAGTACACCCAGGACTCAAGCGGCGGCTACGAGTTCCTCTACGGGCCCCTGGTCACCGCCATGCAGGAGGGCCGGGCCCTCCTCCTGGACGACGCCACGCTGATCTCCCCGAAGGTGCTGGCGGCCCTGTATCCGGCGATGGACGGGCGCAGGCAGATCCAGGTCAAGGCGCACAAGGGTGAGACGATCACCGCCGCCGACGGCTTCTACGTGATCGCCGGGCACAACCCGGGCGTGCACGGCGCGGTCCTCACCGAAGCCCTCGCCTCGCGGTTCAGCGTGCAGATCCAGGTCGGCTCGGACTACGACCTGGCCGCCGCGTTGAAGATCAACCGTACGGCGGTGCGGATCGCCCGCCACCTCGCCGCCAGCCAGCAGGCCGGAGACGTCGGTTGGGCCCCGCAACTGCGGGAGCTGATCGCCTTCCAGAAGATCGCGGACGTACTGGGCACGGAGGCCGCCTTCGCCAACCTGGTCGGCATCGCGCCCTTGGAGGACCGCGACACGGTCGCCGAGATCGTCACCAAGGCCATCGGCCGCCCGGTCAGCGCCCTGGCCCTGGGCCGCCAGCTCTGACAACGCCCGCCCAGGGGGCCGGGAACACACCCGGCCCCCGGCCACCGCACCACCCGCCAGCCTCTTCCCGGAAAGGGCCTGATCGCCCATGCCTGCACCCGCCCACCTCCTGCCCGCACCGCCCCCGCTGACCGAGCTGGAATGCGACCTCGCCCGCTGGGCTGACGACGGCGGCCCCGTCTGCGAGCCGCGCCCGCGTCCGCAGGCCGCGCAGTGGCTGAGGATCTCCGCCGCCCTGGGGGAACGACTGCCGGAACTGGCCGGACGCGAGGACGTGATCGTCACCTGCGAGCCCGGCACCCGCTCCGGAGCCCCGGCGGCCTTCTACCCTGCCCTCGCCCAACTGGAGATCGACGCGGGCCTGTTCGCCCCGCTCCACCCCGCCACCATCCACCCCACCCGGGTCGGGGACGAGCTGCGCTACCCGGCCGCCTGGGGAGCCTTCACCCACGAGGCCGCCCACGCCGCCCACAGCCGCTGGAGCACACCAGCCGCGCTACGCGGCACGGCACTGGATGTGGCAGCCCAGCTCCTGGAAGAGGCACGCGTGGAGAAGGCGCACCTGGCCCGCCGCCCCGGCGACCGGGGCTTCCTGCGGGCCGCCGTCCACAGCCTGGTCCTGCCGGACTTCACCGCCCAGACGCCCACCGACCCATGGCAGGCCGGGGCGGCGGCGGGGCTGATCCTGGCCCGCCGCGATGCAGGCATCCTCGACCCGGACGAAACCCAGCCCCTCAACGAGGCACTCACCGCCCTCCTCGGCCCCGACCTGCTGACCACCCTCGCGCACATCTGGACGGCCGCCCACACCACCGCCGACGACGACGCCCAGGCGATGATCGGCCACGCCGAGGCCTGGTGCCAGGCCCTCGGAGCCACCCCGGAGGCACCGGAACCCGCCCCCGACCCCACCGGCTCCAGGGGCGAACTCGCCGACGTGGTCGGCAAGATCGCCGCAGCGGTGGCGGCGAGGGAAGCCGAACAGGCGGCGGCCCAGGCCCGCGCCCATGCCGCCAGCAGCACCCGCGCCCGCGCGAAGGCAGCCCAGGCCGCCCACGCCCGCCAGGCCGCCGAGATCGCCAAGAAGGTCTTCACACCCGGGGCACGGCCCTTCACCCCCGAAAGCCAGCGCAGCAAGGCCCGTTACGCCCCCTCGCCGGTGACCGGTACCCGCCCGCCCACCGCCGGAGAGAAGGCAGCGGCGGGACGGCTGGCCCGGGCGTTGCGGGCGGCGGCCTACCGGGAACGCACCGTCACCGTCACCGCCTCGGCGGTCACGCCCGGGCGGCTGAGCATGCGCGGCGCCCTGGCCCGCGACGCGCAGAAGGCGGCCGGAGCCCTCCCCACCGCCCAGCCCTGGATCCGCACCCAGCGCCACCAAGGCCCCACCCCGCCCCTTCGAGTCGGTATCGCGGTCGACGTCTCCGGCTCGATGCTCGCCGCCGCAGCCCCGATCGCCTCGGCCGCCTGGATCATCGCCAAGGCCGCCGCGCTGACCGACCCGGACTCGCGGACGGCAACCATCGCCTACCGCAGGGCCCTGACCGCGATCACCGCACCCGGCCGCACCCCGGCCCGGGTGACCGAGTTCGACGCCGACGGCGGCGGCCACAGCCTCGCCGAGGCCGCCGACGCCCTGACCGCATCCCTCGACCTCACCACACCCGGCGCGGGCCGCCTGCTGGTGATCGCCTCCGACGGCCGCTACCGCCCCGACGAGGCCACCCGCGCCGCCGACCGCATCACCACCCTCCGCGCGGCGGGGTGCGCGGTGCTGTGGCTCGCCTTCGAACCCGACCCCCGCCCGCTGCCGGGCGCCACCCTCCTGGAGCTCACGGACCCGGCCCAGGCCGTCACCGCGATCGGCAAGGCCGCCACCGCCGCCCTCACCGCCACCAACCCCTAACCCGCCGGTGCCGCCCCCGGCAGGCCCGGGGGCGGCACCCCCGCCCCGTCACCGTTCACCCACCCCGACCGCGAAGGAGCCACACGCTCATGACGTCACTCGCCGAACGCGCCCACGCCGCCGCCGTGTTCATCCGCCACCACACCGCCGTCAGCCCGCACGGTCGCCACCGGGGCGAGGAACACGCCCGCACCGCCGTACGGCTGGCCGCCGCCCTCGGCCTCGGCCTGGACCAGATCACCACCGCACCCGACTGGCTGCGCCGCCGCACCACCCCGGGCGAGCCGGTCCTGGCTACCGCCACCTGCCCCGACACGAACGAGAAGTACGTCTTCCTCGCGCGCTTCCCGATCTACGAGGACGAAGCGTTCGAACTCCTCGGCCCCTGCCCCGAATGCTCCGGCCAAGTCCCGCTCGCCTTGGTCCGGCACCTCGCCGACCTCGGCACATATCTGGCCCGCCCGCCGCTCAGGCCCGGTGACATCCCGGAGGCGGACACAGTGCCTGACACCTTCAAGGTCGACGAAGGCCACACCAGCACCTGCCGCTACGGAGAAATCCGCTAACACCCCCCGTCATCACCCAGTCAACAGGAAAGGCCGCCAGCCATGACCAACCGCATCAGCCGCATCCCGGGCACGGCAGCCCGCACCAACGTGCCTCCCGTCCCCGGCCGTTCGGCTTTCGACCCGCAGATCAGCCCCGGGCCCGGCACCCAGTCGGTACGAACGGTCCTCGGCGAGGACGGCTACCGGCGCCTGACCGACCAGTGCCGACTGCGCGGTACCGCGCTCGGCGCGCTGGCCTGCCTCGTCCGGGACACCGCTCGCGAAGCCGACCGCCTCCACGGGAAACTGCGTCGCCACGCCGCCCAGGTGCACGACCGTCTCAGCGACGCCCTCAACCCCCACCTGGACGCGGCATTCGTCCCGGTCACCGGCCTGCTCGCCAGCACCGGCCACACCACCGACCTGCACGCCGCCCGCCTCGCCCAGCAGATGAACCAGGTCACCCTCGTCCTGGAGAGCTACCAGGCCGCCGTACGGCACACCGGAGGCGCGTGACCCGGCGCACTTGACTTTGAGGGGGCCTGTGAACGGGCCCCCGTCCGTCCCCCTTTCGCCGCATGGCGGGTCGGGGACACGACACGGGCCCGCTGCCGTTCCACAGCGACGCCAGCTTGTGCACCAGCTCCTTCACCGTGCACACGCTCCTCGAAGCCACCGACGACGGCCAGGCTCCGCCGCTCGCCGAACTCCTGGCTCAAGCGGTGGACCACATGCCGGCCGAGAACCGGGCCGACCTCGATGCGCCCGACCTCGCCTGGGCCGTCGCCGAGGTCGCCGTGCAAGTGCTGGTTTGCACTCGCACCCCTCTCCGACCGCAGGAGCCGAACCTGGCAGGCTGCCTTCCGCCCCTCGACCGGCTACCCCACGCGGCTCGCACCGGCTTGCTCGCAGCAGCCACACGACGCACCACCCGTCGCTCGGACAACGCTGCGCCGCCCACCCCGCGCGACCCAGCGCCGGGGCGCTGCCCCTGTCCGTGCAACAGCGGTGGCTTTGTTGCATATGGAACGTGTGAGCTGACCAGGGCTACCACGGCGCCGATTTCCAGGCGGGATCCGAGACCGTTGAGAAATCCGAGGCCACCACTGGACAGCTTCCACTCGGTCCGGGTACCCCGCAGCACACGCCGTCGTAAGGCGCGAACGCCGCGGGGGAGGTAATTCTTCCGGAGCGTTGCGCTGGTCCTTTCGGCCGCCCACAGGACTGACGGTACATGAGCCGTCAGTCCTGAGTCGACGCCTTGTCAAGCCTGCTGACGCCGTCACGGACTCGCGTTCATGTCGCCAGAACGAAACCCAGGAGCGACATGATGCTGACCGTGGCCACCGGGATCACCACGATTCGCCGAGGGTACTCGTGCTTTTCCCTTTTTATACCTCGGCGCCATTCCTCGCGGTATTGGAGGAGCAGTTTCCTGTTCGGGAGGAAGCCGATCACCAACCCGGTCACCATGAACGAATAGGCGACGAGCATCTGCTGAGGAGTCCAGGGATGGTACTGGAGCCCACCTATCATGACCATTCCGAGGCAACATGCGACGAAGATGACGAAACACGCCACCGTGACCTTGCGGTTCTGAAGCCACCTGTCCAGGGTGAAACAAAAGATCAGGGTAGCGCAGATTGCCATGAGTACGAGATAGACGAGGGGGAGCCGTGCGAGCATCCGGATCGGGTCCTTTCGGCAGCGCGCAAGGGCTGACGGCACCCGCCGTCAGCCCTTGCGCGGACTGTACAACACCATCAATTTGGAATCAGAGGGATCCCAGCAGGCTGATGACCGGCGACACGAGGTCATGCCCGAACTGTGTGATCTTGGTGGCGACCTCGGATCCTCCCAGAGCACCGATCCACTTGGACTGTCCGAAGGTGAGCAGCCCCAAGGCGGCGCTTCCAAGGGATGACTCAAGCTGGCTGCTCGTCCATCCGTAGCCGATTCCGGTGAAGAGAACGTTGAGCGCGGAGAAGGCCATGGAGGCGTACCCGAAGCCGGCGGCAGGGGCTTCCGCGAACGGCACGGCCGGAGGGAAGAACACGCCGACAGCGAGGCCTCCGAGGCCTATGCCGGCGGCGGCGAAGCCGGTGGCGATACTTGCCCAGTTGGTGGCGTTTGCCAGCCATCTGGCGTCGTTCTTCCACCAGGGCAGGCCGCCCTTGACGGTGTCGTTTTCGGGTGTGTCGGCGGGGTTCTTCCCGGCTTCCTTGGCCTTGCGTGCTTCGTCGGCGGCCTTCCTGGCCGCCTCCGCGATTTCGGTCTTCCGCTTGTCCGCGGCGATCTGGTGGGCCTGGCTTGCCGCCGCTGCTGCAGTCTGGGCGTCTTTGCCCGCCTGGATGGCGGAGGCGCGTGCCGAGGTGGCGGACGCCTGAGCGGAGTTGGCGGAGGCCACCGCCTCGTGTGCGGCATCCACAGCCAGGTTGGCGGAGTAGTTCGCCGAACGCGCGGCGGTGCGGGCGGTGGCGGCCGCCTGCTGCGCCTGGTCGGCGGAGGCTTGCGCGTTCTTCGCCGACTGCTCCGCGGCGTCCGCGTTCGCGTTCGCCTGCTTCGCGTAGTCGGCGGCCTGCTGGGCCGACGCCTTCGCCTGGTCCGCCCAGTGCTGCGCCTCCGTGGCGGCGTTGCGGGCTCTTGCCGCCGCCTCCTGGGCGCGGGCAGCGGCTTCCTGCGCCTTCTGCGCGATCTTCGCGGCGGCGGCGAGCGCGCCCTGCATGGCGGCGGTGTGGGTGGCGGAGTCGTAGTCGAGCTGCGCGGTCTTGTACTGCACGGAGGCGAGGAAGTTGCGGCGCATCCACGCCGGGCCTTCCATCGCGGCCTGCGCGTGGGCTTTGGTGTACGGGCCGGCCGTGCCGGTGAGGGTCGCCGTGGCGACCGCGTCATCGTCCCGCTGTGCGGCCTCGTATGTGACGCTGAGGAAGTCGTACAGAGCCTGGGCGGTTCCGGCGTTCAGCGCATCGTTGGCCGCTTTCTTCACTGCGGAGCCGGGGTTGTTGGCCAGGACACGGGCGACCGCGACGCGGTTGTCCATCGCGGCGGCCTCGATGACGCCGGTACGGAGGAACGTGGTCGCGGCGTCCGGGTCGTCGCTCTGCAGAGCTTTGGTCGCGGCATCGGCGACGTCCGGGGTTGAGGTCTGGGCCAGGTACAGGACGGTCTCCCGGTCGTCCTGCTGCTGCGCTATCCGCCGGTCGGCGTCGATCCAGGCAAGGATGTCGGCGTCCGCGCCGGACAGGGCGAACCGTGCCGCTGCACGCGACCAGGTGCCTCGGGAGTTCATCATGGCGATGGCTGCCTTGCGCCCCAGGGTGGTGGCAGCGCCTGTGTCGCCGGCCTTCAGCGCCGACTCGGCTCGGGAGAAGAGGTCATTGGTGGCCTGGTCGGCCCGCTCGGCCTGGGTACGCTTCTCGGCGAGTTCGGCCTTCTCTTGCACTTCGATCTGTGCGAGCAGGCTGGCTTCCTGCATGGCCTGCTTCAGATCCTCGTCCAGGCGCTGCTGCTCGGCGTCCCGTGCCTTCTTCTCCACCTGGACCGCCTGGTTCACCGCGTCGGTGGCCGTGTTCGCGGCCTTGGTGGCCTCGTTGGCGAACTCGGTGGACTTCTTGGCGTACTCCACCGCCTGGCCCGCGTATTTGGCGGCCCACTCGGCGGCGTCCGCGGCTTTGTCCGCGTGGTCGGCGGCGCTGTTGGCCGCGTCGCGTGCGGTGCGCGCCGCGGCTGCCGCGGTGTTGGCCAGGGCTTGTGCCGTCCCGGCGGCGTTGGTGGCGATGTCGGCGTTGGAGCTCGCGATCTGCGCCTGGCGCTGGGCCTCTGCGGCATCCGCCTGCGCGTTGCCCGCGGCGGTGGCGGCCGTGGCGGAGGCGTTCGCGGCTGCGGCGGCGTCCCGGGCCGCCGCAGCGGCATCCGAGCCGGCGCTCGCGGCCTGAGCCGAGGCGGTGGCGGCGTAGTCGGCGGCGGTGGCCGCGCTGCGGGCCTGGGCTGCGGCGTTGCGGGCGGCGACGGCGGCGTCCTTGGCGGCGGATGCCTTGGAGGCGTCCTTGGAGGCGGCGATGGCAGCGCCGTATGCCGTGGCGGCGGCAGAACCTGCGGTGGCCGCTGCCTGGCTCGCTGCGGTGGCGGCGTAGGCGGCGCGACGCGACGCTTCGACAGCGGCGTGGGAGGCGCAGATGGCGACACGGGCGGAGTCGGCCGCGCCCTTGGCGGACTCGGCCGCCGTGCGGGCCGCCTGGCCGGCCTTGACCACGTCGCCCTGCGCCGCCTGAGCCTCGGCCGCAGCCTTCTGCGCTGCTTCCTTGGCCTTAGCGGCGGCCTCCACAGCGCGGGCGGCGGCCTCCTGGGCCTGCTTCGTCTTGGCGTCCGCCTTGCTGCCCTCGCGCTGGACGACCGCAACGAGTTCTTCGATCGTCGCGGCTTCCTGGTCACGGGCGCGGGCGATGTGCTGGCCGGTGTCGAGGAACCATTCGATGTCATCGGCACTGCCGGACAGGGCCCGGGAGGCGTACTTCCTGACCTCAGGGCCCGCCTGCACCATGAGCCGAGACACCTGGACGCGCATGTCCTCCAGACGGGCGGTGTACTGGCCTTCGTTAAGGAACTGCTCCAGAGCCGCCTGAGTGCCTGCCTCCAGGGCGGCGCCGCCGTCGCGGCGCACGGCCTTGTCACCGGTGGCCATCACGGTGGCGGTGGCCACGCGCAGGTCCTCGAGCATGGCGGACTTGAAGCCGCCCTTGAGGTAGTCGGCGATGGCCGCGTCACCGGCGTCGATCGCCGCGGCGGCCTCGCGACGGGTGCCCTTCCCGGCTCCCGCGAGGGAGGTGATGATGGCGACCCGGTTGTCCTCTGCGGTCGCTAGGGGTAGCTGGACTGTCAGGAACGTCTGGACGTCGGTGTCGGACGCGATCAACGCGGCTTCCGCGGCGGCGCGGACGGCCTTGCCGCCCAGTAGCCACGCGGTGACGGCCTTCGCCCGGTTGGTGTCGGGCAGGCTGAACGGATCGCCGTCATCCCCGTCCGCCGGCGGGGTGTCAGCCCAGGCGGCCAACGGGTTCAGAACAAGGCTTGAGGCGGCGGTGGCGGCTGCGGTGGCCGCCAGGGCTCCGAGAACGCGCCGCCTGCTCCATAAGGGGGTGTTCACAGTCGTCCTTCACGATTGATGCCTGCCGGCGGCGTAGGCGGCACACCGTCAGACTGCGTGTTGTGTCAGCCGCTGCGCACGTGTTGCCCGGTGCACGGTTACGGGCCGGGCAGGGCATGCGGCGGGGTCGCTCCGTGAACCTACGTGTGTGGAGAGCAAGTTGACTACCTGTGGAGATCGTGAGAACAGCCACATGTGCTAATTGGAGAGTTTGTCATCTTAGAGGTTGTCTCACGTGGTGACGGTGCGAGCTGCGGCATGATGTCTCTTCGTGGGTGTCGATCTGTCGCAGCGGCTGGTTCCTGACGGTCTGTGG
>NZ_JBSFIH010000090.1:0-20198 GCF_053597455.1 Streptomyces sp. NPDC001393
CCTAGAGAAACGCCCCTCAGGCGCCCTTACCCATGTCCGCGCAGGTCAGACCCCAGATTCGTGACTCTATGCCGCTGAATTACGCGGAACGCAGGACCGAAGGACATTGCGGATGTGGTGACGTTCATCGCCAGCGATGAAGCGGGCTGGATCACCGGTGCCTTCATCGACGCCACCGGCGGCGGCTTGCTCGGGTGACTTTCGCTCCGCATGGTCGTCCAAGAGCAGGCCCAGAGGGTTTCGGGGCACTGGCCGGGGAACCGCCGGTTGTACATAGGGTTCAGAGCTCTCTGCGCCCCGGTCGGGCGTGCGATTGTCCGGCGTACCAGGTTTTCCGCTGGTTAGCTCGGATCGGTCGTGGAGCCGAGGGTCACTCGGGCACCTGTCCCGCGGTCGGGCGCATGACGGTGCCCTCGGTGACGGGCACGGCTCGTCCTGGTCACACGGTGACTGCACGCCGTGCTCGATACCCAGAGCCGGGTCACCTGAAAGCGACCTCACACGGCCACCAACGCGCAAGGGCCGGCCTGGCACCGTCTGTGCTTGCAATCGTCACGACCGGTGCACGGCACAACCGGGCACCATCAGGGAGTGAGCACGAGGTGGCGTGCCGGCGCGGGCGCGAGCATTGGGATGCTTGGCGTTGCCCGATTGCCAGGCGGTCCGGCTCCGGGAAGCACTCGCGGTTGTCAGGCACCGACAAGGGAGTCAACCGTGAGCGTCGGCTCCGTCTTCGCGCGGACTTCGTCGACGGTCACGCCCGGAGCGAGTTCGACGAGGTGGAGACCGTCGATCCGGATGTCGATCACCGCAAGGTCTGTGATGACGCGTTGCACCACGCGAAGCCCTGTGTACGGAAGTGAGCATTCGTTGACGATCTTGTAGCTGCCGTCCCTCGCAACGTGCTCCATGAGGACGATCACCTTCTTGGCGCCGTGGACCAGGTCCATCGCGCCACCCATTCCCTTGACCATCTTCCCAGGAATCATCCAGTTGGCGATGTCGCCGTACCTCGACACCTGCATCGCACCGAGGATCGCGGCGTCGATCTTTCCTCCGCGGATCATCCCGAAACTGGTTGCCGAATCGAAGAAGGTGGCGCCGCGGTGCACCGTGACGGTCTCCTTGCCGGCATTGATCAAGTCGGGATCTTCCTCGCCGTCGAGCGGGTACGGCCCGACGCCGAGGATTCCGTTCTCCGACTGCAGCACGAGTTCGACATCGGGGCTGACGTAGTTGGGAACCAGGGTGGGCAGACCGATCCCGAGATTGACATACTCGCCGTCGGACAACTCCTTCGCAGCCCGCGCCGCCATCTCCTCACGACTCCAGCTCATGCCGCTCGCACCGTCCTCTTCTCGATCCGCTTGTCCGCCGCCTGTTCCGGGGTGAGCACCACCACGCGCTGCACGAACACACCAGGGGTGTGCACGTGGTTCGGATTCAGCTCGCCGGGCTCGACGAGCTCCTCGACCTCAGCGATGGTCACCCGTCCGGACATAGCCGCGAGCGGGTTGAAATTCTGCGCGGAGTCCCGGTACACGAGGTTGCCGTGCCGGTCGCCCTTCCAGGCCCGCACCAGGCCGAAGTCGGCGACGATCGCCTCCTCGAGAACGAACTCGCGCGCGCCTTCGCGAGTCTTGAAGACTTTGGTCGGCTTCACCGGGGAAGCCTTGACCACCTGGCCCTCTGCCCCGTACTGCCAGGGGAGCCCTCCGTCGGCCACCTGGGTGCCGACGCCGGTCGCGGTGTAGAACGCCGGTATCCCCACCCCGCCGGCACGCATGCGCTCGGCCAGGGTTCCCTGCGGGGTGAGTTCCACTTCCAGCTCGCCCGACAGGTACTGGCGGGCGAACTCCTTGTTCTCCCCGACGTACGACGACACCATGCGGCGGATGCGCCGGGCCGCCAAGAGCCGGCCAAGACCCCAGTCGTCGACGCCGCAGTTGTTGGAAACGACCTCCAAGTCGGTGGCGCCTGCCGCCAGTAGCGCCTCGATGAGGACCGATGGGATGCCGCACAGGCCGAATCCTCCGACGGCCAATGTGGCACCGCTCGGGATGTCCGCGATGGCTGCTGCAGCGCTGGGCTGCACCTTGTCCATGACTGTTCGCTCCTCTCTGCCTGAGTGGCGACATGAAGCCACGGGCTGCGCCCGCAGCTCAATCGGATGGGCGACATCCACGCGGAACTGGTCGCACTGCGGTCGCCGACGAGGCCGGACGTTCACTGAGTGGACGCCTGCGGGAACCCTTGACACCTACCCTGACGCCACCCACAATTCGTTTCGCCCGCATTAAATATTATGCACAATGTGCAGGAGGGTCCGGGCCGCATGATCACTCCGCGCATCACACGCCTCCGCCGGTCCAGCACCATGATGGGGGCTTTCCTGGCCGTCGCCTCTCTGCTGCTCACCGCCTGCGGCGTAAGTGCCGCCGGCGCTTCCCGCAAAGGCGTTCTGATCGGAGCCGCCTTCCCGTCACAGGCTCAGGCGCGAACAGCTTTCGAAACGAAGATCCTCAAACAGGAGGCGGAGAAGAACGGTGACGAGGTCATCTTCAACTTCGCCCAGGAGAACGTAGCCACGCAGGCCGGCCAGGTCGAAAGCATGCTGCAGCGAGGCATCAAAGTCCTCGTGCTGATGCCCGTCGACGCCGCGGCTGCCGCGCCGCTCGTGAGGGAGGCCGAAGGCCTTGGCGTGAAGGTCATCACCTACGACCGGCGCGTTGTGGGGGCTCCCGTCAGCTACCACATCGAGCGCGACAACTACGTGAACGGCAAGCTGCACGCCGAGTCGGCACTGGCCGCCAAGCCGTCCGGCAAGTACGCCATTATCCGCGGCGACAAGGCCACGGTCGCCGAGAACGACATGTCCAAGGCGTACGACAAGATTCTGCTGCACAACCCGAGGATTCACGTCGTATACGACAAGAACATCGTCGGCTGGGACTCTGCGGCCGCACAGAAGGCAGCCGAGGCGGCACTGCAGAAGGACCCGGACATCGTCGCGATAGTCGTGATGTGGGACGAGGGGGCACAGGCCGTGGTCCAGGCGCTCAAGTCGGCCGGCAAGAAGCCGGGCCAGGTGTGGGTGACCGGAACGGATGCCACCAAGCCCAGCCTCACGTACATCGCCCAGGGATGGCAGGGAGAGACGATCTGGACTCCGGTCGACCAGATGGCACGGGATGCCGCCGACCTGGCGCATGACATCGGCACGGGCAAGAAGCTCCCCGAACCCGACGCCGTGGTCGACGGTACCAGGACCGACTATGTGCAGCTTACGAGCATCACGAAGAACAACCTGTGTCACTTCATCCATGGGGTCGCTCCCAAGGGATGGGTCACCGAGCGGGAGGTCTTCGGCTCTGGAAGGAGCAACTGTGGCTGACACCAGCGCTCTGCCCGCCGACCGTGGTGTGGCGGCCGGCGCGGCGCCGCTCCTGATCGGACGCGGCCTGCAGAAGGCGTACGGACGTACCACCGTGCTCAAGGCCGTCGACATCACCGTCCGCGCCGGCGAGGTGCTGGCCATCGCCGGAGAGAACGGTGCCGGGAAGTCGACACTCATGAAGATCCTCGCCGGGGTCATCGGCCACGGCGACTACGAGGGCACTGTCGAACTGGCCGGCGAACGCTGCGAGTTCGCGTCGCTGCGCGCAGGTGAAGAAGCCGGCGTCGTGCTGGTGCCGCAGGAACTCCACGTCGTACCGCACTTGTCGATCGCGGAGAACATGTTCTCGGCTCATCTGCCCGGGCGCTTCGGCCTGTACGACAAGGGCCAGACCCTCGCGCAGGCGCGAGCAGCTCTCGCCCTCTTCGACCTGAAGGTCGACCCGCGCCTTGCGGCGTCCGCTCTGACACCCTCGGAGCGCAGGCTGACCGTCCTGGCCGCCGCGATCCACCGCTCGGCGAAGATCCTCATCCTCGACGAGCCCACGGCCGCGCTGACCGAGGCGGAGACCGAGGTCCTTCTGGAGCGGCTACGGCAGTGCCGCCAGGCCGGGCTCGGCATCTGCTACATCACACACAGGCTCGACGAGCTGGACCGAATCGCCGACCGCGCGATGGTCCTGCGCAACGGCGCGCTGGTGGCGGAGTACGACGAGATCCCGTCCCGGCCGGAGCTCGTGAGCGCGATGCTCGGAGAGACGCTGGAATCCCGCCAGGCCCTCGCCGAGCGCCCGGTCGGCGTGCCCGGTGAGAAGCCGGTGCTCAGCGTGCGTGGGTTGAACGTCTTCGCCGCCGACGGCAGCAAGCGCACTCGCGTGGCCGGCGTCGACCTCGACGTCCACCCGGGTGAGATCGTCGGACTCTACGGACTCGTCGGCGCCGGCCGCACGGAGCTGGCGCGTGCGCTCTATGGTGTCTGGCCCGGCAAGGTCACCGGGCACTGCGACATCGCCGGCTCGGCGGGCCTGCCGAAGCGGTCGCACGAGGCGGTTCGTCGCGGCTTGTCACTGCTCGCAGAGGACCGGAAGTCGCAAGGGTTGCTTCCGGGGCAGTCGGTCGCCAATAACATGACCGCCTCGATGCTCAGCGACGTGGGTCGGATGCGCTGGTTCATCGACAAGCGCAAGGAGCGTCGGCGAACGGACGACCTCATGGGCCGGCTCGGGGTTCGGCCCCCGCGCCCCGAGCTGCCGATCGAAGCGCTCAGTGGCGGCAACCAGCAGAAGGTGCTCCTCGGCAGGTGCCTCGTCGATGATCTGAAGGTGCTCATCCTGGATGAGCCCACACTCGGCGTCGACATCGGCGCCCGGCGAGACATCTACCAGTTGGTCAGGAACATCGCGCAGCAGTCGCGCGTCGGTGTCCTGCTCATTTCCAGCGACGTGGACGAGATCCTGACCGAGTCGGATCGCATCCTCGTCATGTACAAGGGCCGGCTGCAAGGCGAGTTCTCACGGGAAGCCAGTGCCCACGATCTGTTGTCGGCCGCGACGGGAGCCTCATCGACATGACCACCCATGCACCTGCGACGCGCGCCTCGCAGGACAAGCCCGCGGCGGAGAAGGAACGCGGAGTGAAAAGCACCGCTCTCCGCATCCTGACCGCCCGCACGACGGTCCTGGCGGTGGCCGCCCTCGTCCTCATCCTGTACTTCCACCAGGCTTCCGGAGGCCTGTTCGTCACGCCGACCAACGCGTCCCTGCTGCTGCGTCAGACTGCCGTGGTCGCGGTGGCGGCGTCCGGGGTGGCGATCCTGATCATCATGGGAGAGATCGATCTCTCGGTGGGAAGCGCCATCTTCCTGACGGGTCTCGTCGCGGCGAAGTGCCAGCTGGCGGGCTGGGGGCTGATACCCAGCATCCTGGCCGCGCTCGCGGTCGGCTTCGCCATGGGGTTGGTCCAGGGCATCGTCGTGACGGCTCTCGCAGTACCCGCATTCGTCGTCACGCTGGGTGGCTTGCTCCTGTGGCGCGGCGTCGGCCTGCTGTGGACCGACGCGGCCGCGATCGGTCCCGTCCATCCCGACTTCAGCTCCATGACGGAGGGAAGGACACCGCACGCGATCGCTGGGGCGCTCGGAGTGGCGCTGGTGGCGATCGTTGCCTGGCGGGCGGTGGTCAAGACCTCCCACGCCGCGGTCACCGGCCGGGCGCGAGTGCTGGCGATCGCCACGCCGGTGGCCGGAGCGGTGCTGGCGGCGCTGCTCCTGCTCTGGATCGCCTACGGTGACGCCGGTCTGCCGAACGCGATCCTGTGGATCGCTGTTGTCATGCTGATCCTGGGCCTGCTCCTCAATGTGGCCAAGTTCGGACGCCGGGCATTCCTGCTGGGTTCCAGCCGCGACGCAGCGGTGTACGCGGGCATCAACGCGCCGCGCACCGTCATGGCCGGCTTCCTGCTGATGGGGGCGATCTACGGCGTCGCCGGCGTCATGCTGCTCGCTCGCGTCGGGACGTCGACAGCGGATTCCGGGATGAACATCGAGATGGTCGCCATCGCAGCCGCCGTCATCGGTGGCAACTCGCTCCGCGGCGGTATCGGCTCCATTCAGGGAGCCGTTCTCGGAGCGTTCCTGCTGAGCACCATCGACAACGGGATGAGCCTGCTGGGCGTGTCCACCTACGCGGAGAACGTCGTCAAAGCGCTCATCCTGGTGTTTGCCGTCGGTCTCGACGGTTACTTCACTCGTCGCCAGTCACTGCGGTAGTACGGCGCCTTCGCTTCGCCGAGGAACAACCGTCGTCCGTGGCGGGGAACCTGTAAAGGGTCCCCGCCACGGACGACGTATTTCCCAGCGGTGGCTCGCTCGAAGTCGTCGACGGTGCGACCGGCGGCGGTCTGGACGCACGGCTCACATGAGTCCAGCGGCAGTTCCCCCGACTCGCGCTGGTGGAGAGGGCGCGAGCCGGGGGAACTGTGGCCGATGTGCAGACCGTGCTGTCAGATGGAGCTCAGGACGTGATGCCGAATCTCAGCTGCCCGCCGGGAGATCCCGGCCGTCGGTACGAAGGCCTCGAACGCGTGGGGCGCACCCGGAACGACGTGCAACTCGGTGCTGACGCCGGCGGCGTAGAGCCTCTGGGCGTAGGCGATGTCCTCGTCCCGGAAGATGTCGAGCTCGCCCACCTCGATGTAGGCGGGCGGGAGTCCGGAAAAGTCCTCCAACCGTCCCGCGGCACCGTAGGGGGTCACGTCCGGGCCGCCTACCGCCGGACCCAGCAATGCGCTCCAGCCCGTGATGTTGTCGTCGTAGCCCCACGGGATCCAGGTCGTGAACCCGGGATCGGGCGTCGTATTGCGGTCGTCGAGCATCGGGTAGATGAGGATCTGCTTGGCGATGGAAGGCCCCGCGTGGTCGCGTGCGTAGATGGCGAGGCTCGCTGCGATGCCACCGCCTCCGCTGTCTCCCATGACGGCTATGCGGTCGGGATCGACCCCCAGCTCGGGCGCGTTCGCGACGAGCCACTGCAGTGCGGCATAGCAGTCCGTCACCGGGATCGGAGCCGGAAACTCGGGCGCCTTGCGGTAGGCGACCGACAGGAACGGCACACCCGTGGCCGAGACGTACCGGGCGACGGGACCGTCGTAGATCTCCATCCTGCTGGCGATCATCCCGCTGCCGTGGGCGTACAGCACAGCCGATCCCGGGGCAGCTCCATCCTTCGTGTACCACCGCAGAACGATCCGAGCACCGTCCTGGGCGGTGGTCTCGTAGTCCCTCATGGTGACGTCGTCGGGCATCGGCAGCTGTGCGAACATCGTCAGCTGCATTCTGTCGAAAACGGCGCGGCGAGAAGCGACGTCGCCGACGGCCATGGGCTCCACTTCGCCGAAATGCTTGAACAGGGTCTCGACGCCTTCAGCGATCTCCGGATCCACCGAGAAGGACACCTGTCGTCTCCTTTGCACACCGTCTCCAGGCCGTGCGGGCAGTCCGAACCCAGAGAGGAATATATGATATGTGAAACGCTACTTCTGCGTCCCCTGGTCGTCAATATGCTTGCAATACCACGGAAAAACGCCGGACGCGGCGACGGGCGCGGGGGTTCGTGCAGCAGCCGATTGCGCGGCTGCTCGCGCTTCTACTGCCGTCCTTGCCTGCCGATCCGCTGCGACAGCGCGTGGGCCTCCTCCAGCAGCAGCTTCCCGAGCTGTTGCTGTCGCGGTGCTCCAAGGCGGGCCTCGATACCGGTGATGCTGAGCGCCCAGCGCGGCGAGCCCTGCCGATCGAAGACAGCGGCTGCGATTCCCCAGCTTCCGGGCACGATGAGTCCAGGATTGACGGCGTACCCGTTGCGCCGGGTTCGCTCGATCTGCTCCATCAGCCGGTCGCGGCTGTGCGCATCGCCGTAGGCCGATGTCAGATCGGTGTCGCGCAGGTACCGGCTCTGTTCGCGTGTGTCCAGGAACGACAGGATCGCAAGCCCGGCCGAGGCGACGCCGAGAGGAAACCGGATGCCCTCGTAGAGGACGTGTGACCGGATGGGGAAGCTGCCGTCCTCGCGCAGCAGACACACGGTCTCGTCGCCCCGGCGAGCCGAGAAGAAGGCGCTCTCCCCCGTTTCATGCGCCAATCGCCGTACAGCAGGGCGTGCCGT
This sequence comes from Streptomyces sp. NPDC001393, assembly GCF_053597455.1. NCBI lineage: Bacteria > Bacillati > Actinomycetota > Actinomycetes > Kitasatosporales > Streptomycetaceae > Streptomyces > Streptomyces sp. NPDC001393. The sequence continues at coordinate 8,055 of NZ_JBSFIH010000090.1, forward strand.
CTCGGTCGCGTCGTGGCGGCCGCTCGCGACAAGACCCAGCAGATAGATCTCTGGGCCCAGATGCCAATTGCCGTCATCGTCCCGATCGGTGAGGCCCTCCGAGCTCATGGAGCTGAGCAGTCGATGCGCCGTCGGCCGAGCCAGCCCGGCATCACGTGCGATGACCGTCGTCGTCGCCCCGGCCGGCTCATGAGTGGAGAGGGCGCGCAGCAACCCGCTGACCCGACCCACGACATCGACCGCACCTTCCATGCGAGCAGCATACGCGGGGCGTTCATTCTGTGGACGCATCGGCAATGAGCGATCCACTGCTCCGGCCCACCTCTGTGGCGCGGGCGAGTTCGCTGCGACAACGACTCGCCCACCCCAGACTTGGATGTCGTCGCCGGCACGGTGAGGATGTCGTCTTCCTGAGCCCGGGCACAGGTGGGAGCCACCCGGACATCCGGTCGGCTCCCACCTGCCAGGCCCGTCGACGAGTCGCGTTCGCCGAGGTTCCGAACATGCGTCCCCGGGTGCGCCGGTGATGACCGTCAGGCGGTGATCCGGCGCAGGCGGCTCAGTCTTCCTGGGGCACTCCGACATCGAAGAGGTTGAGCAGCTGAGCCAGGGTCCGGTAGTAGCCGACGAGAACGACCAGTTCGATCAGCGATGTCTCACCGAGTGCCGTGCGCAGATCGCGGAACTCTGGTTCGTCCACGGGGAACCGGTCCTGGTTCAGCAACTCGCACAGCCGGTACGCCGCGTCCTCGACCGGATCTGCCGCTGCGAACGTGCCGCGTGCGAGGCTCTCGAGTTCCTGCTCGGTCAGTCCCGCCGCGCGACCGACCCGTTCGTGAGCGTAGGCCTCGAACGCGCAGGACGTCGCCGCGGCGACGCTCAGGATCGCGAGCTCGCGGACACGCGGGCTCAGGGAGGTCCGATAGCGAATCGCGGCCCCGAGCTCCTGGAGAGTGAGGCCGATTTCGGGAACATGCAGCATGACGCCGAACGGCCCGGTCAGCGCTCCCCTGCCGTCGACCAAGGGGAAGTGCTGAGGACCAGCGGCTCGAGGACCGGAGACGATCTGCTCGTAGAGATCGCGTTGCGGTCCGTCGAGTTGGTCCGGCGTCAGTCCGACCAGCCTCACGGGGCCTCCTGTGCAATGAGCTTGTCCATCGGTCCCCTAGTGAGCGACGTAGCCGCCGTCGACCGGGAGGGCGACCCCGACGACATAGCTGGCTCCGGGGCTGCACAGCCACAGCACGGCCGACGCGACCTCCTCCGGCCGGCCGATCCGGCCGATCGGCGCCTCGGCCAAGGAGTCGGCCAGGACGAGGTCCCCCTTCGCGATCAGGTCGTCGACCATGGGGGTGTCGAACGTGCCGGGACACACGGCGTTGACCCGGACACCTTGAGACGCGTACTCGACGGCGGCACTTGTGGTGAGACCGATGACGGCGTGCTTTGCCGCATGGTAAGTGGTACGCCGGGGAGCACCCACGAGGCCGCTCAGAGAGGAGCAGTTCACGATCGCTCCGCTGCCTTGCTTGCGCATCTGCCTGAGCTCGTGCTTCATGGATGCCCATATGCCGCGGGCGTTCACCGCGTTGACGCGGTCGTAGTCCTCTGCCCGTTCGTCCGCCGTGTCTATCGACGGCGTGATGATCCCCGCGCTGTTGAAGGCCACGTCCAGCCGGCCGAAGTTCTCCACGGCTTTCCGGACCATCGCCTCGACCTGCGCCTCGTCGGAGACGTCACAGATGACGCCGAGCACCTGGTGCCCGGCGTCCTTGAGGGCCTGCTCCGTTACGGCGACGGCCTCTGCGTTCACGTCCGCGATCACGACGGCCGCTCCCGAGTCAGCGAACTGACGCGCCGTCGCAAGCCCCAGACCCGAAGCCCCACCTGTCACGAGGGCGACTTGTCCCGAGAAGTCGTACGTGGGATTCATTGGTCCTCCTATGCGTTCGCTACGTTGGACGTGTCCGGTCGACGAGTGTCGACCTACTCGTGTGCCCACGTCCGGGACCGCAGTGCCTGTAGCCGATCACGGCAAGCAACGAGGTGTTCGGCCTCGATGCCAGGTCACTGTCACGCTCACGATCAAGGGCGAGCGCGCACCGCCAGAAGGATGCTATACATTATATTTAATTAGTGTCCATGGGTTGTCGAAGGCTGATCGCCGCAACATTGCCCATGCCCTAGAGTGGCAGCACGCCGATATATGAAACATTCCACGCGGGCATGGAGGATGATCAACGTGGACGCCGCCTCGAACGGCTCGCCGCTGCCTCGCCGCAGCGGGGGTGCGCGCAAGCAGCTGCCGGAAGAGGTCGCCGCCTATGTCCGGGACTTGATCATCTCGGGGCAGGTCCGGCCGGGCGAGTTCCTCCGGATCGAACGCATCGCCGAGGCGGTCGGCGTCAGTCAGACGCCGGTACGGGAGGGACTGCTCGCCCTGAAGAGCGAGGGCATCGTCAACCTTCTTCCCCGCCGGGGCTTCGTGGTCGCGCCGATCACCCCGCAGGACATCACCGACCTGTTCTGGGCGCAGGCACAGATTGCCGGCGAACTCGCCGCCAGGGCTGCCGAGAAGATCACCGACGCCCAGATAGAGCGCCTCAAGGTCAATATCGAGCAGTACGCGACGGCAGTGACGTCGGGGGACTGGGAGCTCATCCCCGAACTCGGACTCGAGTTTCACCGCGAGGTGAATCGGGCCGCTCAGTCCCACCGGCTCGTCCTGCTCCTCGACACGATCATGGCCAACCTGCCGGGTCGCTACTATGCCGCCGGCAACCCCAAGCAGACGGGCGCCGAACATCCTGAGCTGCTGAAGGCGCTCCAGAAGCGTGACCCGGAGCTCGCGCGCCGCCTCATGACCGAGCACATCTTGGGCCAAGGGTCACGACTCATCGACATCCTGGCCGAGCGCGGCCTCTGGGGCGAGAAGACCGACTGATCGGATCAGTGAACACCGCGCCCGTCCGCTTCACAGCTCCGGGTTCACAGCTCCGGGCGAAGACACGACGGCGGGAAGCGCGGTCCGCCACAGCCGACCGCCCTGCAAGGCCGCCGCACAGCGCGGGCTGCAGGATCCGTCGAGGACTTTGTTCGCGGACTCGTCCATGAACACCCGCAGCTCAGCCGAGAAGATGTGATCAGCCCTTCCGGTACGTTCCCACCATCACGGAGGCAACGGTGCACGGTTGGTCGGTCTCGTTCCGCCAGTTGTGCCAGCCACCGCGCATGATGACCACGTCACCGGCCTTGGCCGTGATCTCTCCGCGTTCGAGCTCCATGATCACTTCACCCGAGAGCACGTGGACGAAGTCGATCGAATCGGATATGTGCATGCCCGGCCGATCCGGATCGAAGGCGTCGACAAAGCCAGAACTGTCGTCGATCGTGGCGTCCTGGAGCTGAGGGGTCGTCTCGCCTTCGCCCTCCCCGGAAGCGTTGGGCATGAACGTGAAGAACCGGAACCGTGTCCCGCCGGGTCCCGGGAACCAAGGGTCGCTGACCTGCTCCGGATTCTCACCGGGACCGACCGTGGCGATGCCGTCTTTCGTCCCCCACAGCTGCGTAACGGTGAAGACCGGGTTGCCACCCGCGTCATGCTCGGTATGCGCTTCGTGCACCTGCACATCGAACTCGGACTCACGGTCGGGCCGAGTGGAGGTCACGATGACTCGGGTTCGTTCGGGGTGGGACATCGGGGCTTCCGTTTCTGGTCAAGGGCGCGAGGCCCGGCAGACGGTGCAGAGGTCGCGTAGGCCGCAACGACGAGGTGAAAAGCCCCGCCCTACAGAGTCGGATGGCACGCGTCCGGAATGTTCGGCCCCGGAGTCACGGCATCTTGAGCGACACGGCAGCGAGTCAAGGAGACAGCGACGGTTCGGCTCATCGGAACGCAGGAGTACCCGGCTCCGGACCCCGGTGCTGACGCACCTACGACCGAACGGCTCGTACCCCACGATCAGCAGCGCCCCGGCCCGATGGCGACCCATCCAAAGCCGGTGTTCGTCGACGGTTTCGAGCTTCACCTCTCGACCATCGTGGAGCACAATCGGCTGCATGGGAACCGGTCCTTGGTGAGCACCACCCTGCTTCCGGGTCTTGCAGGCAGGGCCTCTCAAATATAATATACGGTTAGTTCAGGGTCAACGCCTAGCGATGCAACGCCGCGTCTCACCCGAGACGGACCGTTGCCCATGTCCAGGGATCCTTGACCTGGCGGCTTCGCGTTGCCGTCGACGCGTATCGGTCCATGGGACCGGCACACATCTCATCGAGAGGTTCACGATGGCCGAGGGCGCAGTGACCAGCCACGACCGGCTCTACATCGGAGGCGAGTGGGTGACCCCCGCCGGCCACGATCGCATCGAGGTCATCTCCCCCGTTACCGAGGAAGTCATTGCCACGGTTCCGGCGGGGAGTCGCGCAGACATCGACCGCGCGGTCGCAGCGGCTCAGGCAGCGCTGATCTCCCACCCATGGGCGTCCACGACTCTCGAAGACCGGATCGCTCTCATGGAGCGGCTTCGCGACCTTCTCGTGAAGCATTCCGACGAACTGGCCCGGGTCATCACCGAGGAGATGGGCTGTACCATCTCGCAGTCGCGTGCGATTCAGGTGGTGAACCCGGTTCGGATCCTCGAAGGCTATATCGAGGCCGCGTCCCGGTATCCCTTCCGGTCGGTCCGGCGTTCCGAGTACGGCCAGGCGCTCGTTCTTCGCCAGCCGGTCGGCGTGGTGGCCGGAGTCGTTCCATGGAACGTCCCGCTCTCGCTCACGATGCAGAAGCTCGGCCCGGCTCTGCTCACGGGGTGCACCATCGTGCTCAAGCCGTCCCCGGAGACCCCCCTCGACGCGTATGTCGTGGCGCGACTGGTCGAAGAGGCCGGATTCCCCCCGGGCGTCGTGAACATCGTTCCCGCAGATCGAGACGTCAGCGAGTATCTGATCAGCCACGCCGACGTCGCCAAGGTGACGTTCACCGGATCCAGTGCCGCAGGCCGGCGCATCGCCGAAGTATGCGGCAAGGACCTCAGGCGAGTGACTCTCGAGCTCGGTGGGAAATCGGCGGCTGTCATCCTCCCCGACGCGGATCTCGACCACACGGTCGAAGCGCTCCGCATGGGCAGCTTCCGGAACAACGGTCAGATCTGCACCCTCAAGACGCGTCTCGTCGTTCCCGCCGATCTGCAGGGCGCGTTCATCGACCGGCTCAACGGCATGCTCGACACGATGGTCATCGGCGACCCGCGCGACAAGGCGACGCAGATCGGCCCGCTCGTGACCGAGCGGCAGCGCAGCCGGGTGGAGAGCTATATCGAGACCGGAAAGGCCGAAGGCGGCCGGCTGGTCCGCGGAGGCGGGCGACCGGACATCGACCGGGGCTGGTTCGTCGAGCCGACGGTGTTCGCGGACGTGGACCCGGACGCGACCATCGCACAGCAGGAGATCTTCGGCCCGGTCGTCGCCGTCATCCCCTACACCAGCGAGGAGGAGGCGATCGCGATCGCCAACAACTCGACGTATGGGCTCAACGGCGCGGTGTTCACCGCCGACATCGAACGCGGCCTTGCGGTGGCGGCACGCCTGGAGACCGGAACGGTCGAGCTGAACGGCAACCCGGCGGGCTTCCAGGCGCCGATGGGCGGCGTCAAGTACAGCGGTCTGGGCCGCGAGTTCGGCCCCGAAGGCCTCGATCCGTTCGTCGAGCTGAAGTCCATCGGCATCTCGCCGGCGATCGCCGACTCCCTGACCTAGAGACCCCGGCGCCGAACAACGACGAACCGCACCGGTCAGGCAAACAATATTTTATCTATCGTGCATGATAACGAGGACGGAAGAGAAGGACGATGCCCCGCGCACACGATGAAATCGAGCTCTTTCGCAAGGAACTTGCCGAGGCACTTCCTTCCGCGAACATCCCCACGCTGCTCCTCCTGCTCTACCAGTTCACCGGTGAGGAGCGCTGGCTCCTCCCCCCGTTCACCCCCGAGGCCAGCCGCTGGGACGACAACGACTCGGGCGGCCTCCTGCCCCCTATCCAGGAAGAGGTCCGTTCGGCCGCGCTCGAGGCGATCGTCGCGTGGAAGCAGAGCGGCCGGATCGCGAAGCCTCGGCCGACGGCCGACGAGCTGATCAAGATGCTGACCGTGTCGGAGGCTCAACCCATCCCGGCTGACTACGCCCAGCTCATGCTCCACAAACTCGAGAAGTACTCCGGGGCGGCACCGGAACCCATCGAACTGCCCGAGGGCTTCAAGGTGCTGATCATCGGGGCGGGCATGTCGGGCATCGCCGCGGCGTTCCGGCTCCGGCAGGCCGGGGTGGATTACACGATCATCGAGAAGCAGGATCAGGCCGGCGGTGTGTGGCACTCGCACCACTACCCGGGCTGCGGCGTGGACACCCCCGGTCACCTGTACTCGTACAGTTTCGCCGACGGCGACTGGACCACGTTCTTCCCGCTCCAGGGGGAGGTCGAAGGCTATTTCCAGCGGGTCGCCAAGGAGACTCGGGTCCTGGACGAGGTCCGGTTCGGCACGGAGTGCGTCACCACACGCTACGACGAGAAGAGCCACACCTGGCACTCGCTTCTGCGGCGCTCCGACGGAAGCGAGGAGACGCTGGTCACCAACGCGGTGGTGTCGGCGGTGGGCGGCTTCACCACGCCCAAGTGGCCTGACATCCCGGGCCTCCACGACTTCGACGGGCCGGTCGTCCACACCTCCAAGTGGGACCCGGCAATCGAGCTGGAGGGCAAGCGCGTCGCCGTCATCGGCAACGGCGCGAGCGCCATGCAGCTCGTGCCGGCCATCTCCGACATCGTCGGCTCCCTGACCATCTTCCAGAGATCGCGCCAGTGGGCGGCGCCGTTCCCGAAGTTCAGGAAGCCGGTGCCCGACCCCGTGCGGTTCCTGCTGCGCGAAGTGCCGCACTACCAGTGGCTGTACCGGTTGCGATTGAGCTGGATCTTCGACAGCCAGGTACACGAGGCGCTTCAGAAGGACCCCGACTGGAAGCATCCCGAGCGTTCGATCAACGCGACGAACGAGGGCCACCGCGAGGTCTTCACGCGCTACATCAAGGACCAGCTGGCCGATCGCCCGGACCTGATCGAGAAGGTCACCCCGACCTTCCCGCCGTTCGGGAAGCGCATGCTGCTCGACAACGGCTGGTACAAGGCGCTGAAGAAGCCCCATGTGACGCTGGTCGACGAGGGCGTCGCCGCCGTGGACGGCAACAAGCTCAGGAGCGCGAGTGGCGAGGAGCACGAGGCCGACGTCCTCATCGTAGCCACCGGATACGACGTGGCCCGGTTCCTCTCGCCGGTACAGGTGGTGGGCCGGGGCGGCACGACGATCCGCGAGGCCTGGGACGACGATGACTCCCGCGCTTACCTGGGCACCGTCGTACCGCAGTTCCCGAACTTCTTCATGCTCTACGGCCCGAACACCGCACTCGGACATGGCGGCAGCTTCATTTTCACCGTGGAGTGCCAGATCGACTACGTGTTGTCCGCCCTTCGCCAGATGGCCCGTCACGCGCTTCGCGAGATCGAGTGCCGGAGCGACGTGTACGACGCGTACAACGAGAAGATCCAGGCGATGCACCAGAAGATGATCTGGAGCCACCCGGGTATGTCCACCTACTTCCGCAACTCCCGCGGTCGTATCGTCACGAACAGCCCGTGGCGGCTGCTCGACTACTGGAACATGACGCGCCAGGCGGACCTCGCGGACTTCGTGACCGTGCCCCCGGTCGAGTCCGTCGACTCGCAGCGACCGCGGATTCCGGATGAGTTCGCCTACGACCGTGCAGCGACCGAGCCGTTCCACTTCCAGCCGGGCTCGACGTCGGCGTGACGCGCTTCGGCCTTGTTCCGGCGCACTGCCGATCCATCGAGCAGCCCGCGCAACGCACAGGAGGATCTTCATGTCAGTGCTCGTGACCGGTATCGGTTTCGTCGGCGGGTACATCGTGCGTGACCTAGTCGAGGCCGGCGAAGACATCGTCCTGTACGGGCTCTTCGGCGGAAACCCCGACGGCACCGGCGAGTACCCTGACATCGACAACGCTCGTTACCTCGTAGGGAACCGCGGCTGGGAGCGGGTCACCGTCGTCGTCGGCGACATCCGCGATCGCGACCTCCTCAGCCGCACGATCAAGACGCACGGCGTCACCCGCATCATCCACCTGGCCTCGCTGGTGGCAGCGGCCTCCGAACTGAACATTCCGCGCGCGATCGAGGTGAACGTCGGCGGCAGCATCAATGTCTTCGAGTCGGCTGTCGAGAACAAGGTGGAACGCGTCGTCTGGGCAAGTTCTATCAACGTCTACGGGCCCCGTTCCATCACCCCTTCGGGGGGGATCGACGACACCAGCGTGCTCGATCCCCGGTCCACCTATGGCAGCACAAAGGCGTTCGTGGAGCAGATCGCCCGCCGCTACCACGTGAACTCCGGCCTGAATGTCGTCGGGCTCCGGCTCGGCAAGGTCTACGGCTTCGGCGAGCACGTCAAGGCCGGCCGTGGGGGCGGGAACACGTGGTTCGTGAACCTCGTCGAGAACCCGGCACGCGGAATAGGGCCGTCGGTCGTGCCGTTCGGCGACCGGAGCCTCGGCTTCCACTACATCGAAGACGTCGCACGTTCCTTCCTCACCGCACTGGCGTCTCGCAACGGCGGCGGCGAGAGCTTCGTGACGGCCGGCGACTACCGGCCCATCCGCGAGGCGTTCGAGTTCGTTCGCAAGGTCCTTCCGGATGCCGACATGGAGTTGGTCGACGGTGGCGAAGCCGCCGGCCTCAAGGCCGGCGCGGAAACCAACTGGGCCCTTCGCTACGACGCCTCCAAGGCGAAGGAGGTGCTGGGCATCGCGCCGCGCTTCAGCATGGAGGACGGGCTCTACCGCACGATCAGCACCTATCGCGAGTTCGTCGGACTGCCGCCCGTCGAAGCCCTGAAGTGACTCTCCCGTGAGCTGAGCAACTGAGTCATCGGTCCGCCACCCTGCGTGGACCGATGACTCAGGGCGTTGAGGCTGCTGTGAGGTTTAGGCAGAGAGATCATCCGGCGCTGACCGCGCTTGTGAGTTCGGTCTCCACCCCGTCCGGCGAGAGTATGTGCTGGCATACGAGCTGGCTCGCGCCCACGATGGACGCACGGTCGTCGGCGCGCGCGAGGACGATCCGGAGGTTGGACGTCTCGAGCGGAGTCGAACGCTGAGGAGATCAGGGCTGACGGTGTCCCACGTGACCCGGAATCTCCGTGGGCCGCCGTCGGTCGGCGCGGCCAAGCGCTTCCAGCGGGGCACGCATCGTCGATCCGTACGTCGGTCACCTGCGCCGGCGCAGGAACGAAGGCGTTACAAACGCTGTACAGCTCTACCGCAAGAAGACCGAGGCACGGCTGTCGCCTGCCACGTGGTGCAGGACGACCAAGGCCCAGTTGAGCGACCAGCAACGATGGTAGCGTCGCCCTTGAACTCGCCATATCCGTGGTCTTGCCGCTCTGGACGAGTTGGACTCTCCCGCCCCGAATGGCACTTGCACGCCGATCACGGGGCACGGCACGCTCTCGGCCGCAGGGGAAGGCCGAGCACCTTTTGGCCGGTGGCAGAGACAGTCGGCGTGCGACGAGCATCGAAAGGATGTGCGAAATGCGCGCGTTGGTACTGACAGGCCCCTCGATGACAGCTGACCGGACGGAGATCTGCCAGGTCGAAGAACCTCAACCCAAAGCGGGCGAGATCAGCATCGACGTCGCCTATGCGGGCATCAACTTCAAGGATTTGATGCAGCGCCGGGGCGACCCCGAATGGGTGTCGAGCTGGCCTGTGACACCGGGCATGGAGGTCTCCGGGAGGGTTCGCCGGGTCGGCGATGGCGTCAGCGGTCTCGTTCCCGGGCAGCGGGTCACCGCCTTCGTCGGCCAAGGAGGGCTTGCCGAGGTCGCGACCGCCCGAGTGGACCTAACGGTGCCCGTACCGGACGGCGTCGGCCTGCGCGTTGCGGCCGCAGTGCCCATCGTACTCACCACCGGGGTGCTGCTGCTCGCGGACTCAGCCCGCGTCGTTCCCGGCGAGACCGTACTGGTGCACTCGGCGGCAGGCGGGGTAGGGACAGCGATCGCGCGGTTGGCCCCGCTCTATGGAGTGGCACGCCTAATTGGCACTGTCAGCAGCGCCGGCCGCGCGGACTCGCTTCGCGACGCCGGGTACGACGCAATCGTCGCCCGAGACGAATCACTCGGCGATGCGGTGCGCGAGGTGGCGCCCGCCGGGGTTGATGTGGTCCTGAACCCATTGGGACCCGGCGCCATCGAGGACGACCTGGCCGTCACGGCCGTCGGCGGACGGATTGTGCTGTTCGGCAATGCCGCCGGCGGCACACAGGACCTTCCACCGTTCTACCGGCTGATCGCGGCCAACGTGGCGCTCTGCGGCATGGGAATCAGCGGCCTGACCGCGAAGGCCCCGGATCGGGTGACCGCAGCCATGCGGCGCGTCCTCGAACTCTTGGACTCCGGCGACCTCACCTACCCCGTGACTGAGGTGCCGCTCGCCGAGGTTCCCGGCGTTCATCAGGCCATGGCCGACCGGCGTGCCGTCGGCAAATTTGTCGCTCGGCTGTAGCCAGGGCGCCGGTGGCTCCCGTCCCCGAGGCGGGAACGTCGAGGTTCACCACGTCGGCCGCCGCTGCGGGAGCGGGCATGCCGAGGTCCGTGGCGCCACGAGCGCATCGCTGCGTCCAAGGCCTTGGAGCGGAGATTCCGCCATTTCTTGGCATGGTGTCTCCCGGACGGCAGCACCCTCCTCTACGTCGGCACGCAACCCTCGACGGAGACGAGTGGGGTAGACGCGCCCAGTTGTCCCGCGACCTCCGTGAGCGGCGAGGACAGACCTAACGGAGTCCTACTATTGCTGCGTTCCTCAAAGGAAGTACACATAGCGGCGGCGTAAACGCCTGGTGGGTGGTGCGGGTCTGCCCCAGATCCAGGGTTGGGCACGGGCGTTGAGCTGGGTTGTGGCCACTTCGGTGGCGTGGGTGATGTGGTCGCGGTCGCCGAAGGAGCGTCCGGCCAGGGCGGTCTTGCGGAAGATGCGCCACCAGCCCTCTTGGAGGTTGAGCCAGCAGGCGCCGACGGGGATGAACACGTGCCTGATGTGGGGATGGTCCTCGAGCCAGGTCCGGGTGGACACGCTGTTGCGCGAGGACAGATTGTCGGTGATCACGTAGATGTCCCCGACGGGGTTGGCGTCCTCGACCAGCTGGAGGAAGTGCTGGTAGAAGGCGCTGTTGCGGGAGGTTGCTGTCATCGTGAGTTTCTGGCCGTCGCGGACGCGTAAGCCGCCGTAGACCCAGGTTTTCTCCGGTCCGCGGGAGTAGTCGATCTCGTTCTTGATGCGGTGTCCGTCCGGTGACCAGCCCGGCGCCGGTGGAAAGGTGCGGGGGATCACCGGGCCGAGCTCGTCGGGCGCAGATGACCGTCGCGCCGGTGGGCGGGCTGGTGTAGAGCTCGACGATCCGCGTCCTTTTCCCTCGAAGTCCGCATCTCTCGAGCGCGTCCACGAGCGCGTGCGCCGCCAGCGCACGCCCTCGGCCAGCAGGATCCGGCGTACCTGGGAGCGACTGACCTCGATACCGAGGTCCTGAGCTGCGGCAGCCAGTGCGTCCAAGGTCCACTCCGAGGGCCCCGACTCGTCCGCGGCCCACATCTCGTTTGACGGCTGGACCTCGAGCCGGCCCGGTGGGGTCTGCTTGACCATCGCGATGATCCGGGAGCGTTCGGCCTCGGTGATCCTTCGCTTGCGGCCCTGTCCTCCCAGGTCCTCCAGGCCCTCAAGCCCCGAGCGGTTGAAGCGGTGCAGCCAGCGACGCACCGTCTTCTGACTGCACCTCACCTCGTCAGCGATCTGCGGGACCAGCCAGCCGTCCCAGCTCAGCTCGACCATCCGGCACCGCTCCACCAGAACCTTCGGCGCCTTCCTGGCAGCCGCCAGGCGGTGGACCACCGCTTGCTCGCCCTCGTCACTTCCCGGCCGTGCCCTTAGACCGTGTCCTATGTGGTGATCGCTCGTTGGGCCGTCTATGGGGCGGGGTACGTGGAGTTGGATTGTTCCGGACGGCTTGTGGGAGATCGCCGA
>NZ_JBSFIH010000091.1:0-19920 GCF_053597455.1 Streptomyces sp. NPDC001393
AAACGCCCGGTTACATTCCGAACCCGGAAGCTAAGCCTCACAGCGCCGATGGTACTGCAGGGGGGACCCTGTGGGAGAGTAGGACGCCGCCGAACTCCTTTTACAGCTCCGGCTCTTGGGCACTTGCCCAGGGGTCGGAGCTTTTTTGCGTTGAGGTAGGGTCAGGGAGCATCGTTGGCTCGTTTCGCACAGGAGGCCCCCGGGTGGAGGTCCAGGAGACCCGTGTCCAGACGGACCGGGTCCTCACCATCCCCAACATCCTCAGCATGGCGCGGCTCGTCGGCGTACCCCTCTTCCTGTGGCTGATCCTCAGGCCCGAGTTCGGGGGTCCCAAGAGCGACGGCTGGGCCCTCCTCGTGCTGGCCTTCAGCGGGATCAGTGACTATCTCGACGGCAAGCTCGCCCGGCGCTGGAATCAGATCAGCAGTCTCGGCCGGTTGCTCGATCCCGCCGCCGACCGGCTCTATGTCCTTTCCACGCTGGTCGGTCTCACCTGGCGGGAGATCCTGCCGCTCTGGCTGACCGCCCTCCTGCTCGCGCGTGAGCTGATGCTCCTGGTGATGGTGGGCATCCTCCGCCGGCACGGGTATCCGCCGCCGCAGGTGAACTTCCTCGGGAAGGCAGCGACCTTCAACTTGATGTACGCCTTCCCGTTGCTGCTCCTTAGCGACGGAAGCGGTTGGATCGCGTCACTGGCTGCTGTTTTCGGATGGGCGTTCGCCGGATGGGGTACAACGCTCTACTGGTGGGCAGGAGTGCTCTACGTGGTACAGGTCCGCCGTCTGGTTCGTGCGGACGCCATGGCCGATTGAGCTCGGCGATTGTCCGGACGTTACGCCACGATGGCCCGCGGTGGAAAAGTGCGGGACAATCTGGACGGGTGAAGTCGGCTAGACCGTCGTCTCTTGGAGGAGGACGCTTCCGACATGAAGGCCGTCGTGATGGCCGGGGGCGAAGGCACGCGCCTGCGCCCCATGACCTCTAGCATGCCCAAGCCGCTCCTGCCCGTGGCCAACCGCCCGATCATGGAGCACGTGCTACGGCTGCTCAAAAGGCACGGGCTCACCGAGACCGTTGTTACCGTCCAGTTCCTGGCATCGCTCGTCAAGAACTACTTCGGCGACGGCGAAGAGCTCGGAATGGAGCTCACGTATGCCAATGAGGAGAAGCCACTCGGTACCGCCGGAAGCGTCAAGAACGCCGAAGAGGCGTTGAAGGACGATGCCTTCCTCGTCATCTCCGGCGATGCCCTGACCGACTTCGACCTCACGGAGCTGATCAATTTCCACAAGGAGAAGGGCTCGCTGGTCACGGTCTGTCTGACCCGGGTGCCCAATCCGCTGGAGTTCGGCATCACCATCGTCGACGAGGAAGGCAAGGTCGAGCGTTTCCTGGAGAAGCCGACCTGGGGACAGGTCTTCTCCGACACGGTCAACACGGGCATCTACGTCATGGAGCCCGAGGTATTCAACTACGTCGAACCCGATGTTCCGGTCGACTGGTCCGGTGACGTTTTCCCGCAGCTCATGAAGGAAGGCAAGCCCATCTACGGCTTTGTCGCCGAGGGCTACTGGGAGGACGTGGGCACCCACGAGAGCTATGTGAAGGCCCAGGCCGATGTGCTCGAGGGCAAGGTGAACGTCGACATCGACGGCTTCGAGATCTCCCCTGGTGTGTGGGTGGCGGAAGGTGCCGAGGTGCACCCTGATGCCGTACTGCGTGGACCGCTGTACATCGGCGACTACGCGAAGGTCGAGGCCGGCGCGGAGATCCGGGAGCACACGGTCGTCGGCTCGAACGTCGTCGTCAAGAGCGGCGCCTTTCTGCACAAGGCGGTCGTGCACGACAACGTGTATGTCGGGCAGCACAGCAATCTGCGTGGCTGTGTCGTCGGCAAGAACACCGACATCATGCGGGCTGCGCGGATCGAGGACGGCGCGGTCATCGGTGACGAGTGCCTGATCGGTGAGGAATCGATCGTTCAGGGCAACGTCCGGGTCTATCCGTTCAAGACCATCGAGGCCGGCGCCTTCGTCAATACGTCCGTCATCTGGGAGTCCAGGGGACAGGCCCATCTGTTCGGTGCCCGTGGCGTGTCCGGCATCCTGAACGTGGAGATCACTCCGGAACTCGCCGTGCGTCTGGCCGGCGCCTATGCGACCACCCTCAAGAAGGGCTCCACGGTCACCACGGCCCGCGACCACTCCCGAGGCGCCCGTGCGCTCAAGCGGGCGGTGATCTCCGCGCTGCAGGCCAGCGCCATCGACGTACGGGACCTGGAGAACGTACCGCTGCCAGTGGCCCGGCAGCAGACGGCGCGGGGCAGCGCCGGAGGCATCATGATCCGGACCTCGCCGGGCGTGCCGGACTCGGTCGACATCATGTTCTTCGACGGCAACGGCGCCGACCTGTCTCAGGGCGGCCAGCGCAAGCTGGACCGGGTGTTCGCGCGGCAGGAGTACCGCCGGGCGTTCCCCGGCGAGATCGGCGACCTGTACTTCCCGGCGAGCGTCTTCGACTCGTACACCGGGTCACTGCTGCGGAACGTCGACACCACCGGGATCGCCGAGGCCGGTCTCAAGGTCGTCGTCGACGCCTCCAACGGCAGTGCCGGGTTGGTGCTGCCCAGCCTGCTCGGCAAGCTGGGCGTGGACTCCCTGACCATCAACCCCGGTCTGGACGAGTCCCGGCCCACGGAGACGGCCGAGATACGGCGCAAGGGGCTGGTGCGGCTCGGCGAGATAGTGGCGTCCTCGGGAGCCGCGTTCGGTGTCCGGTTCGACCCCGTCGGCGAGCGGCTGTCGCTCGTGGACGAGAAGGGCCGGATCATCGAGGACGACCGTGCGTTGCTGGTGATGCTGGACCTGGTGGCCGCGGAGCGGCGCAGCGGCCGGGTGGCGCTGCCGGTGACGACGACCCGGATCGCCGAACAGGTGGCGGCGTATCACGGCACCCAGGTCGAGTGGACCACCACCTCGCCGGACGACCTCACGCGGGTCGGCGGCGAGGAGGGCACCATCTTCGGCGGCGACGGCAAGGGCGGCTTCATCGTCCCCGAGTTCAGCAGCGTCTACGACGGCACGGCGGCCTTCGTACGGCTCATCGGGCTGGTGGCGCGCACGCAGCTCACGCTGAGCCAGATCGACGCGCGGATCCCGCGGGCGCATGTCCTCAAGCGGGACCTGGCCACGCCGTGGGCCGTCAAGGGTCTGGTCATGCGGCGGGTGGTCGAGGCGGCTGGGGATCGCTTTGTCGACACGACGGACGGTGTGCGGGTCGTGGAGACGGACGGGCGCTGGGTGATGGTGCTGCCCGATCCGGCCGAGGCCGTCACCCACCTGTGGGCCGAGGGCCCCGACGACGCCTCGGCGCAGGCCCTGCTGGACGAGTGGTCGGCCGTCGTGGACAGCGCCGGGCGGTAAGGAAAGGCAGGGGAACCCGGACCGCCGGACGGCAGAATCCACGCACGCGCGCGTGCCGGACAAGTGTCCCCCGAGGGGCCTGTCCGGCACGCCGGTGGGGCCATTCGGAGGTACTCCTCGCGACATGCGACGATGTGCGGCATGCCGCAGCAACCCCCCGTTCGGAGCAGCCCCACGCGGGCGCAGCGCCCGGACGCCTCCATGTCGTTGATCACCAACGTCATGGACCACAGTCTCGACGACGGGTATGCCGAGGCCGCCGCCCGCAGGAAGTCCCGGGGTGAGGGCGGCCTGCCCAAGACGCTCAGGGCGAAGCTCGGCCTCGCGGCCGGCCTCGTCCTCGCGGCGCTGGTCGTGACCGTCGGGGCGGCACAGACGCAGGCAGCGGCCCCGGTGGTGGCCAAGGAGCGGCAGGAGCTGATCGACCGCATCGACAGCGAGACCGCGAACGCGGACAAGCTGGAGCGTACGGTCGACAAGCTCCGGGACGACGTCAGCACGCG
The DNA here is from genome assembly GCF_053597455.1 of Streptomyces sp. NPDC001393. Lineage (NCBI taxonomy): Bacteria > Bacillati > Actinomycetota > Actinomycetes > Kitasatosporales > Streptomycetaceae > Streptomyces > Streptomyces sp. NPDC001393. Next base: position 3,926 of record NZ_JBSFIH010000091.1, read on the forward strand.
CCAGCGGGCGGCGCTGAGGTCGGGCGGGGGCAGCGCACCGGCGGACCCGGTGGATGTGCTGTCGGGCGCCACGGCGGTCCACGGTCCGGGCGTCAGGCTCGTCGTGGACGACGCCAAGGAGGCCAGCACCGGCGGTGACGGCACCAACCCGCGGGAGACCTCCGGGTTCTCCGACACCGGCCGGGTGCGCGACCGGGACATGCAGCGCGTGGTGAACGGGCTGTGGGAGTCCGGCGCCGAGGCCGTCTCCATCAACGGGCAGCGGCTGACCTCCCTGTCCGCGATCAGGGCCGCGGGGGACGCGATACTGGTCGACAACAGGCCGCTGGTGCCGCCGTACACGGTGCTGGCGGTGGGGGACGGGGGCCGGTTGAGCACCGGGTTCCAGAACAGCGCGGACGGCCTGTATCTGCACGCGCTGGAGCAGGACTTCGGCATCCGCGCCACCATCTCCACGGAGAGTGACGTGCGGTTGCCTGCCGCACCGAGTGTGATCGTACGCACAGCACAGCCGAGCACCGGCAAGACTGAGAAGGGCACATCGTGATCGCCGTACTGGGCCTCGTCGTGGGAGTCGTGGCCGGCCTGTTGGTCCGGCCCGAGGTTCCGGCGGTCGTCGAGCCTTATCTGCCGATCGCCGTCGTCGCGGCGCTGGACGCCGTGTTCGGCGGTCTGCGCGCCATGCTCGACGGGATCTTCGACGACAAGGTCTTCGTGGTGTCGTTCCTGTCGAACGTGGTCGTCGCCGCGCTGATCGTCTTCCTGGGCGACAAGTTGGGCGTGGGTGCGCAGCTGTCCACGGGTGTCGTGGTCGTCCTCGGCATCCGGATCTTCTCCAACGCCGCGGCGATCCGGCGGCACGTGTTCCGGGCGTGACACCGATGAGTGAGCAGAACGAGCCGAACGTGCCGGACGAGCAGCCGGCGAAGCCGGAGAACAGGCTGCGCAAGGAGCTGCCCGAGGAGGTGCCCGCGCCCGCGCCGGCTCCGGAGCCGGCGCCGGAGCAGCAGACGGAGGAGCCGCTGACCGGTCGGCAGCGGCTGGTGAAGGGGCTGTGGCCGCCGCGGCTGACCCGGGCCCAACTCATCGTCGCCCTGCTGCTGTTCGGCCTCGGGTTCGGCCTGGCGGTGCAGGTGGCCTCCACCAGCGACAGCGACAGCGCGCTGCGCGGCGCCCGCCAGGAGGATCTTGTCCGCATCCTCGATGAACTGGATGCGCGTACTCAGCGTCTTGAGGACGAGAAGCAGGGACTCGAAAAGCAGCGCCAGGAGCTGCAGAGCAGCTCCGACCAGGCGGCGGAGGCTCGCAAGCAGACGGCCGAGAAGGAGAGGCAACTCGGCATCCTGGCGGGCACCGTGGCGGCGCAGGGTCCCGGCATCACGATGACGATCGAGGACACGAAGGGGACGGTCAAGGCGGACATGCTGCTCGACGCGATCCAGGAGCTGCGCGCGGCCGGTGCGGAGGCGATCCAGGTGAACGGGGTCCGGGTGGTTGCCGGTACCTACTTCACGGACTCGGGCAACAGCGTGGGCGTCGACGGGAACAAGATCAACGCTCCCTATCGTTTCAAGGTCATCGGCAAGCCGCAGGACCTCGAGCCGGCGCTGAACATTCCCGGAGGCGTGGTGCAGACACTGGAGAAGGAGCAGGCCACGGTGACGGTCCAGCAGTCGGGCAAGATCGTCGTCGACGCCTTGCGGCAGGCGAAGCGGCCTGACTACGCTCGGTCGTCCTCCCAGTGAACCTGCAGTGCATGGGGGACGTCCGGCAAGGGCATGAGGTTGCGGGGGGTCGGCGCATCGAAGGGGTGATGCGTGGTGGAAACTGTCCGGTGGATACGGACGTTGTGAGAATGTCCGGCTCGGCCGGTGTAGGCAATCAGGGTTCGTCCTGCCCCACGGGCGGGTCTGTTTCGGTCAAGGGGAATCGCCCGTGAAGTTGTTTGCGAAGTTGTTCCGCAAGAGCGCGCGAGAGGGCAGCGACAACGCGACCGCTCGTCACCGCGCACAGCCTGACGCGGAGGGCCGGCGCCCGCTGTTCCGGGATCAGGTCGCTGGTCCGGGCGGCGACATTTCCGGAGGTCAGGGCGGGGCGTCGGTTGACCCTGCCCAGTCCGGCGGCATAGGTTTCGGGCAACCGTCAACCTCAGGTGCGGGTGGAGGGTTCGCCCCCGGTCCGTACGCGTCCAACGCCCCGGCGGGGCAGCCGCAGGAGGATCCGTCGATGTCGGTCCTGGTGTGTACGAGGTGCGGTAACCGCAACGCGGAGAACGCCCGCTTCTGCTCCAACTGTGGCGCGCCGCTGCGCCCCGGGGTGGCGCCGGAGCGTGCCGCCGAGACGACGTCCACGATCTCGATCTCCGGTCTCGAGGCCTACGACTCCGAGGTGACCGGCCAGACGCAGGTGCCGATGCTGTCGCCCGAGGCGCAGGCCGCGGTGGACGCGCTGCCGATGGGCTCGGCGCTTCTGGTGGTCCGCCGGGGACCGAACTCGGGCAGCCGCTTCCTGCTGGACAGCGACCTGACCACGGCCGGCCGCCACCCGCAGAGCGACATCTTCCTGGACGACGTCACGGTCTCGCGCCGGCACGTGGAGTTCCGGCGCTCCCCGGACGGCTCGTTCACGGTGGCCGACGTGGGCAGTCTGAACGGCACGTATGTCAACCGCGAGCGGATCGACCAGGTCGCCCTGTCGAATGGTGACGAGGTGCAGATCGGCAAGTACCGGCTGGTGTTCTACGCGAGCCGGCAGGGCATCTGACCCGCCCCCGGACCGGTGTCCGGGGGGACTCACAGGGAAGGTCCATGCTTCAAACACCGAGCGGCGGTGCCGGAAGCGGTGCCGCCGCCAGGGACAGTGGGCTGATGAGCATCGGCACGGTGCTGAACGTGCTGCGCGACGAGTTCCCCGAAGTCACCATCTCCAAGATCCGTTTCCTGGAGTCGGAGGGGCTCATCGAGCCGCAGCGGACCCCATCGGGGTATCGCAAGTTCAGCGCCGGGGATGTCGAGCGCCTGGCGCATGTGCTGCGGATGCAGCGGGACCACTATCTGCCGCTCAGGGTGATCCGCGAGCATTTGGACGCCATGGAGCGGGGCGAGGCCGTCCAGCTGCCCGTGGTGGGCCGGCAGCGCACCGCTGAGGACGCTCCGGAACAGGCCACGGCGCCCGCGGTGGCCCGGATCGGCAGGACCGAGCTGATGACGGCCGCGGAGATCGATGAGGGCGACCTCAGGGAGTGGGAGTCGTACGGGCTCATCGCGCCCCTGGAGGACGGGGCGTACGACGCCGAGGCGGTCACCGTGGCCTCGCTCGTCGCCGAACTGGGCCGGTTCGGGATCGAGCCCAGGCACCTGCGGGTGATGAAGGCGGCCGCCGACCGCGAGGCCGGGCTGGTCGACCAGGTGGTGGCCCCGCTCAAACGCCACCGCAACCCGCAGACCAGGGCCCATGCCGAGGCCCGCACGAAGGAGCTGGCGGCGCTCACGGTGAAACTGCACGCGGCACTGGTGCAGACCGCCCTCGGGGTACGGCTGCCGTGAACGCCCGGGGCCGCCGGCGGCCGGATCGGGCACCTGTTCCCGGCCCGACTACCCAAATATCCCGGGCACGGCCTAGGGTTGCTGTGTGAACGAGCTCGATGTCGTAGGTGTCCGGGTCGAAATGCCCTCCAACCAACCGATCGTGCTCCTGCGCGAAGTGGGAGGCGACCGTTACCTCCCCATCTGGATCGGGCCGGGGGAGGCGACGGCGATCGCCTTCGCCCAGCAGGGCATGGCCCCCGCCAGGCCGCTGACCCACGACCTGTTCAAGGACGTGCTGGAGGCCGTGGGCCAGGAGCTGACCGAAGTACGCATCACCGATCTGCGTGAAGGTGTTTTCTACGCGGAGCTGGTCTTCGCCAGCGGCGTCGAGGTCAGCGCACGTCCCTCCGATGCCATAGCGCTGGCCCTGCGCACCGGAACGCCGATCTACGGCAGTGACGCGGTGCTGGACGATGCCGGCATCGCCATCCCGGACGAGCAGGAGGACGAGGTGGAGAAGTTCCGCGAGTTCCTCGACCAGATCTCGCCCGAGGACTTCGGCACCAGCAGCCAGTGAAGACGAACGGCCGGTGAGCGACGGCGCCCGGTCCACGGGCATGTGCCACCGGCCATTGAGAGCGTCCTACGGCCTCCCCCGAACGCATTCGGCTAGCCTTTCCCCGCGGTGGGACACGGGAAACCACTCCTAGGGTGATTATCACTCGGCGTGCCGAGTGTGGCGATCGTTGACGCACCCCTGGTGACTGCCTACCGTCGTGAGGGCAGGTCAAGGACGGAGGTCGGCGTGAGAACCAGCGGCGACGGTACGGCTGGGGGTGCCCCCGGACGCGGGTTCGGGGAGAGCGGTCCGTACCCTCCCCCGAGCTCTCAGCTGCGTTCGAACAGGGGGTACCCCCAGCCGAGCAGCGCGGTCGATCACGCCCCGCAGCGGCCTACGGTTACGGTGGTGCCGAACGGCGGAGGGGCGGCGTCCATGGGGTCGGAACAGATCGGTTATCGCGGCCCGACGGCCTGCGCGGCCGCGGGCATCACCTACCGGCAGCTGGACTACTGGGCGCGCACCGGTCTGGTCGAGCCGAGCGTGCGGCCCGCCTACGGGTCGGGCACGCAGCGGCTGTACAGCTTTCGTGACGTCGTCGTACTGAAGATCGTCAAGCGCTTCCTGGACACCGGGGTCTCGCTGCAGAACATCCGCACCGCCGTGCAGCACCTCAGGGAACGCGGTTTCCGAGACCTCGAGCGGATGACCCTGATGAGCGACGGCGCCACGGTGTACGAGTGCACCTCGCCGGACGAGGTCCACGCCCTGCTCCAGGGCGGTCAGGGCATCTTCGGGATCGCCGTCGGTGTGGTGTGGCGGGACGTGGAAAGCGCGCTCTCCCAGCTGCACGGCGAGCGCATCGACACCGGGGAGACCCTCGTCGGGCACAACCCCGCGGACGAGCTGGCGCGGCGCCGCAACCGGGCGGTCTGACACCGGTCCCGTCCGCGGCGGGGCATTGTCAGTGCCGTGGTGCAGCATCGGAGATGTGAGAAACGCGCCCACGATCCTGCATCTCGACATGGATGCCTTCTACGCCTCGGTGGAGCAGGCAGCCAAGCCGAGCCTGCGCGGGAAGGCGGTCGTCGTGGGCGGGCTCGGACCGCGCGGGGTGGTGGCCACCGCGTCGTACGAGGCACGCGTTTTCGGGGTCCACTCGGCGATGCCCATGGCGCAGGCGCGCCGGCTGGCACCCAACGCCGCGTATCTGGTGCCGCGCTTCACCGTGTACCGGGCGATCAGCGAGCAGGTCATGGCCCTGTTGCGGGAGCTGTCGCCGCTGGTGGAGCCGCTCAGCCTGGACGAGGCGTTCGTGGATCTGGAGGCGGGCGGGACGGCCTGGGACGAGGAGTCGGCGCGGCTGGCCGGGATCAAGCTGCGTGCGGACATACGGGCGGTCACCGGGCTGACGGGCTCGGTGGGGCTCGCCGCCTCCAAGATGCTGGCCAAGATCGCCTCGGAGCAGGCCAAGCCGGACGGCCTGATGGTCATCGAGCCGGGGTCCGAGCGGGCGTTGCTGGCCCCGATGCCGGTGCGCACGCTGCCGGGGGTCGGTCCGGCCACCGGCGACCATCTGCGCAGGGCCGGGATCACCACGGTCGAGGAGCTGGCCGAAGCGGGCGAGGACGAGCTGGTCCGGCTGCTGGGCAAGGCGCACGGGCACGCGCTGTACGCCATGGCCCTGGCCCACGACGAGCGGCCCGTGGTCGCCGAGCGCGAGGCGAAGTCGGTGTCGGTCGAGGACACCTACGACGTGGACATCCATGACCGGCTGCGGATCGGGCTGGAGGTGCAGCGGCTCGCCGACCGGTGCGTGGGGCGGCTGCGCGGAGCCGGGCTGTCGGGGCGGACGATCGTGCTGAAGGTGCGGCGGTACGACTTCTCGACGCTGACCAGGTCGGAGACGTTGCGGGGGCCGACGGACGATCCGGCGGTGGTGCGGGAGGCGGCGGCGCGGCTGCTGGACTCCGTGGACACCACGGGTGGGGTACGGCTGCTGGGGGTGGGTGTCTCCGGGCTCGCCGACTACACGCAGGAGGATCTGTTCGCGCAGGCCATGCCCTCGCGGGCAGTGGAGGCGCCGGAGGAGGCCGAGGCCGAGGTCGTCGTGGAGCGGGCGGAGCCCGTCGAAAGGCACTGGCGGGCGGGACAGGACGTCAGGCACGCGGAGTACGGGCACGGGTGGGTGCAGGGGAGTGGGCTGGGGCGGGTGACGGTGCGTTTTGAGACGCCGCAGTCCGCTCCGGGGCGGGTGCGGACGTTCTCTGTCGAGGATCCTGCGCTGGAGGCCGCCGATCCGTTGCCCTTGGTTTCGGATCCTTCCCATCCGCCCGCCCGTCTCGGTCGGTCGAGGAGTGACCGGCAAGGGGCTGCGCCCCGGACCCCTGAGAACGATCAGGTTTCCTCCGAGCCCGCCAGCTTGCCGAATTCGCGGTCCGGGGCCGAAGGAGGTGAGGCCACGTCGAGGCCGTAGTGGTGGTAGAGCTGGAGCTCCTGCTCGGGGGAGAGGTGGCGGCCCACGCCGAAGTCCGGGGCGTCCTTGATCAGCGCGCGGTCGAAGGGGACACGGAGGGCGCCCTCGATCAGTTCGCTCGGCTCCAGGGGGACGAAGGCGTCGCGGGAGAACAGTCCGGTGCGTATGGCCGCCCACTCCGGCACGCCGGTCGCGTCGTCGAGGTACACCTCGTCGATGGTGCCGATCTTGGTGCCATTGCGGTCGAACGCCTTGCGGCCGATCAGGTTGCGCGGATCGATGTCGGTCTGCACGGTCCCTCTCCCTCCACTTGGTCGCAACTCATCCGTAAGCACTACAAAAGAGCACATTCAGGGAGGCGGCCACTCGAGGGCCCGGGCGTTGACCTCGCTGGTAGGCTGACAGCGGCTGCTGACCCCGTGCGGGAGAGTCCTCCGACCACCTCGGAGGCGCCGAAGGAGCAAATCCTCCCCGGAATCTCTCAGGCTCACGTACCGCACGGACGAGGTCACTCTGGAAAGCAGGGCGGGTGTCGACGGCTCCCGCTCTCACCGACGGTGAAAACCGGGACGTACCCGGTGAAGCTCTCAGGTTGAGATGACAGAGGGGGAGGCCGTCCGGGCACCCGCGCCGTGGTGCCCTTCGAAGGTCGCGTCAGACCAGGAGGCCTCCGCAATGACCGCCCATCGTATTCCGCTCTCGGAGCTCGAAGCGGGCATCCCGTTCGAGCAGCGCCACATCGGGCCCGACCAGGAGGCGCGGGCCAAGATGCTCGCGCAGGTCGGCTACGGTTCGCTGGACGAGCTGACCGCCGCGGCGGTCCCGGATGTGATCAAGAACGCCGACGCCCTCGACCTTCCGGGCGCCCGCACCGAAGCGGAGGTGCTCGCCGAGCTGCGCTCGCTCGCCGACCGCAACCAGGTCCTCGACTCCATGATCGGCCTCGGCTACTACGGCACCTTCACGCCGCCGGTCATCCTGCGCAACGTCATGGAGAACCCGGCCTGGTACACGGCCTACACGCCGTACCAGCCGGAGATCTCCCAGGGGCGCCTCGAGGCCCTGCTGAACTTCCAGACGATGGTCGCCGACCTCACCGGCCTGCCCACCTCCGGTGCCTCCCTGCTGGACGAGGGCACCGCCGCCGCCGAGGCCATGGCGCTGTCCCGGCGCATGGGCAAGAACAAGAAGGGCCTGTTCCTGGTCGACGCGGACGCGCTGCCGCAGACCATCGCCGTCATCGAGACCCGGGCCGAGCCGACCGGTGTCGAGGTGGTCGTCGCCGACCTCAGCGACGGCATCCCGGCCGACATCGCCGCGCGTGACATCAACGGCGTGCTGATCCAGTACCCCGGCGCTTCCGGTGCCGTACGCGACATCAAGCCGGTCATCGACCAGGCGCACGAGCTCGGCGCCCTCGTCACCGTCGCCGCCGACCTGCTCGCGCTGACCCTGCTGGTCTCGCCGGGCGAGCTCGGCGCCGACATCGCCGTCGGCACCACCCAGCGCTTCGGCGTGCCGATGGGCTTCGGCGGTCCGCACGCCGGCTACATGGCGGTGCACGAGAAGTTCGCGCGCAGCCTGCCCGGCCGTCTCGTGGGCGTCTCCGTCGACGCCGACGGCAACAAGGCCTACCGGCTCGCGCTGCAGACCCGTGAGCAGCACATCCGCCGGGAGAAGGCGACCAGCAACATCTGTACCGCGCAGGTGCTGCTCGCCGTGATGGCCGGCATGTACGCCGTCTACCACGGGCCCGAGGGCCTGAAGACCATCGCCCGCCGCACGCACCGGTACGCCACCCTCCTCGCCGAGGGCCTGAAGGCCGGCGGGGTCGAGGTCGTGCACGGCGCCTTCTTCGACACCCTCACCGCGCGCGTGCCCGGCACGGCCGCCGAGATCGTCGCCGCCGCGCGGGAGAACGGCGTCAACCTCCACCTGACCGACGCCGACCACGTCTCGATCGCCTGCGACGAGACCACCCAGCGGGCCCAGCTGGAGGCCGTCTGGTCCGCCTTCGGCGTCAAGGGCGACATAGCGGCCCTCGACGCGACCGCCGAGGACACTCTGCCCGAGGCGCTGCTGCGCACCGACGCCTACCTCACCCACCCGGTCTTCCACCAGCACCGCTCCGAGACCGCGATGCTGCGCTACCTGCGCAGGCTGGCCGACCGCGACTACGCGCTCGACCGCGGCATGATCCCGCTGGGCTCCTGCACCATGAAGCTCAACGCGACCACCGAGATGGAGCCGGTCACCTGGCCCGAGTTCGGCCGGCTGCACCCCTTCGCGCCCGCAGAGCAGGCCGAGGGCTACCTCACGCTCATCCGTGAGCTGGAGGAACGTCTCGCCGAGGTCACCGGATACGACAAGGTCTCCCTGCAGCCGAACGCCGGTTCACAGGGCGAGCTGGCCGGTCTGCTCGCCGTACGCGGCTACCACCGCGCGCGCGGCGACGAGCAGCGCATTGTGTGCCTCATCCCGTCCTCCGCGCACGGCACCAACGCCGCCAGCGCCGTGATGGCCGGCATGAAGGTCGTCGTCGTCAAGACCGCCGAGGACGGCGAGATCGACGTCGAGGACCTGCGGGCGAAGATCGAGCAGCACCGCGACGAGCTCGCGGTGCTGATGATCACCTACCCGTCGACGCACGGCGTGTTCGAGGAGCACGTCGCCGACATCTGCGCCCAGGTGCACGAGGCCGGCGGTCAGGTGTACGTCGACGGCGCCAACCTCAACGCGCTGGTCGGCCTCGCCAAGCCCGGCCACTTCGGCGGTGACGTCTCCCACCTGAACCTGCACAAGACCTTCTGCATCCCGCACGGCGGCGGTGGCCCTGGCGTCGGCCCGGTCGCGGTCCGCTCGCACCTGGCGCCGTACCTGCCGAACCACCCCCTGCAGCCGGCCGCGGGCCCGGAGACGGGCGTCGGCCCGATCTCGGCCGCTCCCTGGGGCTCCGCGGGCATCCTGCCCATTTCCTGGGCGTACGTCCGGCTGATGGGCGGCGAGGGCCTCAAGCGGGCCACGCAGGTGGCCGTGCTCTCCGCGAACTACATCGCCAAGCGCCTGGAGCCGCACTACCCGGTGCTCTACACCGGCCCCGGCAACCTGGTCGCGCACGAGTGCATCATCGACCTGCGCCCGCTGACCAAGGCGACCGGGGTGAGCGTGGACGACGTGGCCAAGCGCCTGATCGACTACGGCTTCCACGCGCCGACCATGTCCTTCCCGGTGGCCGGCACGCTGATGATCGAGCCGACCGAGTCGGAGGACATCACCGAGCTGGACCGGTTCTGCGACACGATGATCGCCATCCGCGCGGAGATCGAGAAGGTCGGCTCGGGCGAGTGGCCGGCGGAGGACAACCCGCTGCGGAACGCGCCGCACACCGCCGCCGCCCTCGGCGATGAGTGGGCGCACGCCTACAGCCGCGAGGAGGCCGTCTTCCCGTCCGGTGTCTCGGCCGCCGACAAGTACTGGCCGCCGGTGCGCCGTATCGACCAGGCCTTCGGCGACCGCAACCTGGTGTGCTCCTGCCCGCCGCTGGACGCGTACGAGGACTGAGCGAGCGATGGCTCTCAGGGGCCCCGTCCGGTTTCCGGGCGGGGCCCCCGCCGTGTCAGGCCGTCGCCAGTGACACCTCGGTCGCCTTGATGAGGGCGAACACATCGGAGCCCACGAAGAGGCCGAGGTCGGCGACCGCGTCCTTGGTGATCGCCGCGGTCAGTTCGCCGCCGTCGACGGAGATCTTCACGGTGGCCATGACGGCGCCGGTCGTGAGGCCGGTGATCGCGCCGGGGAGCTGGTTGCGGATCGACAGGCCCTCCACCCGGTGGGTGGCCAGGGAGACCTCCGTCGACTTCACGAGCGCGCGGACGGGCGAGCCGGGAGCGAGGGAGAGGTCCTCGGCGGACTCCTTGGTGATGGCCGCCATGAGGTGCTGGCCGCCCTCCAGACGGAGCTTGACGGTGGCCATGGCCTCGCCCGGGCGCACCTCGGTGACGGTGCCGGGGAGCTGGTTGCGGATGCTCAGGGTCATGGGCACCCACGGTAGGGCGCCCGCACGCTCAGGCCGGGTATGCGTGCGTCTGCGTCGCCTTGACCGTCGCCCAGACGGCAGCGCCCGGATGCAGGTCGAGGTCGGCGGCGGCGACCGTGGTGAGGTCGGCGGCGAGCGGGAGTTCGCCGGTGAGGTCGGCGCGGATCTGGTCGCCGTGCGTCTCCAGGCCGGCCACCTCGCAGCGCCAGAGGTTGCGGGCGCTGGCGCCGGTGGGCCGGTCCCGGAACAGGGTGACGGCCGACGGCGGGAACGCCACGAAGGCCGGACCGGACAGCACCTCGGTGGTCGTGATCGCGGGGCCCGCGTCGAGCCGTACCGTGTGCCCGTCCGCCTGCCCCCGGTAGAGGTTGAGGCCGACCAGCTGGGCGATGTAGTCGGTGCGCGGATGGCGGGCGATCTCGGCGGGAGAGCCCTCCTGGACGACCCGGCCGTGTTCGATGACGACCAGCCGGTCGGCGAGCACCATGGCATCCAGCGGGTCGTGCGTGACCAGGACGGCGACCGCCTCGAACTCGGCCAGGTGGCGGCGCAGTTGGGCGCGGACCTCCAGCCGGGTACGGGCGTCCAGGGCGGCCAGCGGCTCGTCCAGGAGCAGCAGCCTCGGGTGGGTGGCCAGGGCGCGGGCGAGGGCCACGCGCTGGGCCTGCCCGCCGGACAGGCGGCGCGGCTTGGCGGCCGCGTGTTCGGCGAGGCCCATGCGGTCCAGCCATGCGGCGGCCCGGGCCCGGGCCTCGGCCTTGGACGCGCCCCGGCAGCGCGGGCCGAAGGCCACGTTGTCCATCGCGGACAGATGCGGGAAGAGCAGATAGTCCTGGAAGACCACGCCGACCGGGCGCGACTCCGGGGCAGTGTGTTCCAGGGCGGCGCCGTCGAGGCGCAGATGGCCGCCGGTGAGCGGGGTGAGTCCGGCGAGGGCGCGCAGGGCGGTGGTCTTGCCGGCGCCGTTGGGCCCGAGGAGGGCGAGGACCTCTCCGGCAGCGGCGCTCAGGGCCACGTCGAGCGCGAAGGAGCCGCGGTCCACGACGAGCCGGGCGTCGAGTCCCTCGTCGCCCACCGTCCGCAGGCCGGCCTCGGGGGCGTCGATGTCGGTCATGGGTCTGTACGTTCGCACATGCCCCGGGTCGGCTGCCACGGTCACACCCCCCTCATCCAACGGTCCCGCAGCCCCGCCAGCACCGCGATCGACACCGCCAGCAGGACCAGACTGAGGGCGATCGCGGCGTCGGGGTCGTTCTGCAGGGCCAGGTAGACGGCGAGCGGCATGGTCTGGGTGCGGCCGGGGAAGTTGCCGGCGAAGGTGATCGTCGCGCCGAACTCGCCCAGCGCGCGGGCCCAGGCCAGGACGGCCCCGGCCGCGATGCCGGGCGAGATCAGCGGCAGGGTGACCCGGCGGAACGCGGTGAGGCGGGAGGCGCCGAGCGTGGCCGCCGCCTCCTCGAAGCGCGGGTCGGCGGCGCGCAGGGTGCCCTCGACGCTGATGACGAGGAACGGCATCGCGACGAACGCCTCCGCGATCACGACCCCGGTGGTGGTGAACGGCAGTGTGATCCCGAACCAGGAGTCCAGCCACCGGCCGATCACGCCGTTGCGGCCGAGGGCCAGCAGCAGCGCCACACCGCCGACCACCGGCGGCAGCACGAGCGGCAGCGTCACCAGGGCCCGCACGAGGCCCCGGCCGGGGAACTCCGTACGCGCCAGCAGCCAGGCCAGCGGCACGCCCAGCACCAGGCTCACCGCCGTCGCCGCCGTGGCGCTGACCAGCGACAGCTGCAGCGCCTGCCACACCTCGGTACTGGACAGCTGGTCCGGCAGGCTGCGCCAGGGTGCGCGGATGATCAGCGCGAGAAGCGGCAGCAGCAGGAACGCCAGCGCCAGCAGGCCCGGCAGCAGCAGCGGCAACGGCAGCCCGCGCCGGCCCCCCGTGCCGACGCGGCGACGCCGCGGCCGGTCCGTGCGGGGACCGGTCGCGGCGCCGGGCTCGTGGAGCGAGGTCACGGCTTGAGGAAGCCCGCCTCGCTCAGCACCTTCTGGCCCTCGGCGGACTGCACCAGGGCGATGAACGCCTTGGCGGCCTGGGCGTTCGGCGCGTTCTTCAGCAGGACGATCGGGTAGTCGTTGATCGCCTTGGCGGACTCGGGGAACTCCACGCCCTCCACCTTGCCGCCGGCGGACTTCACGTCGGTCTTGTAGACGACCGCCGCGTCCGCCTCCTTCAGCTCCACCTTGTTCAGGGCGCTCTTGACGTCCTGCTCGTAGGAGACCGGGGTCAGCTTCAGCTTGGCTGCGTCCAGGGCCTTCTGCGCTGCGGCGCCGCACGGCACGGTCTTGTCGCACAGCACGACCTTCAGACCGGACTTGGTGAGGTCCTTCAGGGACGACACCTTGCCGGGGTTGCCCGGGAGGGTGGCGATCTCCAGCTGGTTGCGCACGAAGGTCGCCGGCGTGCCGACCGCGTCCTTCTTGTCCGTCACGATCGCCATGGTCTTGGGGCTGGCGGCGGCGAAGACATCCGCCGGGGCACCGCCGGTGATGCTCGCGGCGAGGGTGTCGCTGCCGCCGAAGTTGAAGCTGACCTTGGTGCCCGGGTGTTGCTGCTCGAACTCCTTGCCCAGAGCCGTGAAGCTCTCCTTCAGGGAGGCAGCGGCGAACACGGTGACGTTGCCGGACAGCTTGGGGGAGGCGGAGTCCGACTTGTCCGACTTCGCGCTGGACGAGTCCGAGGACGAGGAGCAGGCGCTGAGTGCCATCAGGGCGGCGGCTCCCGCACCGGCCAGCTGCAGCATCCGCCGGGTCCGGCGCACGGAACGGGTCATCACGGATCTACTCCTCGGTTCTGTGGAACGACGGTCGCGCCCTGTCGCGGCCGGGTCCACCGGCCGTGCGGCGATGATACTGCCGCATCTGCCAGCTGTAAGTCTCCTGTCGCATCGCATGAGCTGCGGACTGGGGACTTGTAGCTTGCATGTGCGTTTGTACGGCGCTGCGCGGCGGGTACGGTCCTGCGGGAGGTGGTCGCAGATGACGCTCGTGGAAGTCGCCCTGACCGGTGATCTGGCCCGGCCCGCCCGGCTGACCGTGCCGGACCTGCTCCGCTGGCCGCAGCACCGGGTGGCCGTCAGGTTCGAGTGCGCGACCAGCGGCATCCAGCACCACCGGTTCGCGGGCCCGCGCCTGTACGACGTCCTCGCCGACGCGGGGCCCGGCTTCGACGCGGCGCGCCGCAAGGACCGGCTGCGCTTCCTCATCGCGGTGACCGGCGCCGACGGCCATCACGCGGTGCTGTCCTGGGCCGAGATCGACCCGGACTTCGCGGACGCACCGGTCCTGCTGGGCGTGCGCATCGACGACACCCCGCTGGACGCGGCCGGGCCCCAGCTGGTGCTCCCGCAGGACCGGTGCGGGGCCCGGCACATCAGCGGCATCACGGCGATCCGGGTGGACGGCGGCTACCGCTGTGGCGGCCCGGTGCCCGCACCGTTCGGGCCCGCGGCAGCGGCACCTCGGTGAACCGCAAGGGCGTGGCGCTGCGCAGGTGAACCACACGCGCGTGGCGCTTCGCGGCGCGCCGGTGTCGTGCTGCCGTAGGCGTCGGCAGCCGTGCGTCGCCCCCGGAGGGGCTGGGTGGCGCGCCGACGCGGGCGGGTTGCCCTCACCTCCGGAGGGGGTGTCGGGCGCGGTGGGTCAGACGCGGTCGATGTGCACGTTGGTGGACTTCACGCGTGCGGTGGCCTCCATGCCGACCTCCAGGCCCAGTTCCTCGACGGCCTCCCGGGTGAGCAGCGACACCAGCCGGTGCGGGCCGGCCTGGATCTCCACCTGGGCGGCGACGTCACCGAGCTTGATCGCCGTGACGATGCCGGGGAAGGCGTTGCGTACGGAGGTGTAGGAGGCGTCCTCCTCGCCGCTGCCCGCCTTGGCCAGTTCGACCGAGAACGCGGCGAGATCCCTGCCGTCGATGAGCCGTCGCCCGGACTCGTCGCGATGGGTTGCCACCCGCCCCGCGTCGGCCCAGCGGCGGGCGGTGTCCGGGCTCACGCCGAGCAGCCGAGCCGCCTGGCCGATCGTGTAGGACTGCATGCCGGTCACGATAGGACTACACCAGGGGAACCGTGGACGTGGGGTTGGCCGTTGGGTATAACGCGATATAGCGTTAGTGCGTGACGATGGCTCCCTGTGGGGACGTGCTGAATCGGGGTGAGGGTATGGCGGCCGAGCTACTGCACACGGAGATGCCGTCCGGGCTGCGTGCCTCGCACGCGGACCGGGACCGGGTGGTGAACGCGCTGACGAGCGCCGCGGGCGACGGCCGGATCACGGCCGAGGAGCTGGACGAGCGGGTGACGGCCGCCCTGTCCGCCCGCACGCTCGGCGAGCTGTCGGCGCTCACCGCCGACCTGCCGGACGCGTGCGGCGCCGCACCGGCCAAGGACGTCGTGCGGATCGAGCAGCAGGGCGCATCGGCCGTGCGCGCGGACGGCTGGGCGGTGCCGCGCCGGATGGAGATCGCGTCCGCCTGGGGAGACGTGACCCTCGACTTCTCCGGCGCGTTGATCGCGCACGACACCCTCCGCATCGACCTCGACATGCGCGGCGGCACCCTGCGGCTGATCACCCGGCCCGGTGTCGCCGTGGACGCCGACGCGCTGGTGATCGGCTACGGCAAGACCAAGGTGCGGCCGAGCCGCGACGCCGGGGCGCCGGCCGTGCTCCGGGTGGAGATACACGGCCGGCTCAGCTTGGGGCGGCTGGAGGTACGGCCGCCCAGGCGGTGGTTCGGCCGCTAGCACGACCTCGCCACGGCTCGGACCGGCGGCAGGGGACTGCCTCAGACGCCGCGCCCGCCCGGTCTCACCCGGTGTGCACCCGCGGCCGGCGCTCCCGGTTCGATTCCGCCTCGCGCAGTACCTCGCGGGTGACCGGGGCGACCTCGCCCTGGCCGAAGAGGAAGAAGCGCAGGAAGTTGGCGAAGGGGTTGCCCTCGGTCCATTCGAAGTAGATGTGCGGGGTGCAGCCGGTCGTGTCGCGCACATGGAGCAGGAGCGCGGCGAGGGCGTTGGGGATCGAGGAGGACTCCAGGGTCAGCACCCGGTAGCGGTCGTGCAGGACCTCGCCTCGCACGGTCAGGCCCGCCTCGAACTCGGAGGGGTCGGTGACCGTGACCTCGACGAAGACGAAGTCCTCCTGCTCGGGCATGTCGTTGTCGGCGCGGATCTGCTCGACCTTGTCGCGGTACTCGGCCTTGTCGCGGTGCCCGGGTTCGTTGGCGATGAACCGGATCTTCCGGCTGGCCATGTCCCGGATGAATCGTTCCGCCATCGGGTCGAGCGTCACGCTGGTCACGCGCAGCTCGAAGGCGCGGGCGAGGCGGGACAGCAG
>NZ_JBSFIH010000092.1:0-19779 GCF_053597455.1 Streptomyces sp. NPDC001393
TACGGCTACCAGGTCACCAACGTCGAGGCGTCGATGTCCTCGCCGTCCTCGCTGCTGCACTGGACCCGGCGCATGATCGAGATCCGCAAGCAGAACCCCGCCTTCGGACTGGGCTCGTTCACGGAACTGCAGTCCTCCAACCCGGCGGTCCTGGCGTTCCTGCGCGAGTACGGCGACGACCTGGTGCTGTGCGTCAACAACTTCTCCCGCTTCGCGCAGCCCACCGAACTCGACCTGCGGGCCTACGACGGCCGGCACCCGGTCGAGCTGATCGGCGGAGTCCGCTTCCCCGCGATCGGTGAACTTCCCTACCTGCTGACCCTGCAAGGCCACGGCTTCTACTGGTTCCGGCTCACCCGAGTCGCATCCCGCATCGGCCGCCGTCGCTGACCGACCGGCGCCGAGGAAAGGACGCGTCACCATGCCGAAGACCATCACGGTCCGACCGAGAGCGGCGGCCGGTCTCGACGGGCCCCTGGCCTCGCTCGGCGGGCTGCTGCGCCAATGGCTGCCGAGGCAACGCTGGTTCGCGGGCAAGGACCGGCCCGTCACCGATCTGTCGGTGCTCTCCGTGACCGAGCTGTTCCCGGGGTGTCTGCATCTGCTGGTGCACGCCTCCCACGCGCCCGTGCCCACGCCGGGCGGCACTCACCCGCCCGGTGACTGCTACCAGCTGCTCCTCGGGCTGCGCGAACACCTCGCCCCGCGGCTGGAACGGGCGTACATCGGAAGGGCCGAGCACGGCCCGTTCGCCGGGCTCGCGGTCTACGACGCGCTGCACGAACCCCGCTCGGCCAACCTGCTGCTGGAGCGGCTGCGGCAGCCCGGCGCGGCCGGTCCGCTGCGGTTCGAGGCCGACCCGGCCGCCCACCTGCCCGGCGGTCTGCCGCCGCGGCTGCTGGACGCCGAGCAGTCCAACTCCTCGATCGTGTACGGCGACGCGTACATCCTGAAGGTCTTCCGCCGGATCCAGCCGGGCGTCAACCCGGACCTGGAGGTGACGGCCGCGCTCGCCGCACAGGGCTGCACCCGGGTGCCGGCGCCCGTGGCCTGGTTCGGCACGACCGCACCGCGGCCGGCCACGCTGGGCGTGCTGCAGCCGTTCCTGCCGGACGCGACCGACGGCTGGACGCTGGCGCTGCACGCGCTCGCCGCCGGTGACGACTTCACCGCCGAGTCCTGGGCACTGGGCCGGGCCATGGCCGAGGTGCACCTCGCACTGGCCGAGGCCTTTCCGTCGGCCGGGCCGGGCGGCGAGAACGGCCGTACTGCCGAGGCGATGTGCGCACGGCTGGACGCGGCCGCACACGCCGTGCCGGGGCTGCTGCCCTTCGTACCGGGGCTGCGGGCCGCGTTCGGGGCACTGGCCACCTGCGACTCCGGGCCGCCCGCCCAGCGCATCCACGGCGATCTGCACCTCGGGCAGGTGCTGCAGGCCGGCCGCGACTGGTTCGTCATCGACTTCGAGGGCGAGCCGTCCCGGCCGCTCGCCGAGCGTCGGGCCCCGCACTCCCCGGTTCGGGACGTGGCGGGGATGCTGCGCTCCTTCGACTACGCGGCCCGGCAGCGCCGCCCGTGGCGACCCGAATGGGCGCGCCGCTGCCGGGAGGCGTTCTGCGCGGGCTACGCGGCCCGCGCCGGCTGGGATCCACGCAAGAAGCACGCGCTGCTGCGCGCGCACGAGACGGACAGGGCGGTCTACGAGGTGCTGTACGAGGCAAGACACCGGCCCGACTGGCTGCCGGTACCGATGGCGGCGATCAAGCGGCTCGCCGTGTGGGGAGGATGACGTCATGGCCCTGCGCGACACCTCGATCCCCGAGAGCGCCGGACCCGCGCCGGCCCCGGCCCTGCTCGACCCGGCCGATCGCGGCCGGCTGCTCGGCGGCGCCCACCACGATCCGCACGCCCTGCTGGGCGCCCACCCGGTCCCGGGCGGCACACTGTTCCGGGCACTGCGCCCGAACGCGCGGGTGGTGAACGTCGTCGTCGACGGCAGGCGCCATGCGCTCGCGTCCGAGGGTGACGGTCTCTTCGCGGCCGTCCTGCCGTACCCGCAGATCCCGACGTACACACTGCGGGTGACCTACGACGACGCCGAGCAGGAGCTGCACGACCCGTACCGCTTCCTGCCCGCCCTGGGCGAGCTGGACCTGCATCTGATCCGGGAGGGCCGGCACGAGCAGCTGTGGCAGGCGCTCGGCGCCGAGCCGATGACGCACCAGGGCGTGAGAGGCACCCGCTTCACCGTGTGGGCGCCCAACGCCCAGGGGGTGCGGGTGGCCGGGGACTTCACGTACTGGGACGGCACCCAGTACCCGATGCGCTCGCTCGGCGCGTCCGGCGTGTGGGAGCTGTTCCTGCCCGGCATCGGCGAGGGCGCCCGCTACAAGTTCGAGATCACCTCGCGGTACGGCCACCGCTTCCTCAAGGCCGACCCGATGGCGCGGTGCACGGAGGTGCCGCCGGACACGGCGTCGGTCGTCACCGCCTCGGCGTACGAGTGGGGTGACGCGGAGTGGATGGCCCACCGGGGTGACACGCCCGTGCACCAGGCGCCGTTCTCGGTGTACGAGGTGCATCTGCCGTCCTGGCGGCCCGGATCGACGTACCGTCAGCTCGCCGAGGAACTGCCCGCCTATGTCAAGGAGATGGGCTTCACGCACGTCGAGCTGATGCCGGTCGCCGGGCATCCGTTCAGCGGCTCCTGGGGCTACCAGGTCACCTCCTACTACGCGCCGACACCCCGCCTCGGCTCCCCGGACGACTTCAGGCATCTGGTGGACGCGCTGCACCGGGCCGGCATCGGGGTGATCATGGACTGGGTGCCGGCGCACTTCCCGAAGGACGACTGGGCGCTGGCCCGGTTCGACGGGGATCCGCTGTACGAGCCCGGGAACGCGGCGCGCGCCGAGCACCCGGACTGGGGGACGTACGAGTTCGACTACGGGCGCACGGAGGTGCGCAACTTCCTGGTCGCCAACGCGGTGTACTGGTGCCAGGAGTTCCACATCGACGGGCTTCGGGTGGACGCCGTCGCCTCGATGCTCTACCTGGACTACTCGCGGGACTCCGGCCAGTGGACGCCGAACGTGTTCGGCGGGCGCGAGGACCTGGACGCGGTGGCGTTCCTGCAGGAGATGAACGCCACCGTCTACCGGCGCTGCCCGGGCGTGGTGACCATCGCCGAGGAGTCCACCGCCTGGGACGGGGTGACCCGGCCGACCGACAGCGGCGGGCTCGGGTTCGGGCTGAAGTGGAACATGGGCTGGATGCACGACTCGCTGCAGTACATCCAGAAGGAGCCGGTGCACCGCAAGTACCACCACAACGAGATGACCTTCTCGATGGTGTACGCCTACAGCGAGAACTACGTCCTGCCGATCTCCCACGACGAGGTCGTGCACGGCAAACAGGCACTGGTGTCGAAGATGCCCGGCGACTGGTGGCAGCGGCGCGCCAACCACCGCGCCTACCTGGGCTTCATGTGGGCCCATCCGGGCAAACAGCTGTTGTTCATGGGGCAGGAGTTCGCCCAGGGGGCGGAGTGGTCCGAGGCGCACGGCCCCGAGTGGTGGCTGCTCGGCGACGACTACCACTCGGCCGGTGACCACCGGGGCGTGCGGGATCTGGTGCGAGACCTGAACACCGTGTACCGGGCGACCCCGGCGCTGTGGCAGCGGGACTGCGACCCGGGCGGCTTCCGGTGGGTGCTGTGCGACGCGGCGGACGACAACGTCTTCGCGTTCCTGCGGTACGCCGCCGACGGCTCCCCCCTGCTCGCGGTGTCGAACTTCTCCCCGGTCGTCCGGCACGACTACCGCCTGTGGGCCGGCGAGGAGATCCCCGCCTGGCAGGAGCAGCTGAACACCGACGACGTCCGCTACGGCGGCGGCGGGGTCGGCGACGAGGGGCTGCTCAAGCCCGAGGACGGGTTCCTGAGGCTCACGCTGCCGCCGCTCGCGACGGTCTGGCTGGCACCGGAGCACTGAAACCACAGGTGTCGGCTGCCCGCCCAGGGGCAGTCGGGGGTCGTACTGAGTCTTGACTGCCCCTCGTGGCATGGACACGGAAGGGTGGCACCACGTGCGCACCGTGGGAGTGGAGGAGGAGCTCCTTCTGGTCGACCCGGAAAGCGGCGAACCGAAGGCGCTGGCGGCGGCCGTCCTCGCCCGGGTCGCCCACGACGATCCGGGGCAGCACGTCTTCGAGAAGGAGCTGTTCGGGCAGATGCTGGAGTTCGCCACGCACCCGCAGACGAACATGGCGGACCTCGGTGAGGAGATCGTGCGCTGCCGCAAGGAGGCGGCGCGGCACGCCGGGGAGCTCGGCTGCGCGGTCGCGGCCCTGGCCACCTCTCCCCTGCCGGTCAGCCCCTCCCTCACCGTGAACGAGCGCTACGAGTGGCTGGCCGAGCACTACGGGATCCCGACCTGGGAGCAGCTGGTGTGCGGCTGCCATGTGCACGTGTGCGTGGAGTCCGACGAGGAGGGCATCGCCGTCCTCGACGGGATCCGCCCCTGGCTCCCGGTACTCCGTGCGATCAGTGCGAACTCGCCGTTCTGGCAGGGACGGGACACCAGCTACGCCAGCTATCGCAGCCAGGTGTGGAACCGCTGGCCGTCGGCCGGGCCGACCGAGCCGTTCCTGTCGGCCGAGCGGTACCACCGGCGGGTGGCGGAGATGGTGGCCACCGGCGCCGTGCTGGACACGAGGATGGTGTACTTCGACGCACGGCTGTCCGCCCGCTATCCGACCGTGGAGGTCCGGGTGTCGGACGTGTGCCTGTCCGCGGACACCGCCGTGCTGATCGCCACGCTGACCCGTGCGCTCGTGGAGACGGCCGCACAGCACTGGCGGGCGGGCCGGCCGGCGCCCGGCCACAGCGTGAGCCTGCTGCGGCTCGCCGACTGGCAGGCCGCCCGGTTCGGCCTGGAGGGGAATCTGCTGGACCCGGCGGCCATGCGGCCCGAGCCCGCCGCGCAGGTGCTGCGGTCGCTGCTGAGGCACACCTGGGACGCGCTCACCGCCACCGGCGACGCCGAGCACGCCGAGCAGGGCGTGGCCGACCTGCTGCGCCGGGGCAACGGGGCGCACGAGCAGCGCCGACTGCTGGAGCGGGCCGGCAGCCTGCAGGACGTCGTCACCGAGTGCGTACGGCGCACCCAGGGGTGAGCGGACCGGTCAGAGGATCAGTGCCGGGGCGTACGCCGGGAAGACTGAGTCTGCCGAGTCCCCGGGACACGCCCGCATCATCAGCCGATCACGACTTCCGCGTTCCCGGCACCGAACGCGGTCCGCTGGGCTACATTCGAGCACCGCCGACACCGAGCCGGTCGACGGTGTGACCCTCTGTACATCCAGGAGCAGCGCATGCGCGACGTCGCCCTCGCTCCCGCCGTTGCCCCGCCGCTCTCCGGCGGCCTCGCCGACAGCGTGTTCGACACCGCGGAACGCAGTCCCACCCTGCCGGTGCTCGCCCACCGGGTGGACTCCGCCGCCACCGTGTGGCAGGAGGTGACGGCCGTCGAGCTGCGCGACGAGGTGGTCGACCTGGCCAAGGGGCTGATCGCCGCCGGGATCTCCCCGGGCCACCGGGTGGCCCTGATGTCCCGCACCCGCTACGAGTGGACCGTGTTCTGTCATGCGCTGTGGGCCGTGGGCGCCGAGGTCGTGCCCATCCATCCGGCCTCCTCGCGGGACCAGGCCGAGTGGATCCTGCGGGACGCCGGCTGTGTGGCCGTGGTCGTGGAGGACGAGCAGGGCGTCATGACCGTCGGCACGGTGTGCGCCCGGCTGCCCCGGCTGCGCCACGTCTGGCAGCTGGACGCGGGGGCGCTGCCCGAACTCGTCGAGCAGGGCTCGGTCGTGCCGTACACCACGGTGGAGTCGCTGCGCCGGATCGTGCTCCCGGACGCCACGGCGGCGGTCGTCTACACGTCGGGCACCTCCGGCCACCCCCAGGGCTGCGCGCTCAGCCACCGGGGCCTCGCGTACCCCTGCGACACCTACCTGGCCGGCTGGCTGCACACCGCCGCGCCGCCGGGCGTACAGCCGTCCGTCCTGGCGTTTCTGCCGTTCTCCCATGTGTACGGCCTCATGATCATGCTGGTGTGTGTGCGGGGCGGTGCCTTGATGGCGCACGAGCCGGAGCTGACCGAGGCGTCGCTGGCGTCGGCGCTGGCCACCTTCCGGCCGACGTATCTGTACGGCGTGCCGTCCCTGTTCGAGAAGCTCTACAAGAAGTTCCTGCGGGCGGCCGGGGAGGCGGGCCGGGCTGCCCTGTTCGAACGGGCCGCGCAGACCGCGCGGGACTTCGCCCAGGCGGTGGAGCGCCACCGGCTGGGCACCGGACCGGGGCCCGGGTTCGAGCTGAGGCTGCAACACGCGCTGTACGAACGGACGGTGTACCGCAGGCTGCGCGCGGCGCTCGGCGGGCGGGTGGTGCGCGGCACCTCCGGCGGTTCCTCGCTCAGCCGTGAACTGACCCTGTTCTACGAGGGCATCGGGGTGTTCATCCACGACGGGTACGGCCTCACCGAGACCTCCGGCGGGATCACCATGCAGCCGCTCGGCCGGGAGAAGTCCGGTACGGTCGGCCGGCCGCTGCCGGGCACCGATGTCCAGGTGGCCGACGACGGGGAGATCCTGGTGCGCGGCCCGTCGGTGTTCCAGGGCTATGTCGGCGACGAGCCTGCGACGCGGGCCGCGCTGCGCGGTGGCTGGCTGGCCACCGGGGACATCGGGCGGCTGGACTCCGGGGGCTATCTGACGATCACCGGGCGCAAGAAGGACATCATCGTCACCAGCGGCGGCAAGAGCGTGGCCCCTGCCCCGCTGGAGCAGCGGCTGCGCATGCATCCGCTCATCCACCAGGCGGTCGTGATCGGCGACGACCGGCCCTGTGTCGGCGCCCTGATCACCCTGGACCCGGAGTTCCTCGCGCACTGGCGGGGTGGGCTGGCGCTCCAGGGCGACAGTCCGGGACGGGACAGCCGTGAGGAGAACGCGTTGCGGGAGGAGATCGCGCGGGCCGTCGCCTCCGCCAACAGCGCCGTGTCCCGCGCGGAGTCCATCCGGGTCTACCGGGTGCTGCCGGAGCCGTTCGCCGCGGACAACGGTCTGCTCACCCCGTCGCTGAAGCTGCGCCGGGACGTCATCGTGCGGCACTACGCGGCCGAGATCGACGCGATGTACCAGGCGCGGTCCCGGACGGCGCGGGTCCCCCAGGAGCCCGCGGACTGGGACGAGCCGGACGACGTCTTCCGCTGACGCCCGCCGTCCGGCAGGCGTATCCGTCCGGACCGGGAGCCGGGGCGGACGGATATCCGGCCCGGCTGCGGGAACTCGCTGGCACAGGATGAGATCAGCACCGACAGCCGTCCTGGTCGGAGGGTCCCGCCGCGTCCCTGGCCGTCCGGGACAGGGGAATGCGAGATGGCGACGGAGCCACGTGGGGACGACACACCGGCCTCGGAGGACGGGTACGAGCGCACCTTCTCCTTCGCCGGTGAGCTGTGCAACGTCACTGAGGCCCGGCTCGCGGCGGAGGAATGGCTCTGTGCGCTCGCCGCCCAGGCGCCGCCCGCCGCGCCCGAGTACTGGGACGACATTCTGCTGGTCGTGACGGAGCTGGCCGCCAACGTGATCCAGTACGCGCCCGGCCCGTTCGGTCTGCGGATGCGCCGCACCTTCGACGGCGTCCACGTCACGATGCGCGACACGAGCACGACCAGGCCTCAGCCGCGGCCCTTCCACCCGCGCACGGGCGGCGGCGGCATCGGCTGGCACCTGGTGCACACGCTGTGCACACAGGTCAGCGTCGTCGTCGACGACGAGGGCAAGGACATCCATGTGTTCCTCCCCTGGTGACCACATCACGTGCCACATCACGTGTACGACGTGTATGTGTGCGACAACCGGTTACTCCAGCCCCAGCGGGGGCATGCTGGTGCCCACGCGTTCGTCTGCCTGCCGCACCCGGCTGGCGGAACGGCTCGGGGCACGGTGGGATCAAAGGTGCTGCGCACCGCTCCAGGGCAGGCGAACGGCGTCGAGTCGGACCGCCTGGAGCCGCAGGAAGGGATGAACACCGTGACACGACCCAGGATCCTGGTGGTTGGCGCAGGCTTCGCCGGAGTGGCGTGCGTCCGCCGCCTGGAGCGCAAGCTCGCTCCCGCCGAGGCCGACGTCACCCTGGTGACGCCGCAGTCCTACCAGCTGTACCTGCCCCTGCTGCCCCAGGTCGCCTCCGGCGTGCTCACGCCGCAGTCGATCGCCCTGAGCCTGCGCCGCAGCAAGAAGTACCGCACCCGGATCATCCCGGGTGGCGCGATCGGCGTGGACCTCAGGTCCAAGGTGTGCGTCGTCCAGACCATCACCGACAAGATCGTCGACGAGCCGTACGACTACATCGTGCTGGCACCCGGCAGTGTGACGCGCACCTTCGACATCCCGGGCCTGACCGAGCACGCCTTCGGGATGAAGACCCTGGCCGAGGCCGCCTACATCCGCGACCACGTCATCGCGCAGCTGGACCTGGCGGACGCCAGCGACGACCCGGCCGAGCGGGCCGCGCGGCTGCAGTTCGTGGTCGTCGGCGGCGGATACGCCGGCACCGAGACCGCCGCCTGTCTGCAACGGCTGACGCATGCCGCCGTACAGCGCTACCCGCGTCTGGATCCCGGCCTGATCAAGTGGCATCTGATCGACATCGCGCCCAAGTTGATGCCGGAGCTGGGCGAGAAGCTCGGCCGCAGCGCGCAGGAGATCCTGGGGCGGCGGGGCATCCAGGTGTCGCTCGGCGTGTCGATCGACAAGGCCGGCGCCGAGGAGGTCACCTTCACCGACGGCCGGGTGGTCCCGACGCACACGCTGATCTGGACGGCCGGCGTGGTCGCGAGCCCGCTGATCGGCACGCTCGGCGCGGAGACGGTCCGGGGCCGGCTGGCGGTCACCCCCGAGATGTGCCTGCCGGGTCACGACGGGGTGTTCGCGCTCGGCGACTCGGCCGCCGTGCCGGATCTGGCCAAGGGCGACGGCGCGGTGTGCCCGCCGACCGCCCAGCACGCCATGCGGCAGGGCAAGACCGTCGCGGACAACGTCATCGCGACCTTGCGGGGTGCGCCGATGCAGCCGTACGTGCACCACGACCTGGGGCTGGTCGTCGACCTCGGCGGCAAGGACGCGGTGTCCAAGCCGCTCGGCATCGAGCTGCGCGGGGTCCCGGCCCAGGCGGTGGCTAGGGGTTACCACTGGTCGGCGCTGCGCACCAACGTCGCCAAGGCCCGGGTGATGACCAACTGGCTGCTGAACGCGGTCGCCGGCGACGATTTCGTCCGCACCGGCTTCCAGGCCCGCAAGCCGGCCCGTCTGAAGGACTTCGAGTTCACCGACGCGTATCTGACCCCGGAACAGGTACGGGCACGGGTGGAGGGCGGGGCCGTGGGCAACCCGTGACACCGAGCGGCAGGAGCTGATCCGTTCCCCGGTGCGGGCCGTGCCCGTGGGGCAACTGGTCCGGACCGTCGTGCGATGCTGGGGCGGAGATCGATTTCTGGCACGGGAGAGAGCGCGGCGGCGTGAGCACAGCGGGGCGACCTGGGCGGGTGCGGGTGTGGGACCGGCTCGCGGCGTACGATCCCGGGCTGCTCCGGCTCACCGCGGGGCTGCGCACGGTCACCGCGATCGCGCTCACCCTCGCCGTCCTGGCCGCCCTGCGGGTGCCGGTGCCGCATCTGGTCGCCGGCGCCATGGCGGCGATGGTGTCGACCTTCGCCATCCGGGAGAAGCAGCGCCCGGCGCAGGCCGTGACGCTCGCGCTCGGCCTGCCGGTGGCACTGGCGTCGGTGTCGCTGGGCGCGCTGCTGAACCAACGGGTCGTCGCCGGGGACCTGTTCTTCGTCGTCCTCATCTTCTGCGCGGTCTACGGCCGCCGGTTCGGTGACCGCGGCACGGCGCTCGGCCTGATCGGCTTCCAGGTCTACTTCCTCTCCCTGTTCGTGCACGCGACCGTCGCGGCGCTGCCCGCGCTGTACGGGGTCATCTGCGTGGCCTTCGCGTGCAGCGCCGCCGCGCGCTTCGTGCTGCTGCCGCAGACCCCGGCGGGCACCCTGGACCGGCTGCGGCGGGCCTTTCGCGCCCGGCTCGCGCAGCTGATCGCCGTGCAGGCCGAGTTGCTGGACGCCGGGCCGGACGACGTGGACAAGGTCCTGGACGATCTGCGCACCGCCACCGCGCGACTGCACGAGACGGCGCTGCTGATCCAGGGGCGGCTGGAGGACGGCACCTCCGACGCGGCGGTGGCCCGGCTGCTGCAGCGCCGGATCGCGGACGCCGAGGTCGCCTCGGAGCGGCTCGGCCTGCTGCTGCTGACCGCGCGCAGCGCCGAGCGGACCGACACCCTCACCCTGCATCTGCCGGGCGCCGCGCTGCCCTCCGGCGGGGAGCTTCCGGTGCGGGACGAGGCCGCTGCGGCGCTGCGCCGGGATCTGCAGGCCCTGCGGCTGCTGATGCTGCGGCCGGTCGGCGAGGCCCGGGGCACCGCGCTCGCCCGGGTGCGCAACCGGCTGCTCGGCTACCGCGAGGAGGAGAACCTGCCCAAGGCCTCGCCGGCCGTGCAGGACGTCTTCCGTGGGCTCGGCGAGGCCGCCCGGGCCGCGCTGGGCCTGCGGGTGGCGCTGGACGGGCCGCAGGACGAGTCCGACGACACCCCGGCGACGACCCGCTCGCGCGAGGAACTGGACGCGGAGGACGCCGCGATCGAGGCGGGCGAAGAGGCCGGGGCCGAGGAGCCGGGGCCGAGCGGTCTGCAGCGGCCCACGACGCGCGCCGCGGTCCAGGTGGCCGTCGGCTCCGCGCTGGCCATCGCGGGCGGCGAGCTGTTGTCCAGTCAGCGCTGGTACTGGGCGGTGCTGACCTGCTGGATCGTGTTCCTCAACACCGCCTCCACCGGCGAGATCCTGGTCAAGGGCTACCGGCGGCTGCTGGGCACGGTACTCGGCGTGGTGGCCGGCATCGTGCTCGCCGGTCTGGTCGGGCACCACACGTGGACGGCGTTCGGCCTGGTACTGGTGTTCATCTTCGCGATGTTCTACACAGCGCCGCTGTCCTACACGCTGATGTCGTTCTTCGTCACGGCGATGCTGGGGCTGCTGTACACGCTGCTGAACACCTACAGCATGGCGGTGCTGGTGCTGCGGGTGGAGGAGACGGCGCTCGGCGCGGCCTGCGGGGTGATCGCGGCGGCGGTGGTGCTGCCGATCCACACCGACCGCCGTACCAACGAACTCCTCGGCACGGTTCTCGACCGGCTAGCCGGGGTCACGCGGGGCGCGGTCGAGCAGTTGAGCGGCGGGGCGGGCGCCGATCTGGTGGAACAGGCACGCGATCTGGACCAGGCGCTGGCGGACCTGCGCGCGGCCACCCAGCCGCTGACCCATCCGATCACCCCGCTGCGCGCACGCCGGGACACCGCCCGGTACGTGGTGGCGCTGCTGGAGACATGCGCCTACCACGGGCGCTCGCTCGCGGCGACGGCCGAGCTGCTGCCGACGCATCCGTCGATCGCCGCGGATCCCCGGCTGCGCGGGGCGGGCGCGCGGATCGTGCACAACATCGAGGCGATCGCCGCGCATGTCGCCGACCCGCGGGCCACGGCGGAGATCGAGAGAGGCCCCAGCATCGCCTCGATGCTGGAGCCGGGAACCCTGCGCACCCCGCGCTACGGCCGGGTCACCGACCGGGTGCTGCGGCATCTGCAGCGGCTGGACGAGGCGGTCTCGGGTCTGGCCCGGCCGCTGGGCGTCACGGCCGGGGCGGGCCGGCCGAGGAAGTGACGGTCCGTCGGCCGCGCCCTCATTCCGGGCCGGGCCCGCCCGCGCGCCGGCCCATGGCCTCGTCCCGGACGCGGGCGCAGCTGCGGCTGATCAGCCGGGAGACGTGCATCTGGGAGATGCCCAGCCGGTCGGCGATGCGGCTCTGCGTCATGTCCTCGAAGAACCGCATGTAGAGGATGGCCCGTTCCCGCTCGGGCAGCCGGCGCAGCCCTTCCTTGGCGGCCTCGCGGTCGACCACGACGTCGTACGAGGTGTCCGCCGCCCCGAGGGTGTCGGCGAGGCTGTAGCCGTCGTCGCCGGTGGACAGTTCGGCGTCCAGGGACAGGGTGCTGAAGCTCTCCAGCGCCTCCATGCCCGCACCGACCTCGTCCTCGCTGAGGCCCGTGTGGGCGGCCATGGCGGTGACGGTGGGTTCGGGGCTGCCGGGGTGCTGGGTGAGCTCTCGGCGAGCCACGCGCACCCGGTTGCGCAGTTCCTGCACCCGGCGGGGCACCCTCAGGGCCCACATCCGGTCCCGGAAGTGCCGTTTGACCTCGCCGGTGATGGTCGGCACGGCGTAGCTCTCGAAAGCCCCCCGGGACGGGTCGAACCGGTCGATGGCCTTGACCAGCCCGAGCGCGGCCACCTGCCGCAGGTCCTCGACGGACTCGCCGCGGTCCCGGAAGCGGCCGGCGATCCGGTGGGCCATGGGCAGCCAGGCGGCGACGAGTTCGTCGCGTACGGCGTCCCGCTCGGGGCCGTCGTCCAGTTCCGGCAGCCGGGCGAACAGCGCGGCGGTGTCGGGAGCGTCGTCATGGGGCCGCCGCGCGGGAGCGGCGGCCGCGGAGTCCGTGGTGGGCGTGCCGGGACGGCTTGTCGACATGTCGGTCAGCATGCGGAATAGCTCCTGAACGTGGTTTCAGGGCACACGGCCGGAAACGCGGTTCCGGGGCCGGGCCCGAACGGTGGTGTCAGGGTCGGCCGGGGTCTGCGCCCGGTCCGCCGGGAGGGGGACCCAGGCGGTCGTACGGTTCCCGCTGGGTGCGCGCCTCCGGTCCGAAGCACGAGGTTCCGCCTGCCCCTCGCTCCGGGGAGCAAACACCGCGGGGGCGGAACTTCCGCACGGCTTCAGCGCAGCGGTACGACGACCGTGATGCGCTTGCCCCCGCAGGGCAGCTGTGCGACCCGGACGTCCCGTGACAGCCGGCAGACGATGGGCCAGCCGCGGCCGCCGGTCCGGGTGTGGCCGCGCTCGTCGTCGGGCGGGACGGCGACCGGGAGCTCGTCGCTGCGGTCGCTCACCGACACCCGTACGCAGCCGGAGTCGACGGCGACGTCGAAGCCGGTGATGCCGCCGCCGTGCCGGATGGCGTTGGTGGTGAGCTCCGAGGTGACCAGCAGGGCGTCCGCCATGGCCGCGGGCCCGCAGGAGGCGCCCGCCCGGCACCGTTCGGCCACCGCCCGTTCCACGGTTCTGCGGGCGTCGGCGGGACGGCACGGCACCCGGCGGCACGGTGTCCGCCGGGTGGCGAGGGTCATGGTCAGGTGCTTGTCGCGCATCCCTGCCTCCCTGAGCGATGCCCGGATCCCTGAACTCACTCCTTCTCGCCTCACCTCTTCCGAAGGCGTCAAACACCCTCGGTGCCGCTGTCATCACCGCGGCCAGGCGGGTACCCGACGGACATGACCGATGTCGTGGACGCGGACGAATTGCTGCGGCGCATCCGGCGTGGCCGGGAGTACGCGGCCGAGGCGGAACGGGTCTGGCGGGAGCGCGCGCAGAACCTGACGGCGAGGGATCCGGACGGTGCGCGGGAGGCGGCGGCCCGGGCGTGGGGGTTCGAGGCGGTGGCGCGGGTGCTGCAGGAGATCGTCTGCCCGGGTGGGCCGCCGGTCACGGCGGAAGGCGTGAAACAGGTCACGTGACCGGCTACCGATTGGTAGAACACCCGGCAGATGGTTTATCGTTCATACATACGTGATGCCGGGGGCGACCGGAACCGTCCTTCCTCCCTCCATCGCATCACCGCATACGGCCCTGGCCGGCCTCCCCCGTCCGGCCAGGGCTTCTTACTGCCCGGAAGCGGTGGCGAACCGGGCTCGCGCCGAGGAAATCCATGTCCCTCGAGGTGCCCTGAGGGGCGGCAGCGGCTGAAATGGGCATAGGGAAAGCACCCCGAACCGCCCCGGCGAGGAGCCCCGCGCCATGACCAAAGCGATAAAACTGCTGACCGCCCTGCCCCAGGCGCAGCGCGAGCGCCTGATGGAACTGGCCAAGGAGGTCTCGTTCCCGGAGGACACCCGCATCTTCGAGGCGGGCGGCACCGCCGACCGGTTCTGGGTCATCCGTTCCGGCGCGGTCCACCTGGACCAGCAGGTCACCTCCCGGAAGCGGGTCACCGTGGCCACGCTCGGCGCCGGCGACATGCTCGGCTGGTCCTGGCTGTTCCCGCCGTACCAGTGGGACTTCGGCGCGGTGGCCTTCACCGACGTACGCTCCTACGAGTTCGACGGGCCCTCGGTGCTGGCGCTGAGCGTGGAGGACCCGCTGCTCGGGCTCTCGCTGGTGCGGACGGTGGCCGAGATCCTCGCCCACCGCCTGGAGACGACCCGGGGCAAGCTGATGGACCAGTACACGTCCAAGGGGCGCGGCGGTCTGCTCTAGGTCAGATCCGGTAACGCCGCAGCGCCGGTACGGCGGCGGACAGGGCCAGCATCGCCACGACGACCAGGGCGCCGCCGCCGGCCACCGCGGTGCGCGGGCCGAAGGCCGAGCCGGCGGTGCCGTGCAGTACGTCGGCCAGGCGCGGCCCGCCCGCGACGACCACCGTGAAGACGCCCTGCATCCGGCCGCGCATCTCGTCGGTCGCGGCCGACAGCAGGATCGCGCCGCGGAACACCATCGACACCATGTCGGCGACACCGGCCGCGGCGAGGAAGGCCAGGGCCACCCAGAGATCGCGGCTCAGCCCGAACCCGGCGACGGCCACGCCCCAGCCGACGACCGCCCCGATGACCATCCAGCCGTGCCGGCGGGCCCGCGAGAACACTCCGGAGAACAGGCCGCCGAGCACCGCGCCGACCGGGATGCCGGCGAACAGCACGCCGAGCGCGAGCCCTTCGCCGTAGGAGTGGTACGTCTGCGCGGCCAGCTGCGGGAACAGGGCGCGGGGCATGCCGAGGACCATGGCGACGATATCGGCGAGGAAGGACAGCAGCAGCACCTTGTGCCGGGAGATGTACTGGAAGCCCGCGGCTATCTCGCGCACCCCGGCCCGGCGCGCGGCCGCCTCGCCGAGCGGCGGCAGCGCGGGCAGCCGGAAGACGGCCCACACGGTCACACACAGCGCCAGGGCGTCGATCAGGTACAGCTCCGGCAGCCCGATGACCGGGATCAGCACACCGGCGAGCAGGGGCCCGGCGACCAGGCCGGTCTGCATCACCGTGGAGCCGAGCGCGTTCGCGGCGGGCAGCTGCTCGGTGGGGACCAGCCGGGCGATGGAGGCGTTGCGGGCCGGGGAGTTGAGGCCGAAGAACGCCTGCTGGCAGGCGAGCAGCACCATGAGGACGGCGACGGAGTCCAGTCCGGTGACGGCCTGGGCCCAGAACAGCAGCGAGGTGACGGCGATACCGGTGTTGGTGACCAGCAGCAGCTTGCGGCGGTCCACGGTGTCGGCGACGGCGCCGCCCCACAGCGCGAACGCCACCATGGGCACAAGGCCGGCCAGGCTCGCGTAGCCGACCCACGCCGAGGAGTGGGTGATGTCGTAGATCTGCTGGGGCACGGCGACGGCGGTGAGCTGGCTGCCGACGGCGGTGACGATGGTCGACGCCCACAGGCGCCGGTAGGCGGGGACGCGCAGCGGTCGGGTGTCCATGGCCCAGCGGCGCCAGCCGCGCCGGGGCTCGGCCGTCGCGTCCGTCGCGGCCTCGGGTTCGCTGATGCTGCTCTCGCTCGTGTCCACGGGTGTCCTGTCGGCGATAGAGGTTGCTCGCTACATCTTTTCGCTGCGAGAGCCTGACTGTCTCAGGAACACCTGTGCACGCCGAACGGGTCTGCTTCAGGACCCGGCCACGAGCGTGACCCCCAGCGCCAGCATGGTGACGGCGACCAGGCCGTCCAGGACCCGCCATGCCGCCGGCCGGGCCAGGAAGCGGCCGAGCAGCCGGGCGCCGAACCCGAGCGCGGCGAACCAGCACAGGCTGGCGAGCGCGGCGCCGAGCCCGAAGGTCCAGCGCAGCGCGCCCCGGTCGGCCGCGAGGGAGCCGAGCAGG
Organism: Streptomyces sp. NPDC001393; assembly: GCF_053597455.1. Classification (NCBI taxonomy): domain Bacteria; kingdom Bacillati; phylum Actinomycetota; class Actinomycetes; order Kitasatosporales; family Streptomycetaceae; genus Streptomyces; species Streptomyces sp. NPDC001393. The sequence goes on from NZ_JBSFIH010000092.1 coordinate 16,092, forward strand.
AACACGGTGTCCAGATAGACGTGCGGGTTCAGCCAGGTCATCGCCATACAGGTGAGCACCGCCCGGCGCCGGGAGCCCGCGGCCGGCCCCTCGGTGCTCAGCCCTGCCGTGCCCGGCCCGAGCACCCGGCGGGCGGCGAGAACGCCGTAGCAGAGCAGGAAGAGACCACCGACAATCCCGACTGCCCGGACCGCGCCCGGCCACGCCGTCACGACCGCCCCGACCCCGCCGACGCCGAGCGCGATGAGCACCGCGTCGGACAGGGCGCAAATGCCCACCACGGCGAGGACCGCGTCGCGGCGCACCCCCTGCCGCAGGACGAAGGCGTTCTGGGCGCCGATGGCGACGATCAGGGAGAGGCCGGTGCCGAATCCGGCGGCCACGGCGGTCAGGGCGTGGTGCATGCGCTCGAACCTAGAAAGTCGGTGAGCACAAGTACAGCTAAAGATTCTTAAGTACCCTTAGCGCTTGTGATGACGGCCGAGCTTCCCCTGGAACAGGTGCGGACCCTGCTCGCCGTGGTGGACGAGGGCACCTTCGACGCCGCCGCGACGGTCCTGCATGTCACCCCGTCCGCGGTCAGCCAGCGGGTCAAGGCCCTGGAACAGCGCACCGGCCGGGTCCTGCTGCAGCGCACCAAGCCGGTGCGGCCTACGGAGTCCGGCGCGGTGCTGGTGCGGTACGCCCGGCAGCTCGCCCGGCTGGAACGGGACGCCTGGGGCGAACTCGGGCTGAGCGGTGCCGGGGAGCCGACGCGGGTCTCGGTGGCGGTGAACGCGGACTCGCTGGCGACCTGGTTCCTGCCGGCGCTGACCCGGGTGGCGGGCCTCTGCTTCGAACTGCACCGGGAGGACGAGGACCACACGGCGGCCCTGCTGCGCGAGGGTCTGGTGATGGCGGCGGTGACCACCGCCGCCGATCCGGTGCCGGGCTGCACGGTCCGGCCGCTCGGCCGGATGCGCTATCTGCCGGTCGGCACACCGGAGTTCACCGCGTCCCACCTGGGCGGGCGGCCGCTGCCCGAGGCGCTGTCCGGGGCCCCGGTCGTGCTCTTCGACCGCAAGGACGACCTCCAGGACGCCTTCGTGCGCCGGCTGGGCCGGGCCTCCGCCGGCCCGCTCAGGCACCTCGTGCCCACCTCGGAGGGCTTCCTGGACGCGGTCGCCGCCGGGCTCGGCTGGGGCATGGTGCCGGAGGTCCAGGCTCAGCCGCTGCTGGCCGAGGGCAGGCTGGTGCTCCTCGCGCCCGAGGAGTGGATGGACGCCACGCTGTACTGGCAGCAGTGGAAGCTGGACTCCCCCGCACTGGCCGCACTGGCCGAGGCGGTGACCGCGACGGCCGCCGAGGCGCTGCGCCGCTGAGGCAACACGTCACGTTTCATCCGTTTCGCACCCCTGGAAGGGCCCAGCGGAGTACGGTGGTCGGGCGGTGGCGCGGCGGACGGCGGTCCCGGCCGGTTCCCGCCCCCGATTCCGCGCCCCGGTGCCCGGTCGGGAACGGATGCCCGCGGCCTGGTGGCCAATTCGCCCCGTTCCCCGGCCTGTTGAACGCGTACGGCTCGCCCCGGGGCCGTGCGCGCGCCGTGGCCGGATCGCGGTCGTCGCACGATCCCCTGTCGCACACGCCGTTTCACACCGCCCCGACCGGTCACCCGAACCCGCGCAGCACGCATGCGACAGGGACGGACGACTTCGATCGGATCCAGGAGACTTCCATGGACAACTGGCGCGATCATGCCGCGTGCCGTCACGAGGACCCCGACCTGTTCTTCCCCATCGGCACCACCGGTCCGGCGCAGGTGCAGACCCAGCGGGCCAAGGGGGTCTGCGGCCGGTGCCCGGTCCGGGAGGAGTGCCTGGACTGGGCGCTGGGGACGGGCCAGGGCATCGGCATCTGGGGCGGAACGACCGAGCTGGAGCGCCGGGCGCTGCACCGCCGCGCCCGCACCCGGCCGCGCTCCGGCTGACCGCCCGGTCCGGGCTCCGGCCGACCGGCCCCGCGGCGGCGGGTCCGCCCACCCGTTGGATCATGGTGTCGGCCTTGGCCGACACTTGTTTGGAACTGGTGAGAGTTCAGGCGTTCTTCGGCTTTCCTTCGGTGAACAGCCAGGCCCGGAACAGCCCGTCCAGCCGCTTCCCGGAGATCCGCCCGGCCAGCCGCTCGAACTGTGCCGTCGTACCGTGGCCGTCTTGGTGTGCGGCGGCCCAGGCGCGCAGGATCCGGAAGAAGTCCGGATCGCCGACGGCCTTGCGCAGTTCGTGCAGGGTCATGGCACCGCGGGCGTAGACGGGCGTGTCGAAGATGTTCCGGCCGCTGCCCGGGTCGCCGGGCGGGAAGGCTCACAGGTGATCGCTCGCCGGGTGGGCGTAGAGGGCGTCGAAGGTCTTCTGGGCGCGGTCGCCGCCGTGCTGCTCGGCGTACAGCCACTCGGCGTAGGTGGCGAAGCCCTCGTTGAGCCAGATGTCCTTCCAGGCCGTCAGGGAGACGGAGTCGCCGAACCACTGGTGGGCACTCTCGTGGACGAGGGTGCTGAGGTCGGGCGCGGAGTCGTAGAGCGGCCGGGTCTGGGTCTCCAGGGCGTAGCCGACGTCCGGGGCGTGGTCGACGATCGACCCGGCGGTGCGGAACGGGTACGGCCCGAACAGCCTGCTCTCCCAGGCGAGTACGGACGGCAACTGCTGCAGCACGGGTGCGGCCGCGCTCGCCTCGCGCGGGTCGACGGCGTTGTACACGTGGATGCCGTCCGCGGTGGTGTACTGCTCGACCTTGAACGTTCCGACGGTGGCGGTGGCGAGGTAGGCGGCCATCGGCCGGCTCTCGCGCCAGCGGAAGGTCGTACGGCCGTGCTCGCTGCGCTGCCCGAGCAGCACGCCGTTCGACACGGCCGTGCGCCCCTGGGGGACGGTGATGGTGATGTCGTAGGACGACTTGTCCCTGGGGTGGCTGTTCGCCGGGAACCAGGTCATCGCGCCCTGTGGCTCGCCGGCGACGAAGGCGCCGTCGTCGGTGGGGATCCAGCCGTCCGTGGAGCCGTCGGGGTCGGTGACCGGCTTCGGGGTGCCGTCGTAGCTGACGGTGACCCGGAAGGCCCGTCCCGTGCGGAGGGTGTGGCGCGGGGTGACGACGAGTTCCTGGCCGTCGCGCCGGAACGCCGCGCGTGTGCCGTCGACGGTGACGCCGGTGACGTTCAGGCCCGTCAGGTCGAGGTCGAAGCGGCTGAGGTTCTGGGTGGCGCGGACGGTGAGGACGGCGTGGCCGTCGAGGTGCCGGGAGGAGGTGTCGTAGCGGAGCGTCAGATCGTAGTGCCGGACGTGGTAGCCGCCGTTGCCGCTGAGCGGGAAGTAGGGGTCGCCCGCGCCGGACCCGCCGGCCGTGCCCGCCGCCGTCGGTCCGGTGGCGCCGAGGAGTGCCGCCAGCGCGACGGGGACGGTGGCGAGGACCGCGCCGCGGCGCGGGACGGCCGTTCGGCGCCGGGCGGGTTGGCTGCAAAGCGGCGTCACGGTCGCTCCTCGGGAGGTGGCGGGTGAACGGCTGGCCGCCAGACTAGGTCCTGTCGTCACATTCCCGCCGTCCGCCCGGAGGGCGGGCCCTGTGCCCGCCGCGATGGGGGTGCCCCCGCGCGAGCCTGTTCGAGCGTGGGGGAGGCTCATGTATGCCGTAGGTGCGTGCTCTGGGGGTCCCCCCGGCC
>NZ_JBSFIH010000093.1:0-19577 GCF_053597455.1 Streptomyces sp. NPDC001393
ACAGACCGTCAGGAACCAGCCGCTGCGACAGATCGACACCCACGAAGAGACATCATGCCGCAGCTCGCACCGTCACCACGTGAGACAACCTCTAAAGAGTTTCATTGCCATGAAGTTCTTCGACCAGGACGAGAAAAGCGACGGCCAGTGGGAACGTTGAAAATGACTCGACCTCGGACGTGTGCAGTCAGGTGAAGATCTGTAACTACGGGCAGATAAGGCTGCAGCGCACCTCGAACAGGTCGAGCCTAGTATTAGGTACGGAAAGGCTTTCGGGCTCAAGAAGGGCAAGTCGTCATGCACTGCTTTGACTGCGTTCTCGAGAGTCGGCCTGGACTCACCATACCTAGCCCGGCTGTTGCCGCCGGCGTATGCGCTCGGTGCGGAGCCGGTATCTGCGGCAGGCATGCACATGTCACAATGACTCCGCTTTCCGCATCTCCTGGCAGCTCCGAAGCAGGGCCTGAAGCCAGGCGACTGACCTGCGAAACCTGCTACGAGGCCGAGCGTGCTACATAGGCTTCGGTCCAGGGCGACGGTGATCTCGCTGGTGGGTGTATCCCTGGAGGATGCGTTATCCCGATGGGGGTGGCCTGACCGCGAAGCAGCGGGCCCGACGGGAGAAAGTGCGCTTCGAGGCTGCCGAGTTGTTCGCGCAAGGGTGTCGCCGCCGCAGGTCGCGCGGCGATTACGGGTCTCTCGGAAGTCCGCCTATGCCTGGCATGCCCGCTGGCGGGGCCGCGGTGTGGAGGCACTGCACTGCGGTCCACTCGGTGCCGCCCGGCTCGCTTCACTGACCAGTTGCTCGTCGCTACCGAACCCTTGCCGAATGGGCGATTTCCAACCCGATTTTGCAGGTCGTGGGGCTGGAGTGGGTCGAGTTGGGGGTTCTCGTGCAGGTCGGGGTGTGATCGGTAGCAGGTGATCGTCCGTCAGCGCTCCGAGGCCGGCCTCCTGCAGCTTGGCGATGATCTCTTGTTGTGCCGGGCGGTGGTGATCTCCGAGGAGCGGCCCGGCCGTGCCGCCGAGATCCACAGCAGGTTGCCCCGCTCGTTGGCCAGGGCCAGGAACAGCAGGACATGGGCCTTGCACTTCCCGGCGCAGTTCGGCCGGTTCTCAGACCCGGGATGTCTGCGGGTGCGTACCAGGATGCCGTCGATCAGCACGGCGACTCCGCCCTTCCGGGCGATTTTCTTCAGAACGCCGCCTATGCGGGGGGCGTGCACGGCGAGCAGGTCGATCGCTTCTGGTCGGCGATCGCACCATGTGCGCTGTCGCGGCTGCCAGGAGGCAGGGACTCCACCGTTCGGCTGACGGGGTCCGGCCACTCGGGTATCAGCCTGTGCCTCGACGACGACGCAAAGGGTTGGTCGACCGGCGAAGTGACATTCTGTAGTGGTCTCACCGGTCGTTGTTCTGGAAGACGTTTCTGACGGGTTGACCGGCCGCCCTTGAGGGCGGGGCTCTGGGATGGAGGAGACGGCTGATGGGTAACGGCGGACGACCGTCACAGCCCGGTTCGTCCGGGCGGCTGGAGCGCCCGATGCCGGAGGACGCGCATGCGCGGTGGCGTCTCCGGCGGATCGGCGCCGCTGTGGCTGCCGGTGTCGTTGCGGCTGCCGCGCGTGCCCGGGCCATCGCGCGGCGGATCGGGGAGACGCCTGCGCCGCCGGGGCCTTTTCGGCCCGGGTTCTGGCGTAGTCCGATCCGGGGTCCCTGGCTGACGTCGGTGTTCGGCCTGGTGCTGCTGGTCGGCATTCCGGTGCTCTTCCTCACTGGCGCGCTCTCCTACGCCGCCTACAACCCCGATCTCGGCCCGCACAATGACATGACCCCCGACAAGGGCCTACTGGGTTTCTATTTGTTCGCCTGGCCTACACACCCCTACTGGCTGTACCGGCTGACCCAGGGCGTGCACGTCACGCTGGGCGTGGTCCTCGTGCCCGTGCTGCTGGGCAAGTTGTGGTCGGTGATCCCGAAGCTGTTCGAGTGGCTGCCGGTGCGGAGTGTCGCCCACGGTCTGGAGCGGCTGTCCCTGCTGATGCTGGTGGGCGGCGTCATCTTCGAGTTCGCGACCGGAATCCTCAACATTCAGCTGTACTACGTCTTTCCCGGCTCGTTCTACACCCTGCACTTCTACGGCGCGTGGGTGTTCATCGCCGCGTTCATCGTCCATGTGTGCCTCAGACTGGGCCGGATGTCGCGCGCACTGGGCTCACGCAGTCTGGCCACGGAACTGCGCACGGACCTCGCGCACACCGTGCCCGAGCCGCCCGACCCCGACGGCCTGGTGCCGACCGCACCGGCGGCGCCGACGATGACGCGGCGTGGCGCCGTGGGGTTGGTGGGGGTGGGCTCGCTGGCCCTGCTGGTAGTCACGGCCGGGCAGAGCATCGGGGGCCGGCTGCGGAACACCGCCTTGTTCGCGCCGCACAACCGCAACCCCGGCGGCGGCCCGATGGACTTCCAGATCAACAAGACGGCCGCGGCCGTCGGCATCAACCCGGCGCATGTGGGTCCTGCGTGGCGGCTGGAGGTACGCGGCCGTGCACCGACGCTGGTCTTCACGCGCGCGCAGCTCCTGGCGATGCGCCGGCACGACGCTCTCCTGCCGATCGCCTGCGTGGAGGGATGGTCCACCGACGACCAGCACTGGAGCGGCCTCAGGCTCACCGACCTGGCCGCCATGGCCGGGCTGCCCGGGGCCGGAAGCGTCCTGGTGGAATCCGTCCAATCGCGCGGTGCTTTCCGCTCGGTGGTGCTGCGCGGCAACCAGATCCACGACCCGCGATCTCTGCTCGCCCTGCGTGTCAACGGCGCGGACCTCTCGCTCGACCACGGCTATCCGGCCCGGATCATCGTCCCGGCCAACCCCGGCGTGAACAACACCAAGTGGGTGCACCGGCTCACCTTCAGGACATGACCATGGCACGCTTCGTTCGCTGGTACGGCTCCGGGCCCCTGCACCTGCTTGTACTGATCTGCTCCTTCGCCCTCACGGCCTACGCCATGGTGCGCCTGTTCGCCCTGCGGCCGCTCGAGGTGGCGATCTGGTTCGTGGGGGCGGCGATCCTTCACGACCTGATCCTGCTGCCTCTGTACTCGCTCGCCGACCTGTCGGCTCACTCCGTGCTGCGGCATCGCACTGGCCGGGTACCGACCGTGGCATGGATCAACTACCTGCGCGTACCCGCCTTCCTGTCCGGTGTGCTGCTGCTCGTGTGGTTCCCCCTCATCCTCGATCTGGCGATCCCTTACCGAGATGACACCCGGTTGCCGGAAGGGGTATACCTCGGCCGGTGGCTGGCGGTCACCGGCGTGCTGTTCGGTGCGGCGGCACTGGCCTTCGCTCTCAAACTGCGCCGCGTCCGGCGAGCCGTCCCCGCCGACAAGCACCGGCCCCCACCCGGTCGCGATGCCGAGCCGTGACGCCCGAGGAGAACAGGTCGCCCGCCGCACACGAGGACCCCTACGCACTGGCCCTGCAAACCGGTCGCGGGCCGGTGTACCTGAGGTTCGCCGACGGGCGCCGGACCCGACTGCCGGTACGCCGCTGGGGCGCGCGGCCCACCGGGGCCGACGAGACGCTGCTGGAGCGCTGCAGGGGCCCCGTACTCGACATCGGCTGCGGACCGGGCCGCCTGTGCAGGGCGCTCCAGGACCGGGGCGTCTGCGCCCTTGGTATCGACGTCGCTCCCCACGCGGTCGCCCGAACGGAGACCCGCGGCGGGGCCGCACTGTGCCGGTCGGTGTTCGACCCGCTGCCGGCTGAGGGAAGCTGGCAGACCCTGCTGCTCGTCGACGGGAACATCGGCATCGGCGGCGACCCGCATGCCCTGCTCCGCCGCTGTACCCAACTCATCGCCCCGACGGGATTCATGCTCGTCGAAGTCGACCAGCATGATGTCGAAGAGGGCTGCACCGCTTGGGTGGAGGACACCCACGGCAACCGCGGCCCAGCCTTCCTCTGGGCGCGCCTTGGGACGCCGGCCGTCCGCCGGGTCGCCGAAAGCCTCGGGCTCAGCGTCACCGACCAGTGGGTCAGTGGCCGACGGTGCTTTGTCTCCCTCGGTCGTCACGACGCACGCCCCTCAGCCGTCGCGTCTCACGCGCCCCGGGTGCAGCCGCGGTGAGGAGACGGAGCTGTGCGAGCGACAAGTCGAGCGGGTCAGACGCGCCAGAACCTGCCGCCCCGTCAAGGCAACCGCCGACGGCCAGCCAGGAGGTGCGATCCGCCGGTGGTGCTGTTTGAGTGAGATGAATCCGCCGCTCAGGGAGGCTGCGATGGACGACCCACCGGTGCCTGAAGCGCTCTACGGTGCGGGCGGCCGCTCAGTCCGTCCGGGCCAGGCCGCGTCAGCGGGCCGGAGGCGGATGGACTGCCGCCGATGAGCGGGCGACCGATCGGTGACCATGCATTGCTGTCCGACTGCCGCTCGGCCGCCCTGGTCACCTCCGACGGCTCAGTGGACTGGCTGTGCCTTCCCCGCTTCGACAGCCCGGCGCTCTTCGCCCGACTCCTCGACGAGGACGCCGGCCACTGGTCCATCCGCCCCACCGGCCCCGCCGACGTCAGCCGCCGCTACCTCGAGGAGACCCTCGTACTGGAGACGACCTTTCGTACCACCGGTGGAACGGCCGTCCTACGCGACGCACTCGCCCTGGGACGCCGAGAGCGCGGACACGCTCTCGGCACCGCGTCTCCCGGAATGCTTCTGAGACAGATCACCTGCACCGAAGGACGAGTGCCCGTCGAGATCACCTATGCGCCACGCCCGGAGTTCGGACTCATCCACCCCCTCCTCGCACCTGCGCGGGGCGGGCTCGTCGCGTATGGAGGCGCCCACGTCCTGTTGCTGTCGACCCCTATCGACCTGAGGGTGAGCGGTTCCACCGCGCACGGTCAGATCACTCTCCGGGCGTCGGACCGCCTCGGCTTCGCACTGCAGGTCGGGCCGGCATGGGGAACCGAGCCGACGTGCTGGCGAGCGGGGCGTATCCGGCGGCGCTTGAACGACACCGCCGAAGGCTGGCGCTCATGGTCGCGGCTGCACCGCGGCTACGTCGGCCCCTGGCAGGACGAGGTGGGCCACAGCGGACGCGTGCTGCGGGCACTGACCTTCGCGCCAACGGGGGCAATTGTCGCCGCGGCCACCACCTCTCTGCCCGAGTGTGTGGGCGGCACGCGCAACTGGGACTACCGCTACACCTGGGTCCGCGACGCCAGCTTCACTCTGCAGGCGCTGGCAACCGCCGCCTGCGAGAAGGAGAAGGACAAGTTCTTCGGCTTCCTCGCCCGAGCCGCGGCAACCCAGCTCCACCGCGGCGTGGACCTGCAGATCATGTACGGCATCGGTGGCGAACGTGACCTGAGTGAGCGGATCCTGCCCCACCTCGCCGGCTGGCGCGACAGCACCCCCGTGCGCAGCGGCAACGAAGCATGGCGCCAACGCCAGCTCGACGTCTACGGCGAACTCCTCGACGCCGCCTACCAGACCTTCCCGCCCAACGAGCGCCTGGACCCGCCCACCCGCGCGTTCCTGCTCCAAGCGGCCGAAACGGCCACCCGTCGCTGGGCCGAACCCGATCAGGGGATCTGGGAGACACGCGGGTCGGGCAGACATTTCCTGCACTCGAAACTGATGTGCTGGGTTGCCTTGGACCGGGCCATCGCGATGGCCCCCACCCTTCAGGCCGACGAACGCGTACCCCACTGGCGGCACGAGCGGGACCAGATCCGCCAAGCCGTCGAACAGCGCGGATGGAACCCCCGCCTGGGCGCCTTCACCCAGGCGTTCGACAGCGACGACCTGGACGCCTCTGCGCTGATGCTGCCCATCGTCGGCTTCCTTCCCCCGCACGACCCCCGCGTCCAGTCCACGGTGCTGGCGATCGCCACCCACCTCACCGACCGCAACGGTCTGATCCGCCGCTACCTCGGCGACGAGATCGAAGGAGGAGAGGGAGCCTTCCTGCTGTGCACCTTCTGGCTCGCCCAGGCCCTCGCCCTGACGGGACACACCACCCGCGCACGGCAGGTGTTCCAAACCGCCGTCGCGCACGCCAACGATGTCGGCCTGCTGGCCGAGGAGACCGACTCCACCACGGGAGAGGCCCTCGGCAACTTCCCGCAAGCCTTCAGCCATATCGGGCTCATCAACGCCGCCCGCGCCATCCGCGACGCCGAGCGGCAACCCGCACCACGACGATTCGAACGCTAGCTCCCACCACGAAGCAGCGGGTGGCGTAAGAAGGCGTCAGATCGCAGGCACGACAGCAGGCGAGCGTGGATGACACATCGCGCAGCGCCGTCTCCCTCCGGCTTCGGGAACCAACTGAACAAACGCCCTGCCCGCCTAGGCGTGTCCGAGGGGTCCCGTGGCGGGTCTGGCGGTGGATCCGTTAGTGAGAACGAGGAGGGAGTACCAGCTCAGCGCGTGAGCAGGCACCCAGCCGCGACGCCGAGGAAGATCATGGCTCCGAAGAACAGGCCGACGATCCGATGTAGGCGGTACTTCCGGGTGAATACCCGTGCGCTTTTCGGCCTTTCGGGCAGGTAGGCGACCGGTACATGGGTTCCAAGGGCCAGCCCTGTCCCCGTCGTGGGGGGCCGGAACCTGACGGGCCGGCCCTGCCGGTCGGTGAACTCGATGACGGGCGTCGAACAATCGTCCCCCGGCCGATGCTCCTGGTCCACCACCACCCCCTCGGCGTGCAGCCCGTAGCGGCTCAGCCGCATCTGCAGCCGTGCCTCCCGGGCACCGGCCCACAGACTCACCAGGCCCGCCAATACGGCCAGCCCGATACCGATCGTTTCACCCGTCACCCGTCCCCTGCTCTCCCTCGCACAGCGACCGCCCGGCACGGGCCGCGCATCAGCGAGGACGCGGCACGCAGCCCGATGGTTCACGAAGGTGCACGGGCACACCGGCTCCTCGGGCTTCCGTGGCCGTGGCGGGGGGCCACGAAGGGCCGCCCCCTCCCTGAAGCCGAGGTCATCACCGGAGCCACAGCCTGATCGCGGCGAGGGTGACCGTCCCGTGAAAGACGTGAGCCCGCTTGTCGAAGCGCATCGCCAGCCCGGTTGATCTTAAGCTTGTTGATCAGGCGCACGACTTCGTTCCTGGGGCGTACCGCGCCGCATCGAAGCCGGTGGGCCGTGCGGTTCATGACCGCGCTTCCTTCGGGGTTCTCTCGTGCGGAAGTTCAGCGCGTGTTCCGGTCCGGGCCGGCGCTCGGCGCGGTGAAGATCGCGCAGGTGGTCGTGGCGTGCGCGTACAGCTTGCCGTCGGTGGTGCCGGTGACCCGGGCTTCGGCCGTCGCCGTGGTCCGGCCGACGTGGACGACGCTCGCCTCGCACCTCAGCCGGGAGGTGTGGGCGAAGGCCGGGCGCACCATGTGTACGTTGAGTTGCATGGTGGTGTAGGCGCGCCCCCTGGGCAGTACGGTGGCGACCGCACTGCCCAGGGCGGAGTCGAGCAGCGTTGCCAGGAAGCCCCCGTGGACGGTCCCCATGGGGTTCAGCAGGTGCTCGCCGGGTTCGCCGTCGAACGTTGCCGTGCCCTCGCCGGCCTCCACCAGGTGCAGTCCGAGCGTCCCGGCGATGGGCGGCTGCGGAATCTCCTCTTTGAGGATCTTCTGGAGCAGTTCCAGGCCGGTCAGATCGCCGGCCGTGGCCCAGGGCACCGGCTGCTGCCGGGTGTGCGTCCGGGTACGCAGCTCGTGGGTGTTCGTGGTCGCTGTCATCGATGTTGTCCTTCGCCTCGCTCGACTGTGTCAGGCAGACCCGTCAGGGGAGCTTGACGCCCAGCAGGTCCACCGGGGTGATGACCGGAGCCGAGCTGAGCATGGTCTCCGCCGCCCCCATGAGCGCGGCGGCGATCTGGCCCTCCAGGTGGCTCTGGCGCCCCTGCTCGTCGTTGAACGTGTCGAACACCCCGAAGGTGGTGGCGTCCATGCGGAACGAGAACCAGGTCACCGTGTACTGCTCCTGCTCGGCCAGCTCCACCGCGCCGCGCAGCATCGCCTCGACCTCGTCGGCGTACTCGGGCTTGGCCTCGATGCGCGCCAGCAGACCGATCTTCATCGTGATCACTCCTCAGGTGGGAAACAGCCGGGTCTCCGGCCGATCACGAACCTACGTCGTTGATCAGCAGTCACAGCAGTGGCAAAAACGACATCAATGATAGTGTTTTTGCCATGGAGATAGCGGTTCTCGTCTACGACGGCGTCTTCGACTCCGGACTCGCGGCCATCCTCGACGTACTGGACGGTGCCAACGCGATGGGCGAGGTGGCCTCCCTGATGGGCGAGGAGATCCACGAACCGCCGTCCTGGAACGTCACGACGGTCGGCTCCCAGCCCCAGGTGCGCACCGGGGCCGGACACCTGGTGACCACCAGGCCCCTGGCGCACGCCGAGGCAGCGGATCTGCTGATCGTCCCCGCCCTCGCCGAACGCCGCCCCACGGCGCTGCTCGACCACGTCAGCGGTGACCAGTTGCTTCCCGTCCGGAACCTGATCACACGCACCCGTGAACGCGGCACGGCCATCGCCTCGGCCTGCACCGGCACTTTCCTGCTGGCCGAGGCGGGCGTTCTGGATGGCCTGCGCGCGACGACGACCTGGTGGCTGGCGCCGGTCTTCCGCGCCAGGTACCCGCAGGTCCAGCTCGACCAGAGCCGGATGGTGATCGCCTCGGACGGCGTCACCACCGCCGGTGCTGCCTTCGGACACGTCGACCTCGCCCTGGCGATCGTCAAGGCGAGCAGTCCGGCGCTGGCCGACCTGGTGGCCCGCTACCTGGTGGTCGACGAGCGCCCGTCACAGTCCGCCTACACCATCCCCAGCGCCCTGGCCCAGAGCGACCCCACCGTCGCCGCCTTCGAACGCTGGGCCCGCGAGCGCCTCGCCGAGCCGATCAGCATCCCCGACGCTGCCAGATCCATCGGTGTCAGCAACCGCACGCTGCAACGCTCCGTCCAGCGCACCCTCGGCACCTCGCCCATCCGCTTCATCCAGGACCTCAGAATCGAACGGGCCTCCCACCTGCTGCGCACCACCGAACTGTCCATGGAGACCATCGCCCGCAAAGTCGGCTACGAGCACCCCAACACCTTGCGCGTGCTGCTGCGCGAACGCACCGGCAAGACCACCACGGCCCTTCGGGGCATCTGACCGGGCCCGGGGCCGGCGGCGAAGCGCTGGGCGGCCGGCGCGGTTCGGGCACCCGGGTGGCCCGTTGCGCCGCTGGCACCGCGGCGGGGGCGCGGGTGCGGCCACCCCAAGCCCGTATCAGCCACTACAAGCGACGCGGGCACAGCCTCTGAAACTGCCCAGCAATCAGCACGGGATGGGCAGCGCATGGCGACGTCGACCGGGCGCGGACTTGTTGTAGCCCCGAACCCCGGTCACCTGCCCAACTCACAGTGCAGGGCTACACATTCGAGTGATGATGCTGTGCGACAACATGCCTTGCTGAGACACCGCGCTCTGCCTAACAACGGCGTCATCGGTGTGCAGCCCGACCTCGCCCAGTGGCAGCGCCTGGCCCAGACGGCCGCGTGGCCCGGCGACACCGCCTCCTTCCAGACGGCGTTCTGGAAGTCCCGCGACGCCTACGACGCCGGCCAACTCAGCGACCTGGCCTTCTGGGCCAAGGTCCTCCGCTCCCACCCCGGACCGCGGATGCTGCGCGAACTACGCACCACCGACACCGCCATGTGGACACACACCGACAGCCAGGTCCTCGCCCTCCTCCATCGGGCCCGCCGGATCGGGCTGACCATGGGGATGCTCTCCAACGCACCCCACCCCCTCAGCGACGTTCTCGACACCACCCCTTGGCGGCGCGAGCTGATGACCGCCGCCCTCTACTCGGCCCGTCTCGGCGTGTGCAAGCCCGAACCGGCCGCCTACCAGAAGGCGCTGGCCGCCCTCGGCGCCGTTGATCCCGCACACGTGCTGTTCATCGACGACCGGGCCGACAACTGCCACGCCGCCGCCCGCCTGGGCCTGCAAACACTGCACTACACCGGCCGGCCGACCTGGAAGCCGTCCTCCTACAGCACACCGGCTGACCCCTGCCCGATCGCTTGCCTCCCAAGGACGCCACCATCACCCCCGACCAAACCCCGCCCGCCCCCGACGGGGACGTCTACGTCTCCCCGCGCTACCTCGCCGGCACCACCGCGATCGGCGACCTGGCCCTCGCCCCGCTGCTTGACCTCGGCTGGAGTCTGGAACACGACGATCTCGGCAACGCCTACCTGAACTCCCCCGACCGCAGGGTCCGCCTGGGCTACCTGCCCGAAGGCGAGGACGACGGTCTGTGGCGCATCAACGCCTACAGCGATCCCTTTAGTGCGCCGACCTGGGGAGTGTGCTTCAACGACTCCTGTCCGACGGAGTTCGTCCGCGCGTTCACCACCGCCCTCGCCGAGGCGTACGAGCAGGGCCCGGACGTCTATCTCGCGGCGCCGGACCCGGGCAGCGCGGAGCGCGACCCGTTCCTCGCCGTGGTCCCCCTCATCAACCGCGGCTGGCAGATCGACCATCCCCGCTGGGGCGTCTTCGCCATCCAGTCACCCGACGGCCACGCGGGGCTGGAGTTCACCACCGGACGTCTGGACCCGGAAGCCGAGTTGACCACCCGCGAGGCCCGCTGGCAGCTGTGGGCCGGCACCTCCATCGACCGTCCCGCCTGGTACGCCACCGCCAGCACTGACACCCCCATAGCGCTGCTCACCGCCGTCACCGAGTGCGTCTCCGATCCCGCGCCCCTGCCGCGGTGGCGGGAGGAGTCGTACAGCTACGTCAAGGGCATGGCCCAGCTCACCCCGATCGCCTCGCCGCGCCCGCCGGCCCCGACACCGCTCGACGTCCAGCGCGCAACCGTCCGCCGTCCGGCCGCCCTCACCCTCACCGCCAGCGTCCCGCGCTGGAGCACCACCAGCCGCCCGGCCCTGCCCGGCCCGCGACGCTGACCGCACGCCACCCGACCCCGACCGGAGAGACCACTTGGCCCTGCACGCCCAAGAGTTCTTCATGGGGCACCTGAAGCTCCCCTTCACCGAGGCCACCGTCGTCGGCAACACCTATTACGCCATCCCCGAACCCGGGGACCCACTGCGGCTGCGGATCGACTTCAGCACAACGCACTGGGCCAACGAGTACGGCGGCCTACGACTGGCCATCCTCCACCCGGACCGCGGCGAACTTGATGTCACCGTCCTGCGGTTCGCCGATCACAAGACCTTCGATCACCGGGACTCCACACGCGGCGTTCACCCGCATAACTCGGGCTACGGCACGTTCAGGGAGTTCAAGGACAGACCCGACTGGGTGCCGTGGGAAGGCGCCCACACCAGCGGACTGCGACACGCGATCGAGCAGTACACCACCGTCTGGTTCCCCGGCGCATGGACGCCCTCCGCACCGAACCGAGCAACCGGGCGGACCGCCAGCAAGGCGCCCTCCCCGCCACCGTCCCGCGCCGGGAGCCGCGCCCGCTGACATCGCCGCACCTCCACCACGCCCACAGCGCCCAGCGTTGCCTTTTCGGCCCACGCTGCCAGTGCTCCGCGCGCCTTCCTCACAGGAGCCCCGTGTCGTCCGACCCCTTCAACAACCTTGATCCCGACGGGGAAGTGAAGGTCCTGCCCCGCCACCTGGCAGGCCCCGGCCCCGCCGACCTCCGCACGGCCTGGCCCTTCCCTTTCGAGGAGGACTGGTCACTGCACCAGCCCGAGAAGGGACCTGCGCTGGCTACCAGCCCGTGCCTGCGGCTGTGGACCGGCCTGGTCCCCGAACCCGACACCCGTGGCAAGGGGAAGTGGACCATCGCCGCCAACCGCGTCCCGTTCGCTGCGCCGACCTGGCAGATCACCTTCGACGCCACCACCCCGATCGAGCTGCTGCACGACGTCCACACCGAACTGCTCGACCTCTACCTCGAAGACCGCCACAGCGACCGCGACCACCTGTTCGAGGACACCACCGCCCCGCAGGAGGCGTACACCCCGCTGCTCGCCCGCGGCTGGAGCCACCAGGTCAAGACCGACGGCACGCAGCTCTTCCACGCCCCGGACGGCCTCGGGGGCGTGCGGCACCGCTACGCCACAACCGGTACCGACACGCCGACCTGGACGGCCTGGGGCGGCTACCCCAGCGAGCCCTACTGGCGCGCACAGTTCTCCTTCGGCGCGCCGACCACGCTGGTCGCGGCCTTCACCGCCTCGCTGATCTCCACCGAGCCGGTCCGCCGCACCGTCGGTGACGTCCCCTTCCATACCCGCCGCAACCTCTACGTTGCCGCGCCAACGACAGCCAGACAGGCACCCGTGCCCTCGCCGGCCGCCGTGCCCCCTGCGGGCCCGGCCTCGGGGCGAACCCGCTGACCCCTGCCCCACACTCATCAAGGAGCCCCCTTTCTCGTGCACGTCCGTATCGTCCGCCGCGCCGTCCGCTCTGCTGCCGTCGCCGCCGCGGTGACCGGCACCCTCACCTGGGCGCCGGCCGCAACCGCCCAGCCGGCCACACCGGCGCCCTCCGCCTCCACCGCCTCCGCCGCCTCCGCCGCGACTCCTGCACCCGATGCTGGCAGTGTCGCGATCACCGCGAAGAGCCCGGCCGGGGACGGTCTTCAGGGCGCCTCGTTCCTCCTGCTGGATGCCACCGGCCAGGAGGCCGGACGCGGGAAGACCGACGCCCAGGGGAAGCTGACCTTCCTGAACCTCGCTCCTGGCGTGTACCGGCTGAAGGAGACCGCCTCCGGCAGCCCGCTCCACGACGTCGTCGCCGACCAGGACGTCATCGTCACCCCCGGCGCCACCGTCCCGGTGACGATCACCGACCCGTTCAAGGCCGCCCAGGTCCAGCTCACGGCCAAGGACGACAAGACCGGCAGGCTGCTGCCCGGCGCCACCATGGCCATCGGCACGGGCGAGACGACCGTGCTCACCCTCACCACCGGGGCGAACGGCACGGCCTCCGGCGAACTGCCGGTCTCCAGCGGCAAGCAGGAGTTCTGGTCAAGGAGATCACGGCCCCCGAGGGCTACGACCTGTACAAGCCGTCGAAGACATTCACCGCCACGCCCGGGGCCCCGGTCACCGTGACCCTCACCAACACCAAGGCCGCCACCACCCCAGCACCCGACCCGACCGACAAGCCGACGGACAAGCCCACCGACACCCCGTCCACCCCCACGGACACCTCGAGCCACCACGCAACCCCCGGCGGGCCCACCCCCGCCCCGACCGAATCCGCCACGCCGGAGGCCCACTCCTCGACCGTCCCGGCGGCCAGCGCGGTAGACGACGCGACGCCGAAGGCCCCGGCTGGCTCCCTCGCCCACACCGGAGCCGACGCCACCCCATGGCTCCTCGGCGGCGCCGCACTCCTCCTCACCGGAGGCATCGGCGCCGTTGTCGCCGCACGCCGGCGGGCGGCGTCCGCGTCCGATCAGGACGCAGACGGCCAGACCCGCTGACCCAAACCACCTTCGCCCAGCAGGCCCCCGGGAACCCCTTCCCGGGGGCCTGCTGCGTACCGGCTACCGGCTCGGTGGCCCGTGCCTTGCTTTCCCCGGCGACGGTGTGTGTCTCGCAAGGGCCCATGGCCCCGTTGATCACTCGCGCGACGACCAAGGAGCGGGTTGCTTGTCCCTTTTCGGGATGCAGGCTTTGTTCCGTTTCGGGACAGCTCGTTTGTCCCGAAACGGAACGGGCCTTGACGGCGATCACAGCGATCTGGTGGTTCCTGCGCAAGCGAGCCAGAGGACGCACCACGCAGCGCTACCACCGGCGCAAGGAACTCCTCGACGACAGGCCCGGCTACGACCCCGGCCGCGACCTTGCCGGAGCCCTCGAACACGGCACAGCATGACTAGGCCCGGGGAGGGGTCGGCGCTGGCGCTCGATGGTCCTCACCGTCCTCGCCGCTTTCGAGGAATCGGCCTCTCGGCGTGAGGCTGGCCAGTGGGATAGGAGTCGATGGCCTTCGCCAAGAGCTTGAAGGCCAGCTGACGGTCGCTTTCTCCAACATCGAGAGCATCGAGCAACGCGGCAAGACGCCATTCAACTGGTAGGCGATAGCCCTTGCGGTAGTAGATGAGGGACCGCGTGTCGGGAACTTCAACTTCTGGTGCTGCGGCCACCACGCTAAGCGGAGGGTCACCCGCCTTGTGGAACAGTTGCCGCAAAAAGGCTGCAAATGACTCCCCTGCAACGCTCGGCTCCGGTCGGGCATACCGAAGCCCAGGGGCCGGCGGGGTATCGAACATCTTCTCTACCTGTACCTCAGCCTGGGCGTCACGCAGTCGTTCGAGCCACTCAGGGAGCGCTGTGACGCCCCGCGGATCCCATGCAAGGACGAGCGAGCGCAGCGTCCTGCGGGAAGGAAGCCGAGCCCCGGACAGCGCAGCGTAGATCGTCGCCCTGCCGATGCCACAGCGGCTCGCAATCCTGTTGATCTCCAAGTCATCCGGGCTTACGTCAGTTCGCGCCAGCCCGCGATCGTGAAGCTCGCGCAGCTTTGCGGCGAAGGAGTGCTCGGCTCGGCTGGTGTCCAGCGCACGCTGCACTCTGGGCATCGGCCCTCCAGTCTCGCGAAGTCTCGATTTGTTCCGATGCATCTCACCAGGCGATCACCTTCTGCCGGAGGCGTTTGACTGGATCCAAGACCCACCCCGCCGAGCACGGTGGCAGCCGTGAGGCACGGCTTCGCCGCCGAGCGAGACTTCTCACGGTTGCACGGCTAACCGTGCGACGGCCCACGGTGGGTCTGACCCTCAGTCGCCAGGCCAGTCCCATCACTGGCACGGCCCTAGCTACCGTGCGCTGGATCCAGGAGACCCATGTCCCTCTACATGCTCATCACCGCAGCACTGGCCGCCTTCGCCGTCCTCGGAACGATCACCGCGATCGCCTGCACCGCGTTGCGCCGTGCCGAGCCAACCGCAGTGCCCGACGTCCTACGCGAACTCGTCCCACTGCTGGGCATCCTTGTCCGACGCGAACGCCCGTAAGGGGCAACGCCCAACTCTGATCTGTGCGCTGTTCTCGCCCAGCAGGGGGCGAGCGACGGCCGGGCCGTGCCCGGCCTGCCGGACGAGGAGTGGACGATCCTCGCCCGCCGCTCCCCCTGGCCCGTACGCTGCGCACCGCTTGAGATCGTCACGGCCGGGGATAAATAGGGCTCACGGGCCCGGCGCGATGGGTCGCCGTGCGTGCTCGTTACCACAGCGTGGAGGAGGTTTTCAATTCGGATGCGTCGGTCGAAGGCTGGTACGCACAATCCTCATTCATGAGAACAGACCCAGCGGCTCGGCGGTTCGGGCCCGAGTTCGTGGCCGACCAGCGGGGCCGCTACGGCCAACGCCCGCCGGAAGCGCGACCTTTGTCCTACGACATCGCGGTGCTCGACGAGTACGAGTCCTGGCGGGGGTGGCTGGACGCTCAATTGGCGCTGCTCCCCGAGAAGGCGGCCGATACGTTCGCGCGCAACCTCTGGCGCGATCAGAACTTCTGGAGCGACCTGATCGAGCTTGCCACAGGTGACGCCCTGCGCATGGCTGGCCTGGAGGTGGAATACGAACGGCTCTGGGCCACGCAGACACCGGACTGGACCGTTCTTGACGAGAGCGGCAAGCCTGTTGCCCTGGTAGAGGTCCTCACGCACAGCCCGTCGAAGGAGATCTACGGGAAGATGAGGGCCTGGCATGACCTGGTTGAGCGACTCAAACAGATACCCGTCCCGGTCGTCCTCACCGTGGCCGGTGAACGCGATCGGCCTCTCCCCGCCCCCGACGCGCGCGCCGCAAAAAAGATCGCTCAAGACCTGCGCGGTTACCTGCTTTCACCCCTACACCAGGTCGCCTACCACAGTCAGGGCTACACCTTCTTGCTGATGGCGGACCCGCGTACCAGGGAACCGATGCGCGCACCGGGGATGCAGACCATCCTGGTACCGCCCAGCAACAGGGCGGGCATCGTCTCGGCCCAGCCCGTGATCACCAATATCGAGGAGAAGGTCAGCAAGTATCGCGACTTGGTGAAGGCAACCGGCCTGCCGCTGATCGTGGCTGCTGGCGCGCACAGGTTCACCGGGCTCGGCGTCAAACAGCTCGACCACCTACTCAACGGCGAGCACACAATCACCGTGCAGTTCGACTACGGCGACAGTTTCATCCACAAGCCACTGGAGGCCCAGCTCGGCAACCCGCCCCGATGGGCCATGCCACCAGACCTGGCTGGCGTGCTGTGGGTGGACAACACCTTCCCGTTCACGGCGGTCTGGCGCCCCAACCCCGAGACGCGGAACCCAGCCCCCGCTCGGCTTACCGCAGGCTGGCGCAGCTAGCCGCCCGAGGAACGCTCTGCAGCGGTGTGGCCGCGGGCGCGCTGCGCGAAGAGGCGGAGCGCTGGCACGAGTTCCTGCAGGCGCGGTTCGAGGAGGTGGAGCGGCGGCCGAAGTCGGTGCTCGCGTTGGTCCTGGACGCGGCACCCCGTGCGGCGAATTGACAGCGCTGCGCTTGGACGAACTCGCTGCGGGCCTCACCGCGGTTTACGTCGAGCGGCGCCCGCAGCGCGGCGGCGGCGACCCGGACGGCGAGGGCTCCTGGTTCGAGCTGTCTCCGCTGACCCGGGCCGCGCTGGACCGCTGGCTGCCGGTACGCAAGGAACTGGCCCGGCGTGCCCACGGCACCTCCCGGCTGTGGGTGTCGCTGCGTCACAACCACGACGGCGACCCCCGGCCGGGAGGGGGCGACGCTTCACCGCCCGCCCGGCATGCCGCTGGAGGAGACCGGGCTGATCACCAGCTACCGGCGCGGCAGGGCCCAGTACGGGCTAGCCGGTGTGTTGCCGCCGAAGCTGGAGCAGCTGCCGGGCCGTGGCCGCCGCCATTGTAGGTTCCTCGTGATCATTAACACTGCGTCCTGCGGAAACACCAGAATCCGGGCTTCGTGAGCAGTGGCGGTGTCGGCTCGCCGTGAGCAATCTGGGCCCGAAGGACTGCGAGGGCGGTTACTTTCCGTGATGCCACCCGGCGGCACTCAGGTTCTGGCCGGGTGATCTTCGACCTCCGGGATTTAAGCGGAACAGCGGTTGGCGAAAAGCACTCGATCTTGAACATGCGGGGCCGTTACAGCGGGCGGCCGGAGGGGCTGCCTGCGGGGTCGTCCGGGACGCGATGGTCGCGGCGGCCAGCGCGTCGGAGCCCAACCCGCCGATGCACACCAATACAGCGCCGGCGGCGAGGACGGCCAGGAATGCAATGGCGGGGCCTTCGCTTGGGGGCGCTGGCTCGAGCGGGGCATTCGTCGACCATGTCGCGTTACCCCTGCGTCATGTATCAGACGGGCTTGAGGAGTTCGTCGGTGCAGTACATGGCGCGCGGCCGATGAAACGGTTGCGTTCCGACGTCGATTCGACCTACTCTCACGTCACGACGATACGGCCCCGTTCCGACGTAACTGAAGAGAAGCGTAAGGCGTCCGGGCCCGACGGGGGCGTACGCGGTCGGCTGGGCGCTGCTCTTCGGCGTCGGCGGGTTCATCTACTTCTGGAAGGCAGAGGAGAAGTACGGCCGTGGCTGAGCAGGGCACCGAGTTGATTCCCACTCGTAGACGCGGCCGGCATGCGAAGCGGCGCGCTTCGGGCGGGTTGGCGCGCTCGTCGGCGATGATGGCGGTGGCCAGCGTCGTCTCACGGGGCACCGGAATGATCCGCTTGGTGCTGCAGGGTGCTGCGCTGGGAGTAATGGCGGTGGGCGGTGCCTACAACACCGCAAATACGTTGCCGACCAGCCTGTACACGCTGATGATCGGCGGGGCCTTGAACTCGGTGCTCGTCCCGCAGTTGGTGCGCGCTCGCGCCGAGCATCGCGATGGGGGACGGGCGCACGAGCAACGGCTGGTCACCCTGGTGCTCAGCGTGCTCGCGATCGGCACGGTGGTGGCAGTGTGGTTGGCACCCCAGATCGTGAGCCTGAACACCCCGGACGCTCCGGGCAATCACCAGCTGTTCGAGCTGACCGTGGTCTTCGCCCGGTTCTTGCTGCCGCAGATCTTCTTCTACGGGCTTTTCTTCGTCCTCGGGCAGGTCCTCAACGCCCGGGGTAAATTCGGGGCGATGGCCTGGGCCCCGGTACTGAACAACGCCGTCCTGATCGCCATGTTCGGCCTGTACATGTGGCTAGCGCCCGCCCCCGGCCACACTGCAGACGTGACGCCCGGCCAAGTACGCCTGCTGGGTATCGGCACCACGGCGGGCATCGCGACGCAGGCCCTGTGCGTCATCCCGGCGCTCACAGGTACCGGTTTCCAGTGGCGGCTCCGCTTCGACTGGCGCGGCGTCGGCCTCGGCAAGAGCATGAGCGCGGCCCGCTGGACCCTGCTGTTCGTCCTGGTCAACCAGGTCGCCCTGACGGTGGTGACTCGCTATGCCAACGACGTCGATGCGGCGATGCCCAACGCCGGCGCGGGCAACAGCGCGTACTTCTTCGCACAGAACATCTGGACGTTGCCGCAGGGCATCATCACGGTCTCCCTGGTCACCGCGATCCTGCCGAGGATGAGCCAGGCCGTAGCCGAACGCCGCCTGGATGATCTACGCGAGGACATCTCCAGGGGCCTGCGCATCACCGGCGTCGCCATCGTCCCCGCTGCGTTCTTCTTCCTGACTTTCGGCCCCCAGATCGCCACAGTGATGTTCTCGTACGGCAGTGGAGGCGCTACCTCGGCCCAGCCGCTGGGCCACATGCTGCAGGCGTTCGCCTTGGGCCTGGTCCCCTTCTCTGCCCAATACCTGCTGCTGAGAGGCTTTTACGCCTTCGAGGACACCCGGACCCCGTTCTGGATGGCCGTGTGGATCTCCGGTCTCGACGTCATCCTGGCCACCGGCTGTCACCTGCTCCTGCCTGCTCGCTGGGCGGTCACCGGCATGGCCGCAGCCTACGCCGCCTCCTATGCGATCGGCCTGCTGATCACCGCAGTGCGGCTGCGCCACCGCTTGGAGGGCCGTCTAGACGGCAAGCGCCTGCTGCGCACCTACGCCAAGCTCACCTGCGCCGCAGCGACAGCGGGCGCCGTCGGCTGGGCTGCGGCCCGCGCCTGTGGCGGTATCTTCGCGGCTCCCTCGGCGGACTCCCTCCTGGCCCTCACGGCGGGGGGAAGCGCCATGCTCGCATTGTTCCTGCTCCTGGCTCGCCTGCTGCGTATCAGCGAGCTACGGAGCTTGCGGGGCCTGCCTGGCCGGGGCTGACCGCAGTGCCAACTGAATCGCGGAATTGCTAATCCACTGCTACCCAATCGCCGTCACTGCTAACGATGTTGCGGATCCTAGAGCCATTCGATGGCAGGGAACAGTTCTGTCCTTTGACCGCGAAGTTAGTCGTTCTGTTCTCGTTGACCTGCGGCGACTGGATTGGTTGGCAAACGATCAGGTGAGGCGGGTTGGGTACGTAGCCGAGACCCGACACTGAGCCTTTTCCATCTTCACTCTGAGCTGGTCAGATGGAGGGTGAGGACGGCCTGGACGAGGCTGGTGATCCGGGTGGTCGAGCACCGCAGTTTG
>NZ_JBSFIH010000094.1:0-18958 GCF_053597455.1 Streptomyces sp. NPDC001393
CTCCGCACCCCCCGCCCCGCGCCCCCCCCGCCCCCCCCCGCCCCCCGGCCGCCGCGGCCCCGGCCGGGGCCTCACTCCTCAAGCCCTTCGGGAAGCGAGGCCCTCTTCATGCCCGACACCACGATCAGCGACCGATCGACGGGGCTATCCCCGCCGTCATCCACGTCTACACCCAGCTCGTCGCCTTCACCGACCCAGCCACCGTCGATGACATCGCCCAAGCCGCCGACACCGCCCGCTCCAGCACCTTCAAGGCCCTCGTCGCCCTCGAGAAGCAAAATCTGGCCCACCGATACCGGGGCATCAAGAACGGCCCCAATCGTCGGCTCGACCTGTGGCACGCCACCGACACCGCCCCGGCCCGGACGTTCAAACAACCCGGCGCTCCTGAGGAACCCGTTGCGCAGGCAATCGCCGCGCCCCAGGCGGCTGCGCCAGCACCGGACAGCAGCCACCTGTTGAGGGAACCGTACGAGTCCACCGTTCGTGGCACCGACGAGAAGTCCGACGCGTCGGCATCGAAGCGGGCCGCCTCGTCCGCTCCGCCACCTGCCCGGTGTTCCGCAGCCCTCCAGCCGAAAGCCGTCACCACCGCGACCGCCTCGCCCGGCGGAAGCAGGCGCCTTGCTCGTGGAGCCCTCCGGCAGCTCGTCATCGACCACCTCAACGCCTACCCCGGTGAGTCCTTCACCGCCACGAGGATCAGCCGCGTGATCAACCGTTCGTCCGGTGCCGTCGCCAATGCGCTCGTCACCCTGGCCACGCAGGGCCTCATCGAACAGGTCACCGATCGCCCGCGCACCTATCGCGCGGCGGCCCAGGAGCCGACTGCATAGTCCGGCAGCAAGCCGAGGCCTGCCGTGCCGGTTCCAGTCTGAGTGAGGAATCGGCACGGCAGCTTCCGTCATCAGCGTTCAGTGAAGCCACACTTGGCAGCCGTACACGTCCGGCCAACCGGCAGGTGTGGTGGTCCAGGCTGACGCGGAAGGCTGTTTGGGCCTGACGAGCCTCGGTAGCTGTGCAGCAGAAGTGGCCCAACCAGTTCCGCATGTCGTGGTCTGTCCGTCAGATGGGTCAGCGGCGGCCACAACCTGCTTGCGTTCTGTGGATACAAGGTCGGCAAACGCCTTCGGTGGCGTGTGTCCGGGTCGTTCGGCTTGCGCACCGTGGCCTGCTCAACGTCAGCGCACCGTCGCACACTCTGGTCGGACTGACCGCCTTGGTGAAGATGAGGACGTCCTCGTGCTGGATCACCGCAAGCGGAATGCCCTGGCGGCGGGCGTCGCGTACGTTCTTCATCTGGAAGAACGACGGTCGGGTGATCAGACGGCCGTCACGGATGCCCGCGAGGAGGGCCACGCAGCGTTCGGTGGGAGTCAGGCCGGCGGCCTTCCCGGCGGCCAGGACTGCCGACGGCAAGTCGATGAGTTCGCCGCGTTCGCGCCACGGGCGGGTGGTGACCACGACGGTGCCGCCGGGCCTCAGCATCAGGCGGCACTGGGCGAGGATCTCGGTGAAGGCGTCCAGGAGCCGGTCGGTGGAGACGTGGGCAAGGTTGGAGGGGTCATGGCTGTAGCGGTAGTCCTTCTTGACCACACCGCGTTCGCCAGTCTCGCGGGTGGAGCGGACCTGCCCGTGCACGGAGCTTCCGTACGGCGGTGAGGTGAGAACGAGCTCTACCTGGCCGTGGAGGGCGGCGGGGATGAGCTGGGTGAGTTTTCGGGCGTCGCCGCAGTGCACGGCGCCAGCACTGGTGCCGTCCTCTCGGGGTGGCGGAGGCGGCGTTGCGGCGTGCGAGGTCGGCCCACTTGGGTTCGTACTCGACGCCGAGGGCGCTGCGGTGGAGGTGGATGGCTTCGACGAGGGTGGTGCCGATGCCGCACATCGGGTCAAGCACGAGATCGCCGGGGCGGGTATAGGTGGAGATGGCGTGGGCGGCGATCCGCGGGAGCATCTTGGCGGGGTGGGCGGCCGAGCCGGGCACGTAGCGGCCCTTGCGCTGCGCCGGGGCGGAGGTGGGAGCGGTGTTCCACACCGAGAGGGGAAAGGGCACGGCGGCGTCTCCTCTTTCCTGGTCTAGGCGTGGCGGATCGCGGACAGGGCGATCAGGTCGCAGTGTGCGACGCCGCGGGAGATGTCCGCGGGAAGGACGGGTTCAAGGTGGTCGCCGACCGGGCGGGCGTAGGCGACGACGATGTGCTGGAGGTAGCGGAAGCCGGCGGTGCGGGCGGAAGCGATCAGTGTTCCCAGCGGGTCGGTGAGGTGTCCAGCGTCCCGGTGCTGGCGGGTGGCCAGCAGCAGAAGTCCGTAGTCGGGGAGGAGTCGGTGGGCGCGGTGGAAGAAGCCGGGCCAGCCGTCCTCCAGTGCGCCGGGCACCCCGCTTGGGTCGGACGGCAGGTCGTGAGTGGGGGCGGGGAGGGTGTCGGGGTGGATTTCGGCGAGCAGTAGGGAGGGTTTCCTGGCGCCACCCTCGTCGTCGGCCGGGGTCGTGAAGGGAGTGGTGGGGATGCGGGCGTCCATGGCCGGTGCCGTGTCCCGGATGGCGATCTTGAGGAGTGGGGCGGGCCGGTCGGCGGGGCGTCCGACGAAGTCGGTGCGGATCTTGTCGAGGGCCCAGGCGGGCAGTACCGCGCACGGGATGGGAGCGGCGTTGGGCTCGTCCGGGCCGGGGAGCCATACGGTCGTCGGCAGCAGGTGGGCGGTACGACGGCGGCGCGCGATGGGGTTCGGCATGGGCTGAGCGGCGCCCGGGGTGAGGTTCCGGCCGTGCTCGTGCTGACGTGGGTAATAGGGACTTGCTGGTCGATCTTCGCCATCGCCTCATAGGTGTTCGATCTCCTTGGCAGTCGCTCCGCGTGCGAGGCGGGCGCCGCGGCCTTTCCTCGCCGGGTGTGGCGTTGACGCAGGTCACCTTGCGTGCGAGCCAGTCGCGTGCCAGCTGCGAGCCACTACCGAACCACCGAGGGTGAGCCCCATGGTGGCGCTGAGATTGAGGGCGAAAAATTCCGTGTTCGAATTGCGCTGCTCCGGCTGAGGCGTCTTTCCAGCCCATCGCGGGAGTGGCGGAGCCGGGCCATCGCACATGCCGGTCCCTTCGACCGGTGGTGACGCGGCACTGGCGTGTGGGTGGGCTGGCGGTGGCACGGGGGCTTGGGAGGGGTGGCGGCGGAAGTCGTCCACACCGTCACGGGAGATGCACCATGCACCACCGCCACCTCCATCCCTCCACCGCCGCCCGCCCGCAGAGCACCCTTCGTTCCCCGCTCGGAGAGCTGGAACAGACGTTCCTCGCCCTCGCCCATGGTTCTGAGCCGCTCACCTTTCCCGCGCACCTGGTCTGCGACGAACCCGACCGCGCAGCCTGGCCGGTCGACCGGATCCGCACTCACCTGGCCCACCCCTCCACCCGCGCCGACCAGCGCGAGCAGACCTGGCGCGAGGTGGTCCGGCGAGCCCACGCCCTCGGCGAACCGTGGGATGTGGTCGCCGTGGCCATGACCGTGCCGGTGCTGCGCCGGATGCTTGCTCGGCTCGGCCGCCCCGTCCATCTGGAGCGTGCCGAGGTCGAGCAGGAGGCGCTGGCCGCCGTGGCCACGGCCCTGCACACGGTCGACTCCGGCATGGAGCGTGTGGACCGGGAACTGTTCAGCGCCGCCGACCGGGCCGTGCACCGGCTGGTGTACGCAGCACGCCGCCATGCCACCCGCGAAACCGGCGCGCATGCCGTGCCGCTCGACGACCTGTGTTCCACGTACCAGGTGGATCGCGGTGAGCCGGTGGACGAGATGACGGTGCTGGCCCGTGCCGTACAGGCCCGGGTTGTCGACGTGGCGGAGGCGCGTCTGATCGCCCGTACCCGCCTCGACGGCGAGCCCATGAGCCGGCTCGCGGCCGAGCGCGGGGTGAGCGTGCGCCAGCTCTACCGCCACCGCAGCGCCGCCGAGCAGCACCTGGCCGGATATCTGCGACGCCAGGTCCAGAGCCGGTAGGGAGCCCGAATGGGTGATCTCCGACGGCTGGATGTCAATTCCAGCCATGGGCCTCCCTATTCACGGGTGACGGCGGCCCAGCCCGGCTTCGGACGAAGCCGCCAGCTTCGCTCCGGGGCGGCGGCCGACGCCCCGGGCAGGGCGCCGCACGGCGCGCGGTGAGCACGACCGTCTCGTGCTGACACCCGAGAAACCCGTTCCGTGGCACCTCGAAGGAGGCCGGCCCCGGGTCCAGGGTTCTGCTCACCGCGCGCCTGCCTCTCCCACTCCCCCGGGCGCTCCCGCTCCTGCACCCGCTTCCGTCCTGTCCGGCTGTGTGCCCCTGGAGGCTGCTGCCATGCTCGCAAGGCTCCGTCGGCCGTACCGGCCGGTGGTCCGGTCGCTCGGCCGGTGGTTCTTCCGGCTGGGATTCGTCGCTGCCTGCACCGCTTGGGCGCTGCTGGCGGATCCACCGTACGTGTGGGCGGTCGCGGACATCCCGACCGTCATCACGAATCTGCGGAACTGGATCATTGGCATCCTGGCCGGGCTCGCCACCCTGTTTCTGACCTTCGGCGGGCTCCGCTACCTGATGGCCGGCGGTGATCCCGGCGAAGTAGAGGCCGCCAAGCGGGGGTTGAGGGCCGCGGCGATCGGCTATGGGCTGGCGATCCTGGCCCCGGTGATTGTGACGGTGCTGCAGGGCATCGTCGGTGCGGGCGGGGGCAAGCGGTGATGCGCACCAGGCGTCTTGGCCGTGTCCTGCCGCTGCTGTTCCTGGCTGCTCTCGTCGTGGTTCCGCCTGCCCAGGCGGACTCCGCGGACGCCGTGAGTACGGTTGCCTTCGCCCCGGCAGCCCCGGATCCGCCTCAGCCCGAACCGCAGCCCGCGCCCGGCCCCGAAGCGTCTTCGCCCGCGCCTGAGCCCGGACCAAGGCCGGATCCCACGCCCGGCGCCACGCCATCACCGGGCCGTCCCGCGCCGAAGCCGGCACGGCCGGCCTCCCCCGAGCCGACGCCAGGGGCCAGCCCTTCCGCGTGCGAGGCCGCAGGCGTCGGCTGCGACAAAGCGACCGGCTGGGGCTTCCTCGACATCCCCGGCATGATCATGAACGCGATCACCTCGTTCCTCGGCACGCTGATCGAGCAGCTCATGAAGCCGGCCCGCGAGTTCCTCGCCGACACCCTGCTGGCCACCCCCGATGTCACCAAGCACGCCGACATCAAACGGCTGTGGAGCTGGATGCTGAGTATCACCGCCGGGATCTACGTGCTGTTCGTGACAGCGGGCGGCATCACGGTGATGGGCTACGAGACCGTCCAGAACCGCTACGCCCTGCAGCAGATCGCCCCGCGCCTGCTGTTGGGAATGGTCGCGGCGGCCGCCTCTCTGACCGTGATGGGCAAGGCGATCAGCCTGTCCAATGCCCTCGCCCACGCGATCATGGCCACCGACATGGCGGACGCCGGGCAGGGCATGGTCGAACGCGTCCTGCCCTTCGCGTTGTTCGGCGCCCCGGGCCTGCAGCTGTACCTGCTTGTCCTGGCGATCGTGGCAACGGCGCTGGTGCTCGCGGTGCTGATCGGCTTTATGGTCCGCGTCGCGGTGATGGCGCTTCTGGCCGCTTTCGCGCCCCTGATGCTGGCGTGTCACGCCCATCCTCTGACCGATCCGGTCGCCCGCCTGTGGTGGCGCGGTCTGGCCGGATGCCTGACCATCCAGGTCGCCCAGTCGATGACGTTCATCCTCGCTTTGAAGCTGTTCTTCGCTCCCGGCGCCACCGCCCTGGGCATCCCGAAATCCGACCAGCTGGGCACGATGCTCGCCGGAGTGGCCCTGTTCTGGGCACTGTTCAAGATTCCCGGCTGGACGCTGCAGGTCGTCCTGCGCGGCACCCCCGTGCACCATCCGCACGCACCCACCGGGGTGCGGATGCTCAGGCACCTGGCGATGTACCGGCTCATGGACCACTACCTGCCGGGCATGAACCTGCTGCGTCGCCGTCCCGGCGGTGGTGGGGGCGCCGGATCGCCCCTGGGCCGTGGCAGACCCGGAGGTGGCGGAGGTGGCGGTGGTGGCCGTCCGGGACGGGGCAGGAGCGGGCCCCGTGGGGGCCGACCGCCCGCCGCAGGATCCGGGCATGGAGGTGTGCGAGGCCGGGGCAGGGCCCTGCTGGCCCGCGGCCTTGCGGTCCTCTCCCGTCCCGTTGGCCACCGGGGAGCATCGGGTCACTCCTCCTCGGGTGCACCAGCCGGGCCCGGCACGGGCCGCGCCGGCGGCGCTGGTGTGCACCCGGTCCCCGCCACAGCCGTCGCTCCTGGCGCCGTTGCCCGACCGGGGCGGGCTGCCCAGCGCCGCGGTCCCAGGGCGGCTTCTGCCGTCCGTACACCGAGAGGTCCCCGCGCTGTGCTCCATCCCGCCCAGGCCCGGCAGATCCGGCAACTGGCCCTGCCCGTCGCCGCCTCGCGCACTCCCACCCGCCCGCCGAGGCCCACCCAGCTGTGGCTCCCCATCCACGCCGAGCGCGCCCCGGCACCGCCCCCGGCGGCCCGCGCTGCGCCCGCTGCGTCTGCGCCAGGGGCCCGCGCCGTGCCCTCGCCACCGTCGGCCGTTCGGCCAGCCCCTGCCGCCCGAGGGCGCCAACTATTCCTGCCCATTCCTGCCCGCCGCGTCCGCGTGCGGCCGCCACGGCCCATGCAGCTGCGCCTGCCCCTCGAACCACCACGGAGGTAACCCGTATGCATCCATCCGATGACGCGGCAGACGCCCCCTATACAACCGCCCGTATTCCGGCCGACATCTCCCGCCCCGACCGCCTTCTGGGGCCTTTCACCGCCCGGCAGACGGCCATCCTCGCTGTCGCGGCTCTCGTGCTGTACGGCAGCTGGTGGGCCACGCGCCCCTTCATGGCGCCGCTCGCGTACGCGGTCCTCGTCATCCCGATCGCCGGGGCGGCAGCCGCGCTCGCAGTCGGCCGCCGGGAGGGCATCGGCCTCGACCGCTTCCTGCTCTGCGCGCTCGCTCATGCCCGCACCGCGAAACGCCAAGTACATGCCCCCGAAGGCGTATCGCCCCTGCCAACCGTCGTTCCTGGCCGCTGGGCCGCAGCCGCAGGCCCGTCCCCGACCGCGATGCGCATGCCGTACGACGGCATCAGCGCTGAAGGAGTGCTCGACCTGCACGGTGAGGGCAAAGCGGCCGTCGCCTGGTGCTCCACGGTCAATTTCGAACTGCGCTCGCCTGCCGAGCAGCAGAGCTTGACCGCAGCGTTCGCGCGCTGGCTCAACTCCCTGACCGGGCCCACCCAGCTGCTGGTGCGCTGCCACCGCATCGACCTCACCCCGCTCTCCGACACCCTGCAGCACGACGCCGCCGCGCTCCCGCACCCCGCGCTGGAGGGGGCCGCCCGCGCGCACGCCGATTTCCTCGCCGACCTGGCCACCGGCGGCAACCTGCTCGGTCGGCAGATCGTGCTGGTCGCCCGCGAAGAAGTCACGACGCCGGGCACGCGACGTCACACGGGTGAAGGGCGGGTCTGTCAGCGCGTGGCCGAGGCTGCCCACGCGCTGACTGCCGCCGAGATCACTGTCACGCCGCTGGACGCCGAGCAGAGCGCCCAGTTGGTCCGTGCCGCCTGCAACCCCGACCCTCCCACCCCGCCCGAGAACGGTTCGGAAGGTGACTTCGTATGACCCGGATTGGCTTGCGCACCCGGAACCTTGCCGCCAAGGCGCAGATGGTTGACGGCGTCCACCTGCTGGATGTGGCGGGTCCCGAGGCGATCGAGGTGCACGCGCGGGCCCTGGCGATCGGCGCGCACGTGGCCACCACGCTGGTGGTCACCGGCTACCCGGCCGAGGTCACCCCCGGCTGGCTCACCCCGCTGCTGAACTTCCCCGGTCACCTCGACATCGCCCTGCATATCGAGCCCGTGCCCAACGCAGTCGCCGCTGCCGGGCTGAAGAAACAGCGCGCGCGCCTGGAGTCCGGTCGGCGCACCGGCTTCGACAAGGGCCACCTGGACGATCCCGAGGTGGAAGCCGCCGCCGCAGATGCCGCCGATCTCGCCTATCGCATCGCCCGGGGCGAAGGAAAGCTCTTCCACGTCGCCTTCTACCTGACCGTGCACGCCCCAGACGAGGAGAGCCTGGCCGAGCAGGCTGCCGCCGTGCGGGCGGTCGCCGAGTCGCTGCTCATGACCATCGTCCCCACCACGTACCGGGCCCTGCCCGGCTGGCTCGCGACCCTCCCCCTAGGCATCGACACCCTGAAGATCCGCCGTACCTTCGACACCGCCGCGCTCGCCGCCTGCTTCCCTTTCACCAGCCCGGACCTTCCGATCACCACCGACGAGGAGGGCATCGCGTCCGGGGTGCTCTACGGGCTCAACGCGGTCTCCGGCGCCCCTGTGCTGTGGGACCGCTTCGCGCAGGACAACTACAACTCCATCACTCTGGCCCGCTCCGGCGCCGGGAAGTCCTACCTGACCAAACTGGAACTGCTCCGGCTGCTGTTCACGGGCGTGACGGCCTCGGTCATCGACCCGGAGGACGAGTACGTCCGGCTCGCCGAAACCGTCGGCGGGCACGTCATCGCGCTCGGCACCGACGGCGTACGCCTCAACCCCTTCGACCTTCCGGCGGCACCGGACAGCAGCGAGGACGTCCTGACGCGGCGCGTGCTGTTCCTGCACACCTTCCTCGCCGTCCTGCTGAGCAGCGACCTGACCGCGGCCGAGAAGGCAGTCTTGGACCGCGCCATTCTCCTCACCTACACGCGCGCGGGAATCACCACAGATCCCCGCACCTGGCAGCGCACCCCGCCGACCCTCGCCGATCTCGCCACCGTCCTGGCTGAGGAAGGAGGCGAAGCGGCATCTGATCTCGCCGACCGCCTCACTCCGTTCACCACTGGCTCGCACGCACGGCTGTTCAACGGTCACAGCACCGCTCCCACCGCGGGGCATCTCGTGGTGTTCGCCCTGCGTCAGCTCCCGGAAGAGGTCAAGGCGCCGGCCATGCTGCTCGCGCTGGACGCGATCTGGCGGCAGGTCACTCACCGCACGCCAGTGGGCCGGCATCTGGTCGTGGTGGATGAGGCGTGGCTGCTGATGCGTGACGGCGCGGGTGCCGGCTTCCTGTTCCGCATGTCCAAGGCCGCTCGCAAACGCTGGACCGGCCTTGCGCTGGTGACCCAGGATGCCGATGACGTCCTCGCCTCCCCGCTCGGGCGGGCCATCGTCTCCAACGCGGCCACCCAGATCCTGCTCCGCCAGGCTCCACAAGCCATCGAGGTGATCAGCGAGAGCTTCCATCTCTGCCACGGTGAGCGGGAGTTCCTGCTCTCCGCGACGCGCGGTGAGGCGCTGCTGTTGACCGGGGACCGCCGCCACAAGGTCGCTTTGATCAGCGTCGCGGCACCTGGCGAGCACGAAGTGATCACGACGGATCCGGGCGAACTCGCATCCCCATATCTGGCAGACGAGGATCCCGCTGGCGATGACGCCTTCGGTGACGAGGCGGGATGGGAGTCATGACGGCGCACCTCCTCTACGCCGCCCCTACGCCGGGCGGGCCCCTGGTGGACTTCCTTACCGACCCAGGCGGTTTCTGGACCACGATCAGCGGCCACGGCATCGGCCGGCTCGGGGTCCACGCTGCCATCCTCGCCTCGTGCGCGGCGGTCGCCGTGGCCGGCCACTCGGCGCTGAGTTATCGCCTGCGCCTGTGGCACGAGCGACGCCTCGCCCGGGGCGCACGCTGCGTGGAGGTCCTCGCGCCGCCCACGGTCGCTCCCCGAGGGGGTGAAGTCCTGTGGGCCCAGCTCGCCGGTCTCCTGCGCCCCTGGTGGCGCCGGATCACCACCGGCCAGCCGCATCTCGCCTTCGAATACACCTGGTCCCACACCGGGCTGTCCATCCGGCTGTGGCTGCCCGGCACCGTGCCACTGGGCCTGGTACGCCGCGCCGTCGAGGCCGCCTGGCCCGGCGCCCAGACCCGCATCGCCGGGCCCGCCCCGCTCCTCCCGCCCGGCCACACGGTGACCGCCGGTCGGCTGCGCTCTGCCCGTCCTGACGTGATGCCGCTGCGCACCGACCATGCCACGGACCCGCTTCGGGCGCTGCTCCAGGCCGCCACCGGCATGGGCGAAGACGAGACCGCGTGCGTGCAGATCCTGGCCCGCCCGGCCACCGGCAGCGCATTGCGCAGAGCCCGCCGCCAGGCCCGGAGACTGAAAGCCGGACACACGCCCGCCCGGCCACTCGCCCTCGCCGCACTCCTCCTCCACCGCGCCCAGCCCCCCGCCACAGGCAAACAGGACCCCGAACACGGCGCCACCGTACGACAAACGGCCACGAAGCTCTCCGGCCCGCAGTGGCAGTGCGTCCTCACCTACGCCGCCACCTGCTCGACCAAGGTGGAGCGTGCGGAGGATGTGGCGCGCGGCCGGGCCCACGCGCTCGCCTCGGTCTTCGGCCTGTACGCCGACCGCAACTACCTCACGCGCACCCGCCTACGCCACCCTGAACCGCATCTGAGCAGGCGCTGTTTCCCGTTCGCGCGGCCGGCGCTGCTGTCGGTCCCGGAACTCGCCGCTCTGGCCCACCTGCCCGCCGATGCGGACGCACCCGGCCTCCAGCGGGCTGGTGCCCGCTCCGTTCTGCCCCCGCCCAGCATTCCCGAACCCTCGCCCGGTAACGGGGTCAAGCCCCTCGGCCTCGCCGACACCGGTGCCCGCCGCGGCGTCGGGCTCGCGGTCGCCGACGCCCGCCACCACCTCCATGTCATGGGCGCGACGGGCTCCGGCAAGTCCACCCTCATCGCCAACCTCGTCCTCGACGACGTGTGCAACCACCGCGGCGTCATCGTCATCGACCCCAAGGGCGACCTGGTCACCGACCTCCTGGACCGCCTCCCGGACACCTGCGCCGACCGGCTGGTCCTCATCGACCCCGACGACCCTCACACCCCACCCTGTCTGAACGTGCTCGACGGTGCGGACATCGACGTCGTCGTCGACAACATCACCGGCATCTTCCGCCGGATCTTCACCGCGTTCTGGGGGCCGCGCACCGACGACGTCATGCGCGCCGCGTGCCTCACCCTGCTCAAGCACCGCGAGCGCACCCACCAGCTGGTCACCCTCGCCGACGTGCCCCGTCTTTTGGGGGAGTCCGCCTACCGGCTGCGGATCATCCCCGCGCTCAAGGACCCCGTCCTGCGGGGCTTCTGGGACTGGTACGAATCCATGTCCGAGCCCTCCCGAGCGGCCGTGGTCGGCCCAGTGATGAACAAGCTGCGGGCCTTCCTGCTGCGCGACTTCGCCCGCCGCGCCATCGCCGCCGGCCCCTCCACCTTCGACCTCGCCGGCGTCCTCGACGGCGGCATCCTGCTCGCCCGCCTGCCCAAGGGAGCGATCGGCGAGGAGACCGCCCGGCTCCTGGGCTCGTTCATCGTCGCCGGAACCTGGCAGGCCGCCGCCGCCCGCGCCCGCACACCTGAGCACGCCCGGATCGACGCCACGCTCAGCATCGACGAGGCACACAACTTCCTGACCCTGCCGTACCCGCTGGAGGACATGCTCGCCGAGGCACGCGGCTACCGCCTGTCCATGCTGCTGGCCCACCAACACCTCGCCCAGCTCCCCCGCGACCTGCGCGAAGGCATCTCCGCCAACGCCCGCAACAAGATCTTCTTCAACGCCTCCCCCGAAGACGCAGGCGCCCTCGAACGGCACACGCTCCCGACGGTAGCCGCGCACGACCTCGCCCACCTCGGCCCCTACCAGGCCGCCGCCCACCTGCTCACCGGCGGCGCCGAATCCGCCGCGTTCACCCTCACCACCCGCCCCCTGCCACCCCCGGTACCAGGCCGGGCCAAGGACCTGCGCGCGGCAGCTGGCGGACGCACCGGCCCGCGCCCGGCCACACGCCCCTGAGCCACACCCTCACTCCTGTTCTCCGTCTCCTTCCGGTGGTGATCTTCCATGCCCGCTCTGCCCCGACCCGCCGTGAGCCCCGGCTCCCGCTACACCGCCCGTACCGCCACCACCCGGCCCCGCCCGGCCCGCCACACCGATGTCGCCGCGCTCTCCCGCACCCTCACCGCCCGCGACCTCTGGCTGACACGGATGCTCCACGAACACCGCGTCCTGACCACCCACCAGATCGCCAACCTTGCCTACACATCCCTGCGCTCGGCCCAACGCCGCCTGCGCACCCTGCACCAGCACGCCGTCCTCGACTCCTTCCGCCCCCTGACCCAGACCGGCTCCGCTCCCGAGCACTACACCCTCGGCCCCGCCGGCGCCGCCGTCCTCGCAGCACACACAGGATGCGACCTCGCCAATCTCGGCTGGCGCCCCAGCCACACCGGCCGCATCGCCTACTCCCCCTCCCTCGGCCACGACCTCGGCGTCAACGAACTCCTCACCCACCTCGCCGCCCACGGCCGCACCACCCCGGAAACCGGCCTCCCACTCTGGCTGTCCGAACGCTCCTGCGCCCGCCGCTGGGGCGACCTCGTCCGGCCCGACGCCTACGCGCACTGGCGCGACGGCGAGCACCTGCTGCCGTTCTTCCTCGAATACGACACCGGCAGCCAGACCCTCGCACGCGTCGAGGCCAAACTCACCGGCTACGCCGCCTTCGCCACGACAGCCGGCGCCCGGCCGGCCCTGCTCATCCACACCCGCACCGCCTCCCGCGACCAAGGGCTGCGGCGCCGACTCACCGCCCCCGCACGGGAACTGGGCCTGCACGTCGCGACCTCGTCCGCAGACTTCACCACCACCGAGCCCTGGGGCCCCTGGTGGAGCCCGCTCGGTCCCGGAGACACCCGCCGCACCACCCTCACGAACCTCGCTGCCCGCTGGCCGGGCATCGGCCCGGCTACCGAAGTGGAACCGACCGACGCCGACACCGCCCTCACCCTCCCCGTGCCCCCGCTCCCACCCGCCCCCGAGGCGGGGGCGTGAGCTCCCTGTTCGCCAAGACCGCCGGAGGCATCGGCTGCGCGGTCTTCGCCCTGCCGATGCTGCCCGCCCTCGCCATCGCCGCGCTGCTGGGCGGGCTGTCCTCCGGCGGCAGCGTGGCAGCCTCGCCCAGCAGACAGGCGCTGACGGACATCCCCGCGTACATGCTCGCCCTCTACCAGCGCGCCGCCCCCGAGTGCCCGGGCCTGTCCTGGACGATCCTCGCCGCGATCGGCAAGGTCGAGACCGACCACGCCCGGAACCCCACCATGGTCTCCTCGGCAGGCGCCGTCGGACCGATGCAGTTCCTGCCGTCCACCTTCCAGGCATACGCCCGCCCCGTGCCAGCGGGTGGCAGGACGCCGCCCACGCCGTGGGACCCGGTCGACGCCGTCTACGCCGCCGCCCGGCTGCTGTGCGCCAACGGCGCGAAGAACGGCAAAAACCTGCGGCACGCCATCTGGAGTTACAACCACTCCGACGCCTACGTGAACCAAGTCCTCAACATCGCCCACACATACGAGGCCGCCGCCCCCGCCCCGACCGAGGCCGCCGGAAAGGCGATTGCCTTCGCCCGCGCCCAGCTCGGCGCCCCCTACGTGTGGGGAGGAGACGGCCCGGCCGACGGCGGCTTCGACTGCTCCGGCCTGACCCAGGCCGCCTACCATGCCGCCGGCATCGACATCCCCCGCGTCGCACAAGCCCAGTACGACGCCGGCCCCCGCCTCCCCCAGGGCACACAACTACTCCCGGGCGACCTGCTGTTCTTCGGCAACAGCCCGCGAGCCATCACACACGTCGCCCTCTACACGGGCGCCGGGCAGGCCATCGACGCCCCACACCCCGGAGCCGTCGTACGCCAAGGCCCCGCCCGCACCGACTCCCCCACCTTCCAAGGCGCGACACGGCCCTCACTGCGAAAAGGCGATGCCCGGTGAAGCAGATCGCCGCCCGTGAAGCCGTCGGCCTGCTGCGCACCATGACATGGGTCCTGTGCACCGTCGGACTCCTCGCCCTGGTCTTCACCACCGTCAACGTCACCCGCTTCGCCACCAGCCGCAACGTCCCGCTGCCCATCGCCATCCTCCTCGACCCGATGATCGGCACCGCGCTCGCCGGAGTCCTATACGTGGACGCACGCCTGGCCTCCTGGGGGATCCGCCCACCGGCCTGGTCGACCGCTCTGCGCTGGAGCGCCGGCTGCACCGCCGCTCTCATGAACTCCTGGGAGAGCCTGTGGCCCGACGGACAGATCGGCTTGCCCCACCAGGCCGATCCAGCAGCCGTCCTCCTGCACCTGACACCGGCCCTGCTCCTGATCGCCCTGACCGAAACGATCGCCGCCTACCGACGCACCATCACCGACCTCATGGAACGGATCGCCACCAGCTCTCCCGGTCAGCACCCCCTGCCCGCTCCCAGCACGCCCCGATCGACCCAGGAGACCAGCGCTTGCGATACCGACCGTCCCGATCCACTTTCCGCCCCAGACCCAAGCGACCGAACCAGTCCCTTGCCCGTCGCGATCGGCATCCCCGCCACCACGGACACCAACCACGAACGGCTCGACACGGGCCACGACACACGCGACCGTGCCCCGCTGGCGACAGGTCCCCCACCAACCGACGAAATGGCGGCAGACGCCGACGTGTGGCCACGCGCCGTCGCACTGCACGAGGCAACCCGCGCCAACACCGGGAAACCGATCAGCGTCTGGCGACTGCGCACCGATCTGCGCATCGGGCCACGGCGCGCCCAACAGATCCGCGAGCAGCTCCTGGCACGCGATCACGGCCCACCACCGACCGCCGCCCATTGAAGCGGTCGCCCGCCACCCGATCGGTCACAGCCCCGGGACCGCTCGGACCCGGTGGACGGTGTGTTCCAGCTCCGTTCGCCGATCGGCACACGCCCGACCCACCGCGCACATCCAACGATCCTACGCATCCTCTGAGTTGGTCCAATCCGGAAGCGACTGCCCGCTTGACTTCCCGCTGGAGCAGAGCGTCCATGGTCGTGGCCGACGGGCTCGGCGGGCCACGGGGAATCCGTGAACCCGCCCATGCCACGGCCATGTCCGCGCGGGAGACACGCGATGCGCACGCGCCCAGCGAACGTCCGCGGCCCGCACCCCGTGCGGTTCCGCCCCCGGCCGGGGACCTCACCCACCCGCCATCAGACGGAACAGGGGCTCTCTCATGTCCGACAACACCACCAACCATGCGCAGACGTTGCATGCCGTACCCGACCATGAACCACTGGCCCAACTGAGCGTCGCCACCGGCGCCGTCTACGCCGAACTGATCACCCTCACCGACAACGACGGGGCCACAACCGCCGAGCTGGCCCTCGCCGCCGGCCTGGGCCGCTCCACCACCGGCAAGGCCCTGGCCACCCTGGAGGAAAAAGGCCTGGCCATCCGCACCCCCGGCGGTCACGACGGCCCGCGCCGCAACCCCGACCGCTGGCGCGCCGCACCCACTGCCTGGACCAGCAGCCGCGACGCCTCCGGTGCGCAGGATGCCACGCCCACTGACTCGGCACCTTCCACCGCCAACACATCCGAGTCACACGCCAGCCACACGGACGACGAGAGCACCCCGACCTCCGCAACCACAACCGACAGCGAGGAATCGAGCACCGACGACGCGTCGAGCGCCACCATCGCATCCGTAGCCGACGCACCACACGACACCGCGCACCAGGACGGCAAGCACCCCGACGAAGGCGTCGAGAACGAAGCCCACGCACACCACGCCGGAAACAACGACGGCCCGGCGACCGAGGACACACCCGAACACGCCCGGCAGGCAAGCCCCGAACAGCCGACGACAGAATCGGCGACAGCAGCCACGCAGGTGGGCGAAAGGAAGCGGCTCGCGCCCGGAGCGCTCCGCCAGCTGGTCATCGACCACTTGCGGGCACATCCCGACGAGGCGTTCACCGCTACCAGGATCAGCCGAGTCATCGAGAAGTCCTCGGGGGCCATCGCCAACGCCTTGGACAAGCTGGTCAAGGAGGGCATCGCCAAGCGGGTAAGCGACCGGCCGCGCACCTACCGGCTGGAAACACCGCCGGCCGACGCATAGCTGGCCTGCACAACGCAGTTAATCGGGCTGGTTCTCCCGGGCATTGGGAGCCCAGCCCGGCCACTGTGCAGCTCTTTCCAGCAAGCGGGCGTTGACATAGAAACGAAAGGGCCAGGGGCTACTGGCGAAGTGGCTGAGCGCGTTGGTGGCCGTAGCGTCGGCGCGGCCATCGCCGTATAGGCGGCCGCCTGTTTAGCTCGCATATGCTGCACAAATTCCGCCTGGTCTAGCAATGTCTAGAAGCTCCCTACCAATAGGGAGCTTCTAGGTGTTTCAGGCCGCGCGCGTTAGCGATCTATGCGGCAAAGCATTTGGAAACGGCCAGCGCTAACCAATATCAAACGTCCATCAATATCTTTCCCGCGGTCGTGCCCGGGGGGCATCAGCCTGCGGGCCTGAGTTGGATTTGGTCGTGCAGGCCGCCTGCGTCCACGCCGGTGTAGAGGGAGACGTGGCCATCCTTCCAGCGGACGAGGATGTCGTTGGCGGCGGTGTTGGTGGTGAAAGCGCCAGCGGCCACGACAGCGGCGTCGGCCCAGTCCGAGTTCCGGGGCCGGATCCTGACCTCAGCGGGCAGGCCCTTGGCGGTCAGGCCAGGGTAGAGGGTGGTTTCACCGTCGACCCAGCGCACCAGCAGGTCGTCGGTGCTGTTTCCGGTGAAGGAGCCGGTGGTGAACTGGCTGGCATAGGTCCAGGTGGTGTTCTTGGCGGTGATCTGGGTCTGCTTGGTCAGCCCGTTGGTTGCCAGGTCGCTGAACAGCGAGACGTGGCCGTCTTTCCAGTCCACCAGCAAGTCGTCGCGGTGGCCGCCCGGGGTGAAGCGGCCGGCGACCAGAAGGTGCGCGTCGTTGAGCCAGGCGGGAGTCTTCGATGGGGCGAGCTGCTTCTCGCCGTGGAAGCCGCCTGCATCGACGGTGGTGTACTGGGTCATCTCGCCGTCGTTCCAGCGCACGACGAGACCGTCGGTGCTGCCGCCGGTGGCGTTGACGCTGTTGATCGAGACGGCATGCGTCCAGATGCTCTTGCGGGGGGCGAGCTGGTACTCGGCGGCGAACGGATGGGCGGGATCATTGGCCTGGCCGCCCTGGTAGAGGGTGACCTCCCCGTCGCTCCAGCGGACGATCAGGTCCATATGGCGTGTGCCGCCGGCTGAGCCGCCGGTGTAGTAGCCGGCGGTCATCTGCTCGGCGTCCTGCCAGGGTGCGCCGGCGAACGTTGTGCTGTAGGCAACCTGCTTGATCCAGGCGGCGATGTCGTCGACGCGGGCGTCGACCGCCGTGGTGCGGGTCTCGGCCGCGTCGGTGCCCAGGCAGCCGCCCTGCCACGAAAGGCTGTGGACGGCGGCAATCGCCGTGATGCCGTTGTCGGTGCGCAAGGCGGGGCCGCCGGTGTCGCCCTTGCAGATCGCGGCGCCGTCGGCGGAGGCGGCCAAGTCGACGGTCGTGGCGCCCACGCTGGAGACGGTGAAGGCGGCCGAATGGGCATGGTCGGGCACCCACTCGTCGTGCGTGCGCCCATAGCCGACGGCCTGCACCTGGTCCCCAGCGGCGGGCGTGGTGGCGGCCACCGGGGCCGGGGTGATGCCACTGACGGGCGTAGCCAGCTGAGCCATGACCACGTCCCGGTCGGTACGCGGGACGAGGTTGACCACCTGCTGGGTGCCGCTGCCGATGGTGGCCGTCGTCTTCAGCTTCGGTGCGCCGGTGGCGACGCTGCTGCCAGGGGTGTCGGCGAAGCAGCTGGCCGCGGTCAGCAGCCACTGCGGCGCGACGAGCGTGGCCGAGCAGCCCCGTTGGTCACCGACGTCGAGTGCGGCAGTGAAGGTGTAGGCCGCGGGAGCCTCCGGGCCGGACAGCGCGGTAGCAGGTAACGCTCCGGCGGCGGTGGCAGCCACCGTTGCGGCGGCGAGCAGGCCGGTGGTCCACGCGCTACGTGAACGGGAGCCAGGCATCATTGTCCTAATGGGTCGTATCGAGCGGTGGTCTGAAGGTGGGCGCCGGCGAACGGCATTCCGGGCATCGCGGATTCCCGGGCGGGACAGGCTTGGGTGGTTGTCCGCTGCCAGGTCACCGCTGCGGCAACTAGCCGCCGGTCTCACCGCCAGGCTGGAACGGCGGTTGCGGCGGTAGGGCCGTGGAGGCGAGGCGCCCTTGGTGGGGGTGCGTGTGATGTGCGGTCGCCGGCTACTTGTTCGTGCGGATCTCGACGAGGACGAACTCTCGGGTCTGCGGATCAGCCGACTCCCCGACCGGCGTCCAACTGCCCTTGGCGACCTGGACCTGCTGCGACGCGCTGTCCGGACCGGTGAGGGTGACGTCAGCCGTGTGATCGGCCGAGCCCTTGACCGCGAACACCGAAGGGATCTCGAGAGTGAGGTAGCCCGAGGTGCCGATGGTACGGAAACAGACCTTTTCCTTGTTGCGCGACCACACTTCCAGCAGCCCGGTAGCGGAGGAGCAGTCGGCGAGCACGATGTGGCCGTCGCCGCGCTTGAGCGTGATGCCCTTGTCCGCCTTGACCTTGTCGGCGTTCGGATAGTTGAAGTCTTCGATCGCATAGCCGGGTAGGTCGTTGGCCGCCGTCACCGGAGCATGTGTTGCGCTGCCATGGGAGGAGTCGGTGACCGCGAGTAATGCGGCAGCGCAAGCCGCCACAGCCGCGGCTGTGGTGGTGATCCTTCGTGCCAGCTTCATGTGGATTTCCTTGCGGTAAGGGCATGTTGAGCCGGAGCGTGGCCTGTGGCGGGACATGGGTGAGGCGAGGGCCGGTCGGCCACGGAGACGCCGGAGTCAAACACGTGTACCCAGGGCCACGCCACTCAATTAAACGACCATAAGAGATTGTCTCACGTGGCGAGTTTCGCGAGTTTCTTGTAGCAGGTCAGGGCGGCGGCCAGGCCGAGGAAGGCGAGGAAGTGGGAGCCCTTTC
>NZ_JBSFIH010000095.1:0-18223 GCF_053597455.1 Streptomyces sp. NPDC001393
TCCCCGAGACACCACCCCGCCTCACTTCAGCGAACCGCAGAACAGACGCCGCGTCAGCACCCCTCACAAGATCGCCAACAGAGTCACGGCATTGGGCCTAGATGCGTGGGGTGGTCATGCGGCTGTGGGTGAAAGCCATGGGGTGCCGGTGGTGGCGTCGCGGATGGCGTGAATGGCTGTGAGCCCGTCGGCCGCAGATTGGCGGTCTGTCGTTGCAGGGCTGTGACGGGACGGGGGGATTGTTGTCGAGAACAGCCGAAAGGATGGCATGCGCGGGACAGGCACGATCTGCCTTTTTCTACATCATCTGCTCTTTCTAGGGGGATCAGTTCTAATGCGTTCCACTATGCCTCGCGCGATGGCTTCGGTCGCTCTCGCGTTGTCCGCCGTGTTTCTGCTCGGCGCGTGCGGTAGTACCGGTACTGGTTCTGGGGCCGGTTCGGTTCATGCCAGCGGTTCGGCTCCAGCGACTCCGGGCGGGGCTCAGCCGGCGGCCACCGCGTCTGCAGGCGATGGCCAGACAGTGACGGCTGCGACTGCGAAGACCACCGGCTGCCGGAACCTGGTCGCGGTCGCGACGGTCAAGACGGCGGTCACCCGCGCGTACACCCGCCACAACCCCCTTTTCCAGCACATCAAGCCGCGCCCAGGCCAGTTCCTGTACGGGCAGTGCGGGGACACGCGGTACGCCGCGACCGCCTTCGAACTCACCCCGGGCGCGACACCCCAGGAACAGGTCGGCATCCAGGATGACGGCAGCGCGCGCAAGTACTTCATCCTCCGGGGCGGCCAGCCCTGGGGTTACAGCCACAGCGCTGCCCCGTTCAGCGGCGGCTGTGTCGGAA
Organism: Streptomyces sp. NPDC001393; assembly: GCF_053597455.1. Taxonomy (NCBI): domain Bacteria; kingdom Bacillati; phylum Actinomycetota; class Actinomycetes; order Kitasatosporales; family Streptomycetaceae; genus Streptomyces; species Streptomyces sp. NPDC001393. Next base: position 846 of record NZ_JBSFIH010000095.1, read on the forward strand.
TCCCCCGGGAGCTCTCCCAGCTGTGGGACAACTGCCCCTCGGAATGACGACTGACCAGTTCCATGGGCCCAGGCTCCGATGGGTGCTGATCCTTTGAAGGGACAGGTGCGTGCTTAGCTCGGCCGTGGCTATGAAGCGTCGGCGTAGGCGAGGCAGGTGCCGCAGATGGTGCACCGGAAGAGCATGGCGCTTGAGCCTTGCCCGAGGTCGGTCAGGAAGTCCTAGAGCTGGGACGCGTCGTGCCATCCGCTCATGCGCAGGTCGAGTCGGAGCTGGTCGAGTGCCTCGGGGTGAGCCGTCAGCTCGGTGTATCCGACCTCGCCGACGAACGCCGCTGCGACGTTGCAGTGGGTAAGCCCGGCCCGCGAACACCAGAGTGTTCGCGGGCCGTCGCCGTACGAACAGGCGAGCTCTGAAGGCGTTCGGGTCGATTCCTTGCGCACGCGCGAGTGCGAACAGAACTTGTTCGATGTCCAGGCGATCGGCGGTCGACCGGTCCCCCGGCGCGCCGATGGCGTTGGCGAGCGAGTCGGTGATCCCGAACGCCGTGCACTGCTGCGCCCGCGCCGTCGTTGGCTCGTTCACTGTCCTCACCGCTTCAAGCGGAAAGGTCAGCTGGCGTTGGGGGCCTGGCCGATCAGCTGGGTCAGCAGCTCGACGTTATGCGACTGGTGCTGGTTCATCTTCGCTTCAAGACCATCGAAGCGGGCATTGACCTTGGCAACCCCATCACGGACCTCACGCCGCAACGCCGCCTGCCCTTCGATGACCGCCGCGAAATTCCCGCCCGTCTGCACTTGCATCGCCGGAGCGCCTCGATGCCCTCGGCCGACTGCTGACCGACACGGAGACACCGATGGGGCTCCGAGTCGCCGGAGTCATCGTGCTCCTCTACGCCCAGCCCGTGAGCCGCATCGTCCGGCTCACCCTCGACGACGTCATCCGCGACGGGGACACCGTGCTATTACGGCTCGGCGAGCCGCCCTCGCTTGTCCCGGCGCCAGCTGCTGACCTGTTGCTGGAGCACATCTCGAACCGCGGCAACATGAACACCGCCACCAACCGGGCATCCCGCTGGCTCTTCCCTGGCCGCCGGGCGGGCCAGCCGTCCCGCCCTGATCACCTGTCCGCGCTCCTGAATGAGATCGGGATCCCGGCTGCTGCCGCCCGCGGCTCCTCCATCCGCCAGCAGCTGCTCGAACTGGCGGCCGTGTCGTCGCGGATGCTCTGGGCTACCACGACAAGACCACCACCAGGCTTCGCAACGAGACCGGCGGAACATGGAGCCGATACTCCCCAGGGGATCACACAAGGTCACCAGCGGGCTGGGGACCGGCGACAGTTGAATACGCGAGCTCGCCAGTAGGGCGGGCATCGAGGCGACCGTCTACGAGGCTTACGAGAACACGGCGGACGGCCTCGGCGGCATGCTGATGATGGCGCCCAACGGGCTCAGCGCCCTGGAAGTCGTCGGTGTGGACCGGGGCTTGGCCGGTCAGCCGATCCACCGCATGGTCATGACCGACGGACGGGGCCGGCGGATGGCCGAGTTCGGCGGGCTGGCGGGCCTGCCGCCCAGCCAGGTGATGTGGCGCGCCGACCTGTACCGGGCGGTGCGCGAGCAGGCCGCCGCGATGGGCGTACAGACCGTGTACGGCAAGCGCCTGGCCGCAGCCGAGGAGACTCCGGGGGGCGTCACCGCCGAGTTCACCGACGGCACCCGGGTGACCGTGGACGTGCTGGTCGGGGCGGACGGTATCCGGTCGACGGTCCGGCAGCTGATCGATCCGGCAGCGCCCGGTCCCCGGTACACCGGCCTGCTCGGTTTCGGTGCGCACTCGAAGGCGGAGGTCCCGCAGGCGCGGCCGGACACCATGTACTTCGCCTTCGGCGAGCAGGCGTTTCTCGGCTACTGGCCGGTGCCCGGTGGAGGCACCGCCTGGTTCGGCAATCTGCCGTACGACAAGCCGCTCAGCGCGGAGCAGGCCCGTGCGACGCCGCCGGCCGCATGGATGCGGATCCTGCGGGAGAAGTACGCCGAGGACGTGCCCGGCCGTGATCTGCTCCGGGGCACCGAAGACGACGAACTCCTCACGTTCGGAGGGATGGAGATCCTGCCTTCTGTGCCGAAGTGGTACCACGGCCGGATGGTCCTGGTCGGCGACGCGGCCCACGCGCCGTCCTCCAGCTCCGGACAGGGCGCGTCCCTCGCGGTGGAGAGCGCTGTGCAACTGGCGCGGTGTCTGCGGGACATCCCCGACGTGGGCGCGGCGTTCGCGACGTACGAGCGGCTGAGGCGGGGCAGGGTGGAGAAAGTCGCAGCCCAGGCCGCAAAGACCAACAACCAGAAGTCGATGGGGCCGGTCGCGACGAAGATCATGACCTTGCTGATGCCGCTGGCAACGCGGACGTTCCTGAAGCCGGAGAAGATGTTCGGCTGGACGCACCGGTACCGGATCGACTGGGACGCACCCGTGGTGCCCACCTGACGCACCGGCGGCTCCCGCTTCCCTCGCGTCGCCCAGGAAGCCTTCGTCCCGGGCGCCGTCAGGAGTCTCATCGGTCGGTTCCGACCGAAGAGGCCCCGCCTGTGTCAGTCGTGGGTCAGCAGGCCTCGGCGAGTTCTTCGATCTGGTCGGCCAGGCCCTGGTCGGGGTGGTGGAACTCGCCGCAGGCTTCCTCGACTTTGAGGCGCTTCACGGCTTCGCGCAGGATGCGCGTGTAGGGGGTGCGGGGGCAGTTTTGGGGCGGCGGGCGAAGGTGATGTCGAGGTCGAGGGCCTGGCGCATCCAGTGGTCGGCGTCGCGGGGGGCGCCACTTCGCAGGTGGAACAGGTGGAGGCAGTAGGCGGCGGTGGCGTTGCCCGCACCGGCAGCGTACTGCCAGCACCACAGTGCTCCCTCGGGTTTCATGGCCAGGTTGAGCAGACATCCGAAGTGCAGGGCGCCGTCGATGTCGACGGGGTCGTCGGCGATACCCGCCAGGTGCTGCGCGACCTTGTCACTGCGCAGGAGGTCGCAGGACAGCGCCTTGAGGTACCGGTCAGCGCACTCCAGGCGGGTCGGGTGATGGCCCTGCGGTGCCGGCTGTCCGCCGAACATGAGCACGGCGGTGACGTCCCGGACGATCTCCCGCTTCAGGCCCTCCAGGAAATCGTCAGTGACCGTGTCAGGGATGGCCGCCTGCTCGAGGATTCTGCCGATGCTGCGCGGCACGTCTACTCCTTCTCCTCGTCGTCACCCAGGCTGATGCCGAGTTTGGCGGCGATGCTCTGGCGGGCCAGACGCCGGTGCGTGCGCACCGTTCCTTCGTGGATGCCCATGAAATCCGGCTCTGTCGAGGATCTTGTGACGTACCCAGTCCGAACTGGGCATCTACTGGGCGTGCGGTTCAGGGGGTTTGGGGCTGTTGCTACCGCATTTAGCCGGTGTGGTGGTCGAGTCGATCGAGCGGGCGGCCGGTACGGTCATGTTCTGCGCTCACTCCGCAGCGCCGACGGCGAGGTGCTCAAGATGCGGGGTGGTCTCGTGGCGTGTGCATGGCCGGTACGCGCGCCCGCTCGCTGACGCGCCCGTCGGCGGAGCCTCAGCGGTGATCGAACTTGTGGCGCACCGTCGTGGGTCGGCGCGAAGCCGGGAAAAGGGGCAGTGGGCTGGTCGGGCGGGGTTGTCCGGGGCGGTCACTCGGGCCGACTGGCGCGGCCGGCGGTGAGGCGGGCCTCGAATCCGTCGAGGAGGGACTGAAGGCCGAACTCGAAGGTGTTGTCCGGCGCTGCGGCGTACTCCGTGGCGGCCGCGGTGCCGAGGCGTTCGCGCAGGCGCGGGAACTGCATGGCGGTCTCGGTGGCGCGGGTCATGGCGTCGGCCATCAGGTTCTCGGCGTCTGCGCCGTTCTTGCTCAGCCGGCGGTTCAGCGAGACCTGTGCGGCAGGGCCGAGCGCGCTGCCGAGCACAAAGGTGAGAACGGTGGCGGACGCCCGGTCCGCGTCCGCGGCGGCGAAGCCCGCCCTTTCGTAGATGGCGAGGCTGAGGTCGTTGTGCACGGCCTGGCCGGGTCCGTGGAGGAGGTGGCTGCCGAATGCCTGGACGAGCCAGGGGTGCCGGGTGAGCATCGCGTGCATGCCGGTGGCATGGGTGGTGGCGGCCGTGCGCCAGTCGGTGGCGTCGAGATCGGGCAGCTCGACCTCGTGCCAGATCGCGTCGCTGGCGAGTCGGACCAGGTCGTCCTTGGTCTTGATGTGCCAGTAGACGGCCGTGGCGGCCGAGCCGAGCCGTTTCGCCAGGCTCCGCATGTTGAGGCCGTCCAGTCCCTCGTCGTCGAGCAGCTCGATGGCCGCACGAACGATCCGGTCTGCGCTCAGTGCGTCTCGTGACATGGCCACCACTCTACTTGCACTTAGTTCATGTCAGTCTTGCACTTTGTTCGAGCCGCGGTCTACGCTGCCGCTCGTACTTAGTTCAAGTGCCCGGAGGGGGAGCAATGCTGCAGGACAAGCTGTCGGAGTTCGTCAAGGCGCAGGCCATGGAGCTCGGCGTTCCTGGTGTCGCCGTCGGGGTGCTCCTGGACGGCCAGGAGATCTACGCCTCGCACGGCGTGACGAGCCTCAGCAACCCGCTGCCGGTCGACGGGAAGACACTGTTCCCTCTGGCGTCGGTGTCCAAGACCTTCACGGCGACCGCGCTGATGCGCCTGGTCGCCGAGGGAAAGGTGGACCTGGACGCGCCGGTGCGGCGCTACGTGCCCGAGCTGAAGCTCGCCGACGAGCAGGCCGCGGCCCAGATCACCGTCTTGAACCTGCTCAACCACACCGGGGGCCTGGGCTGGAACCTGATCGACGACGGCGAGGGCGACCGCTCCCTGGCCGGACTCGTGGCGAAACTGCCCCGGCTGCCGCTGATCGCACCGCCCGGTGCGCGCGCCTCCTACAGTCAGGCCGGTTACAACCTGGCCGGGCGGGTCATCGAGAAGGTCACGGGCCTTCCCTTCGAGCAGGCCATGGCTTCGCTCGTCCTGGAGCCGGTGGGCCTTGCGGACACCGTGTACGGCCTGTCCGAGGTGATGGTCCGCAAGTTCGCCGTGGGTTACAACCGCGGCGACGACGGCGAACTGCGCCCCGCCCGGCCCTGGGCAGCGTTCAAGGAAGGCGCGCGCGCCGACAACCCGGGTGGCGGCCTCGCCTCCTCGGTGAGCGATCTGCTGCGCTGGGCACGGTTCCAACTCGGCGACGGCCAGGGCGTGCTGCCCGCCGCGGAGCTGCACCGCATGCGGGAGCAGACGGTCGGGCTGCGCGCCAGCACGCTCGGCGACGGCTTCGGCATCTGCTGGTTCCTGCATGACCTGGACGGTCGGCACGCCATCGGCCACGGTGGCTCGGGCAACGGCCAGTTCGCCGAGCTGCTCATTGTGCCCGAGTGCAACTTCGCGGTGGTCTCCCTGGCCAACGCCGGCCCGGACGGCTACCCCTTCAACCAGTCCGTCGTGCGGTGGGCACTCGAGCACTATCTCGGCGTCGTCGAGAAGACGGCGAAGCCGCTCCCGTACGACGAGGGACAGGCCCAACAGGTCGTGGGCCGCTACGAGATCGACGCCATGAACCTCGACATCGCCACCGACGGCACCCGCCTCACCCTGGCGGTCGGGATCAAGCCGGAGATCCGCGAGGCGTCGGACGAGGAAATGCCCCCGGACTACCCGGCGGCAACCATCGGCTTCCTTCCCGGCGACGGCGACGGCGACGGCGACGGCGACGAGTACATCGTCACCGAAGGCGGCCTCAAGGGGCAGCGCGGCTACTTCTCCCGCGACGCCAACGGCGCAGTCACAGGCATCGACCTCGCCGGTCGGCTCTTCAACCGGGTCACAAAAGCATCCTGATCCAGTGTCAGCAGGGTCGGTCCCGAGCGGCCGACCCTGCTGGCACCCCGAACCGACGACAGTTGGCTCACGGGCACGACCCGTCTCCGCCACAATGTTGGTGCACTCTCATCCGTACGGGGTGGCGCACATCCACCTGTCCGCCGACAACGGCCACCCCGGAGGTGAGGATCGCGCTCGTCCTCCACCACGCGCGCAGTTGCGCGAGCGGCCGGGTCTTCTGCTTGGCCGGGCGGGTCCTGCGGGCGGCGATCTGGTTCAGCTTGGCGCGGGCCCGTTCGGAGACCAGGGGCAGGAACTTCGGCTCGCCGACATCGTCGACGGCGGTGACGTACTCGTACTCCAGCTCGGCCAGGCAGGCGGCTGTCTGGTCCCTGCGCCGGGAGGTCCAGCGGATCAGCTCGTGCGGCACCCCGGCGATCTCCATCACATGGCGACGCCCAGGAGTGACGGTGCGCGGCTCAGTCGCCAGCCCCAGCGCCTCGCAGACCTCAGCGGCGCCGACCGGACTGGCGTCCCGGTACGGGTGCTGTGGCCCGAAGGAGCCAGCCGGTGAAGTCGTTCACCCCTATGCCCCTCCGGGACTTGAGCGCTGCGCCAAACCGGCGGCCTCGCATCCACCCGGATGAGGTGAGAGCATCCGGCTATGGCATGGCGACGGTGCAGGGTGTGGCCGGCGACGCTTTGCCGAGAGCCGGGCCCGCTTCACGAAAGCCGGCCAGAGCACTTTCCAACAAACCGTAGCCGCCCAGGTCATCGCGTGTCATATGCACCTGTACTCGACGCCGTAGTACTCCTCCTGGTGAGCCATGGCGGCGGTGTACTCGGTGCGCGCCTGCTGGTCCTTCTCGCTGACGGGAGGGTGCACCGGGTGGGTGGGCGGAGCCGGCCACAGCTGGATCAGGTGGCGCTCACCGCGATCCCCGATGCCGGGCTCGTAGTCTTCGGCGTGGCAGTACAGCCGCATCCTCACCCACTGCTCTGCGTCAGGTGAGGCGGGCATGTGGATGACAGGTTCGTCTTCGGGCCATGATGCCAAGACGTCGCCGGGGTCGAGGCGTTCCAGGTGGACAGGTCCGCCGTCGGAGAACAGGCTCATTTCTTCCGCCGGCTCCCACCGGTTGGGCGTCTCCGGTCCGGGCTCGCTGTCGTGAACCTGGATGGTCACCTGCAAAGGGCCTGTGTCGGTGGTGGTGAGGACCACGGCGCTGGAAGCGTCGACGGGGCCGCAGCGCCAGCCGTACGGCATCTGGGCGGGGTAGCCGTCGTGCTCGGCGAACCCGACGATGTAGCCGTCCTCACCGAGGTCGACGGTGAACACCGACTCGTGCACCAGCATGAAATGTCCCCTCCTCCGTACACCCCAGAGGTGCCCCTTTCCGCTTTCGATGCCGGTGAGGGACACCTCTCGGTGTAGCACACGCGATGCCAGCGGTCAGACGATCACGTAGAAGTAGAAGGGGTCGTCATCCATGCCGTGCAACCAGTTGATCGTGATCTTGTTGATGGCAGGGTGGCGTTGGAGTCCGGATGGACAGTGAGTCCGTTCACCTGGGACCGGGCCGAGCCGATGGTGACACGCAACTGTCCGGCACCGGACTGATCAGCCACAGCCAACGGAGCAGCGGCCGTTCCCAGCAGCCCCAGCGCCACAGCCCCCGTTGTGAGCCACGCCCCCAATTTCAAGTTGTGCCCCCTGCGTTGGTCTCAGCCGACAGAGGACCAGCGGCAACTCTCCCCCGTTGCGCTGGCCGCATACAAGCACCCCCACCGCACAAGATGCATGCCCTTTTGATCGGTATCGGCCAAAGATGAGCTGTGAACTAACGGACGGGCGACGCCGTGGCCAGCAGGCATCCGACCTCATCGACCAGCCTCAGCCGCTGTCCCGCCCGCCATGGTCGGCCTGGAAACGTCGGCCGACGCGCCGGACTCCGGCAGCCGATGCCGTAGGAGGGACAGTGGCGCCGTCCCGGTTCCTGCACGACGTCCCCGTCCTCACGGTGTCGCTGGCCGGGTGCGGTTCCCCCCGGCCACACCCTGGTCAACTGCGCCTTCTCCTTCTGCTGGGACCAATCGTTCGCCCTACCCGGGCCCCTCGATGCCACCGCGCCGGACCCGTGCCCGAAGCACCGCTATGAAGGAATTCGGGGTGCGGCGGGCCATCTCGTACCACCATCGACCGCGCGGCGAACCCCGCGCGCGATTCTCAGGCGTCCCCGGGGAGCAGGTGCTGGCCGACCTGACGGAAGGCCCACGAGCCATGGGTGTGGGTGAAGACCCACACCAGATCGAAGCGGTTCGGCCACGCCGAGGGCCCGCCGCTGTGCGACGCGCCGAGGGCATGGACGATGGCCGGGATGCGCGAGTGCTCCCAGCAGATCAGGACCGGTTGGGGAGCGGAGAGCGCGGCCTCGGCCAGTGCCGCTTCCTGGGACTCGGCGTGGGTGGTGTCCAGGGTGATGCCCATGTGCCGGGCGAGCGGTGTGGCGGTCTGCCGCATCCGGTGGGCGCCGGCGAGCGGGCCCTGGTCCGCAGCGGCATAGATGGTCCGCGGACGCACGATGCCGGGTTTCAGAGGCTGGCCTTTGGGCGGGTCGAACAGCGCCGGCAATGCCCTGGCCCGCTCCCAGCCGCGACGGGTGAGGGACTTGGCGTCCGGACGGCCGTTCTCGTCGATGCCGGATTCGTTCCGGCCCGGCTTCTCCCCGTGCCGGATGATCATAATGGTGGTGTTGTCGGCGACCGGGACCCTGGTAGCCGGCGCGTCGGCGGGCCCGGATGCGGCTTCGCGCGCGTGCTTGCCGCCGCAGCCCGCAAGGACCGCGGGCGCGGCCGCCGCCATCGCGGCCAATGCCCCACGCCGACTGACCATCGTGCGACCGACACCGCTACCGCCCGGCGTCCGCGCAGCCCCGTGCGTCCGGCTCTCCACCATGCGAACTCCTTACCGCGCTTCTCGGGCCACTGATCGTTTGCGGAGTACTACAGCACCGCTTGGTGAGAACCCCTCTCATGTTGGCCGCCGTCGGAACCGGGCGCGGTGGCCGACGGTCTTTTCCCGGGAAGGGTGGCCACATCGCCCTTGAGTGCCCGAAGCGGGTGACAGGCGTAGATCACAAGCGTACGAAAGCAGGGAAATGAGGGCTGTGGAGACGTTGAGGCGGCGGCTGCCGGGCACCGCCGTGTACGTGACGGCCCTGCTGCTCACCGCATGGTGGCTGAAGGGACAACCGGCAGCGGAACGGGCCCGCTTCATGCGCCACAACAGCAGCAACGTGCACCACCTGGATGTCGGCAAGTGGTGGACCCTGTTCACGAGCGGTCTGGTGGTCGACGGTGTACCGGCGCTGGTCGGTATCGCTGCGGTGGCCGGGGTCCTGGGATGCGCCGAGTGGCGCTGGGGGACGCTGCGCGCGTGCGGAGTCTTCGTCTTCGGTCACCTCACCGCGACCCTGCTCACCGAGGGCGCCCTGTGGCTGATGCATGTCGCCCATCTGCCGGGCGTACCCACCCGGACCCGTGACGTGGGCATCAGTTACGGTCTGGTGACGACCGCCGCCTGCCTGCTCGCCCTCACCGCGGGCCGGCTCCGCCGCTATGGCCTGCCTTTGCTCGCCGCGGCGCTGACGGCCGCGCTGCTGTACGACCAGGAGCTCGCGGACGTCGGCCACCTGGCCTCCCTCGCGCTGGGCTGCCTCGCCGCCCGCACGGCGTGGCTGCGCACCCCGTCCGGCACTCCAGTGTGCACGATGCCCATCGCACCCGATCCCGTCGGCGCCGCACTGCCGAGCGGGAGTGCCCCGGTGAGGAACGAGGGCGTCGGTGCGCTGGGTACGCCAGGAGCAGTCCCGAACGGCGGGCGTTGAGCGGTTCGCTGTCCCAGGCCGACGGCCGCGGGAAGAACTGCAGCAAGAAGGTGCTGTACGTCCTCGCCCACCACCAGCACTGCATCAGCGTGCAGGACTTCGAGGCCGGCTCCGGTTCGACCGACCGCAATCACCATGGGGCCGGGCTCAGGACGGTGTTGCGGGTGGCCAGGGCGGAAGCCTTTTCTCGCGGATCCAGGTGTGCAGCAGCGGCTCGACCGCCGTCGGCGAGTACCGCCCGGCATGAGCGAGGAAGGCGGCGGTGTCGGCGCTGCGGCCGCGGTGTGCCTGGTGTCGGCCGCGCAGCAGGGCGAAGAAGCGGTCGTCGCCCAGTGTCAGCCGCAGGGCGTGGAGCGCACAGGCGCCCCTGTCGTAGACGCGGTCGTCGAAGATGCGGTCCGGGCCGGGATCCGCAATCCGCAGGCGCTGCGGGCCTTGCGCCAGCGTGTTCGACGACGCGCGGGCGATGCTGTCGGCGGAGTCCTCCCCGATGTGCTCCGACCACAGCCATTGTCCATAGGTGGCGAAGCCCTCGTTGAGCCAGATGTCACGCCAGTCGCGCAGGCTCACGCTGTTGCCGTACCACTGGTGGACGAGTTCGTGGGCGACGAGCGTCTCCCACGTACGGCCGCCGTCGAGCGCCCTCCGCCGGGAGCCCAATCACCGCCGACGGCGGCAAGGCGAGGATGTTCCACATCGGAGACCGGCCTACGGAGTTCCACCTCGCGCGGATCGAGCTCGGCCCCGACCACCGGGGAAACGGCGTCGGAGGCCGGCTCATCCGCGGTCTCTGCGCCAGGCCCGACAACAGGCGGTGCTCGGTCCGGCCCGATCCGCCGATCTTGGCCCGCAACTCCCGCTCCCCCGGCCCGCACCGGGTGGCCCGGCGTCAGCCCGGTCCCTGCCGTGGCCGGGGTCAGATCCAGTCCTTGCGCTTGAAGGCCCAGTAGAGCAGCACCGATGCAACGACCATGACACCGGTGGAAGTCAGGAAACCTGCGTGGGTGTTGACACCTGGATACGGAACGTTCTGCCCGTAGAAACCGGTGACGGCCGTGGGTACGGCCACGATCGACGCCCAGCTGGTGACCTTCTTCATGATCAGGTTCATGCGATTGCCCTGAACGGTCAGATTGGTCTCCATGATGGACGTGATCATGTCCCGCAGCGACTCGGTCCACTCGGTGGCCCTGAGGACATGGTCATACACATCCTGGTAATAGGGGAGCAAGGGCTCCGCGACGATGTGCAGGTCACGCCGGAGGAGGCTGTTCACGACCTCCCGCATCGGCAACACCACGCGGCGCAGCTTCGTGAGGTTCTTGCGCAGCGCGTAGGAGTCACGCTGGACGGAGTCCATCTGCTCGCGCCCCTCGTCGAAGAGCAGATCCTCCACTGCTTCGATACGCTCGTCGAGGTCCTGCACGGCGGCGAAGTGCCCGTCGACTATGTGGTCGAGCAGTCCGTGCAGCAGGAATCCCACCCCGTACTTGGCGAGATCACTGTTGTTGTCCCAGCGTTCGACGACCTTCTCGATGTCGAACCGGTGGTCGGGGCGGATGGTGATCAACGCCGTAGGCGTTATGAACACGGACAATTCACTCGCGGTCAGCTGCCCACCAGTCTCATCGGTACTGATGCCGTAGGCACTGAGGAAGGCATGGGTACGGTAGCGGTCCAGCTTGGGCCGCTGATGCTCCTGACGTGCGTCCTCCACCGCGAGCTCATGCAGACCGAACTCCTCGCTGATCATCGCGAAGTCGGCGGAGCACGGATCGCACAGGTCGAGCCAGACCGCAATGTCCGGATCGTTCACGTATTCCGAGATGTCCGCGGTCGGAAAGTCCTCCAGGATCAGGGAGCCGTTGCGGTAGAGCCGTGTGCGAGTCATGGCGACGCACCATAAGCCGCCCTGGTAAGAAGCCCGCTTCCGCTCCTTGCCGAGGGTTCGCCCATCGAGACGAGTGCGCGCGCCCGGACGAGCACGGGCGGGGCCGGTCAGGAGCGTTGGTAAAAGCCGTCGAGGCGACCGCGAGCGAGCACGTCGCCGGCGACGGCGATCACCTCGCGCGGCTTGGCGGAGTCCGGTACCGCCTTCATCGGGTGGCCCCTGTCAGCCCCTGAACTGCGTCGATCACGCTGTCCACCACCTCATTCACCGGCTTGGACGCATCGATGATCGTCGCGCCGCGGCTTTCGTAGATCGCTCGCATCCGAGGATTCCACTTCAGGGCCGCTGCGAGCTCTTCGGGATGTCGACCGAATGTGTTCGCAGTGCGGGTCGCGAGTCGGTGGCGGAGGGTGTCCTCGTCGACCACACACGATGAGGTCGAAAAGATCGCGGACGTCTGCCTCGTTCTCCGCCGACCCACACAAGAACGCAATTCGGAAACGCGACTCCTCGACGAGGGTCTCGACGCGCTCACGGACGATCGCCCACCCGTGTCGGTCGAGCCAGCCCCCAGGAACCGGATCTGGAGGATCCACCACAACCTCGCCCTCAGCTCGGTCGATCCACCGACTGAAGCCGTCCTCGTCGGCGTCGAGCGCAACGTAGCCACGCGTTCGCAACACCCCGCAGACCGTGGACTTACCAGTCCCTGAATTGCCCGTCACCCACACCAATGTCACGCCGCCAGCGTAGACATGACCACCCCGGGACAGTGCTGCGACCGCGTAGGTTCGCTGGGCTGCGGTCAGGCTGCGGGTTTGAGGGGGCGTCCGCCCCAACTGATGCTCTTCTCGCTTCGAATGCGGGCGCGTTCCCTGCGTCGGCGGCCGGGACGTCGCGGTGACGGGCGTCGGCGTTGCGCCGGCGGGGGTGGGCATGCAGGGCTCGGTCTGCACGGTGTGGTTGGGGTGGTGGGAGTTGGCGAGGGCGAACTGCCGCAGCGGTCCGAAGTGCGCCTCGATCGGGTTGGCCTCACGAGGCGTAGGTCGGGGTGAAGCACAACTCGATCTTGCTCTTCTTCGCCCAGCGGCGGATGTCGGCGCCCTTGTGGGCGGACAGATTGTCCAAGATCACGTCGGCCGGAGCGCCCTCGGGACACGCGGCGCGGCCCCGCCGCCACGGACGTCCGCCGGCGGCAATTCGTGCGGTGGCTGTCACCCCGGCCGCGGAGCCGGCCCCGCCGCATGAAGACGGCACAGCCGCATGGTGACGGCACAGCCGCATGGTGACGGCATCAGCCACATGCGCGGCCGCGGCCGTACTCGCCTCGCCGCCGCCCGTCGCCGCCCTCCCGTACACGACCAGGCACGGCTGCCAGCGGACCCACGGCCCTGTCCCGACACCCGCCGCACCCGGTGCGCGGCGAACACGGTCCGGTCCGCCACCTCCCGCTTACGTCACCAACTCAGTCCGATCTCGATCACCTGCACAGGTCCCGCCCGGAACGCCGGACTGGCGCCATCGGCCTCGGCCATTAGCGGTGATCAAGACGTGGAGTCGAACAGGCTGAGACATGCGACGACGGTAGATCAACAGACGCGGCAGGCAATCAATCGTCATTCCGGTAGGCAGGCAGTCGGGCCGGTTCTCCGGACACCCCTCTGGATGCGCCGGGCGGCGTCCACGTTGGACGCGACATCTCCGTGCGTATTCCCTGCCCATTCGAGGAGTGCCGAGGGAAGCCCGGAGACGATGAACAAGCGCATCGGCCCCGGCGCATGCCGGTGATCTGCCGGTCCGAGGCACAGCGCTCATCCCGTTTCTGCTCGCGGCTCCGTAAGCGGTCGAAAGGAGAGAACACGAGCACGCCCGGCAAACGACCTCGAATCCGAGGCCGCTGTAGGCGCAGGTGACCACGGCAGTACGGCTGGTGGCGCCGGGAGGGTCGCTCGTGGTCCATCGCAAGGCTCCTCCTCGGCACGGAAGGTAAGAACCGGTATGAGACGGAGATCTGCGCCCAGCTCCCCTACCAGGTGATTTACAGAGAACTTGGCTGTTTCTAGAGATTCTCACACGCATCCCGCGATGCCGGATCCGGTCGGAGGGGCGACCCTGAAGACACGATCGCCATGCTGTCATCGAGGTGGCTGCCATGCCTGCAAGGAGAGGGTGGCGGTGCATGGTGACGGCAGCAGCCGCATGCGCGGTCGCGGCCGTCCTCGCCTCGCCGCCGACCGTCGCCGCGCTCCCCCGAGCGCCCGCCGGATCCTCCGGATCCGCCGTCGGAACATCGCCTCGTGTCCTCGACTGCCGGGTCACCAAGTGTGTCGCCCTGACCTTCGACGACGGGCCGACCCCATATACGGTGCCCATTCTCGGGGCGCTGGAGCGCCGGCATGCCGTCGCCACGTTCTTCCTCATCGGACCGCGCGCTCTGCAGTACCGGAACGTCGTCCTCAGAGAGCAGCGCGACGGTGACGCGATCGGCGACCACACGGTCACTCACCCACGCCTCACCCGCCTCCCGCCCGCCCGGATCGAACATGAGCTGACGACCGCGGCGGCGCAGATCGCCTCGGTCACCGGGCATCGCCCGACTCTCTTCAGACCCCCCTTCGGAGCCTGGAACGACAAGGTTCGGTCGGCGGCCGGTGCGGCGCGCATGTCGGTGGTGATGTGGAGCGTCAGCGCCAAGGACTGGAAGAACCACAACCCGCGCCTGATCGAGCACCGGGTGCTGGCCCTCGTACGACAGGGCGCGATCGTCGTCCTGCACGACCGGTACGCGACCACCCCGCCGGCGGTCCCCACCATCGTCCGCACCCTCCAGTCCCGGGGTTATGTCCTGGTCACGGTGCCCCAACTGTTCGCCACATCCGGAGCCCTGCACCCCGGGGTGGTGTACCACCACGGTCCATAGCGCCGGGTGCGGGCCCCTCACGGAGGCAGGAGACCGGGTTCTTCGACGGGCTCGCTCGTGAGGACGGGGCCACCGGCGCGACACGGTCGGCGACGAGGTGGGCCCCGTTCCGGTTGACGCCGGAAAGGACCGTCACGGTGCCGGCGGGACCCATGGGGCATGGACCCGGTTCGTCGGCCCTCAAGCCGCTTCGTCCTCCAACTGCACGCCTGTTGTTGACGACTGGGCCGGGGTCGTGATGACTGCGATGCCGTCGGTGAGGTGGAGGACGAGGTCGGCCTGGGCCGTCAGGCGCAGGTCGTGGGTGATGAGAAAGGTCGTGCGCCCGGCGGTGAGGCGGCGCAGCGGTGCCATGATCCGCGCGGTGGAGGCATCGTCGAGTCCGGCGGTCGGCTCGTCGAGGATCAGCACGGGGGCGGTGCGGAGCATGGCGCGGGCGAGTGCGATCCTGCGGCGCTGGCCGCCGGAAAGGTTGTTGCCCCGTTTGCCGACCGGGGTGTCGTAACCCTCGGGCAGCGCACTGACGAAGTCATGGGCGTCCGCGGCGACGGCGGCCGCGAGCACGTCGGCCTCGGTGGCGTCGGGACGGCCGTAGGCGATGTTGTCGCGGACCGTGCCGTCAAAGAGCATGCTGTCCTGCGGGAGCAGGGTGATGTGGCGGCGCACCTCGTCGAGGGGGAGTTCGGCGATGTCCCGGCCGTCGAGCAGGATGCGGCCCCGGGACGGCTCGTGGAAGCGCAGTAGCAGCTTGCCGAGGGTGGACTTGCCGGTGCCGCTGGGTCCGGTGACCGCGACGAGCAGACCGGGTGCGATGTCCAGGTGCACGCCTTCCAGCACGGGGTGTCCGCTGCCGGCATACGAGAAGCCGACGTTCTGGAAGGTGACAGCCCCGCGGACCGGTTCGGCGAGCGGCGGGACGTCCTCGCGGGGTTCGGCCTCGGGGAGGGGTCCGGTGCGCAGGACCTCGATGAGGCGTTCGCAGGCGGCTGTGGCGGAGGAGGCGCTGACGACGAGCTCGCCGAGTTCCTGGAGTTTGGGGTGGAGATAGCCGAGGAAGGCGGCGAAGGAGAGCAGGCCGCCGACGCTGAGGTGGTGTTCGGAGATCTGCCAGGCGCCGGCGCCGATCACGGCCAGCACGCTGAGCGTCTCGACCAGTTCACCCATCGGCCCGTACACCGACGACAGCCGGATCTGCCGCAGGCCGGCGCGCATCCAGTTGCGCCCCTCGCGGTGCACCTTGCTGTGCTCGGCCTGCTGCCGGCCGTACGCCTGCACCAAGGGCATGTTGGCCAGGCTCTCCTCCAGCAGGGAGGCCAGTCGGCCGTTGCTGTCGCGTTCGGCGCGGGTCGCGGAGCGCATCAGGGTGCCGAACGCTCGGGCGCCGAACCAGATCAACGGGGCGGCGGCCAGGGTGATCAGGGCCAGTTGCCAGCTGGTCCAGAAGGCCGCTACAGCGAATACCACCGCTCCGACGGCGGAGGTGATCAGTTCGACAGGCGCGGAGGCGACCAGTGACTCTACGGACTCGATGTCTCCGGTCAGCCGGGAGACCAGGTCGCCGGTGCCGAAGCGGTCCAGGGCGTCCGGCGGCAGCCGCTGCAGGTGCTGGAAGACCCGGTCACGCAGGCCGAGCAGGAAGTGCTCGCTGGTCCATCCGGCGAGATAGCCACCCGCCGCGGAGGCGACCGCTCCGGTCACTGCGAGCCCCAGCCAGAGGGCGGCGGGCCCCCAGAAAGCGGTGAGGTTGCCGGGGGTGAGGACGTCATCGGTGAGGACGCCGACGATGCCGATCGCGCCCGCGTCGCACCCGGCGGAGACCAGCAGCAGCACGGCAGACGCCAGGATGGCCGCGCGGTTGACGCTGACCAGCGGCCAGAACGTACGGAACGCGGCCAGAGGAGAAATACGGGCGTGCCGGATCCGGGACGAGGCGCCGGCCGCGGGTTCGGCCCCGGATCCGGCCACGGGCATGGTGACGGGTGCTGCAGTGTGCATGACCGATGCTTCCTGGGCACTACCTGATCCGAAGGCGTGCCGGGATCCGTCGCACACCTGCGCTGCGCGAACGGACCCCGGCACGGCCTGCCTGTGTGTTCGTGTTCCGTGACGCCGTGCTACTTGGCAGCAGCCTTCTTGTGCTTGCGGTGGTGGTGCTTCTTCTTGTGGTGCTTGGCCTCGCCGGCGGCGCCGCGCTCCTTCTTCTTGGCCTTCTTGGCCAGCATGATCTTGGCGAAGGACATGGTGATATCCCTTCCTGACGGGTCGTCAAGCGGCTCTGGTCGCCGCTGACTTCGCGTTGCACCTGTGAGTACGGAGGCGGCTGGTGTCTCACTCAGAAAGAAAGGTGAGCGTTGGTCTATGTTCCCTTACCAGATCCACGTCCGGGAACGTGAGGCGCCGTCTGGCGAGCCTCGTCACCGTCTCGATCTGCTCCTCATTCAGGCACAGCCCACAGGCTCCCGAGGCGGCGCGCGGTGTCCGCCAATCCCTCGGCCGGGGCGGCCCGGAGGGGCGCCGGAGCGGCAGGTATGAGGCCACTGAACGGCATCGCAGTGCGCCGACCGAGGCCGCTGGGAATCCCAGATCCACATCGCCGAAGCACTCGGCCGGCTCACGAACATCGTCCGCGCCGACGACTGGCCGAACTGACCATCTCCGGCGCCGCCCTGTCCGCCCTGGGCGGACGGGTCTGTCCAGCCAATGGCCCTGTCTCGCATTCGGTGGTGACGGAGCGTCGTGATAGGTCGTTGACATTCGCGTGATGGATGTCAACGAGCTTGTGCAGGCGGTCTTCTCGGGTCTGTCCCCGCTGGTCATCGAGGAT
>NZ_JBSFIH010000096.1:0-17776 GCF_053597455.1 Streptomyces sp. NPDC001393
CCCCAACTGCTGACGGCAGTGCGAGGTGGCGCCGTCCCGATACGGTCGGTGGTCGAGGAGACGCTGCGCTGGAACCCCCCTTTCGCACTGGCAGTACGCCGCTTTGTCCTCGAAGACGTCAGCATCGGGAACGCTCTCATCCCGGCCGGCAGCCGCGTCTGGGTCTCCATCGCTTCGGCGAACCGGGACGGGCGAGAGTTCGC
Organism: Streptomyces sp. NPDC001393; assembly: GCF_053597455.1. Classification (NCBI taxonomy): domain Bacteria; kingdom Bacillati; phylum Actinomycetota; class Actinomycetes; order Kitasatosporales; family Streptomycetaceae; genus Streptomyces; species Streptomyces sp. NPDC001393. Next base: position 204 of record NZ_JBSFIH010000096.1, read on the forward strand.
GTCTCCCGACGTGTTCGACCCGCGCCGTGCACCAACTCACCTGGCGTTCGGCTACGGAGTGCACTACTGCCTTGGCGCCCCGCTCGCACGGATGGAAGCGGAAATCGCCGTACGATCGCTCCTGGACCGATTCCCTGTGCTTGAACTGGCTGTAGCGCCTGACGAGTTGGAGTGGTGGCCGACGTTTTACAAACGGGGACTGCGCAGCCTCCCTGTGGTGACTTACTGATGCGATGAGGGGGTCTCCTGCCCCCCTTCATCGCATAATAACCAAGCTATTCCTTCGTAGCCGAGCCAGCAGTTTCCGACGGGCCACCTGCACCATCGAGCGCCTGCCTCGTTACCGGTTCAGGATCCGGGCGGAGAGCAGGTTCGGATCGGTGGCGGTGAAGTAGGCGGCGTTCGCGATGTACACCGTGTCGCCGCGGCGGGCAAGGGAGGTGGGGTTCTGCAGTCCGTCGTCGGCGGTGAGGACCACGGTGTGCGAGCCGTCGGTGCGGACGAGTTCGACCTCGTTGCCCTGGTTGTTGGTGACCAGGACGTCATCGTCGTCGCCGGTGAAGGCGAAGTCGTCCACCGTGCCCAGACCGGTGGCGACGGTGCGGACCGCGCCGGGCCCGCCGTGGCAGCCGATCGGGATGCGCAGCAGTGTTCCCCGGTCCATGTTGGTGACCCAGACCGCGTCGTCGCGGATCTTCAGCCCGTTGGCACCGAAGTTGCCGGGGCTGGCTGCAAGATCAGGGGATTCCTGCCAGACGGTCGCTGCTCCGCCGGTGAGCGGGATGCGCCAGACGGCGCCGAGGGCGGAGTCGCTCGCGTAGAGGAATCCGTGGTGCAGGGCCAGGCCGTTGGGGACGCTTGTGCCGGGCATGGCGGCCACCCGGCTCGGGCTGCCGCCGGGCGGGATCCGCCACAGCCCGGTGAGGACGTCGGTGCCCGCCGAGTACAGGACGTACAGGGTGCCGTCCGGGAGACGGACGACGCCGCCGACGAAGGCGCGGCCAGTGAGCGGCGCACTGGTCCCGTCCGGCGGGGCGGGGAGAGTGGCCAGGACGTCCAGGCCGCCGTCCGGGGTGAGCCGGTCGATCTGGTGGGAGAAGGACATGGTCAGGTCGATGGAGCCGTCCGGCTCGATGGTCAGGTTCTCCGGCTGCCGGCCGGCCGCCAGGTCGAGGTGTCTGACCACCCGGACGTCGTCGAGCGGTGGAGTGGCCGCGGACGCCGGTACGGCGAGGCCCGCGACGGCGGCGGTCAGTGCCGCAGCGAGGATCGAAGTCCTGCCGATGTTGTGCACGGGGTTGTCTCCTTGGTCGTCCCGCGCCCAGGGCGATGCGGGAAGTAATGAGGTGAGGTGGTCGGCGCGTGTCGGCACGGCAGTACCGACGCCCGCCGGGCCCCGGTTCGGACGGCATCCCACCCAGTGGGGCCGGTAAGTTCTCAGCGCTTGCCGTGGGCTTCGACCGAGAGCGGCTCCCAGCTGCGCCAGGTCTCCAGCCGCGTCCGGTACTCGGCGGTCGCGGTGGCGAGTGGTCCGTCACCGAGGAAGACCCGCAGCGGCGGCTCGGCCTCGTCGACGGGCCGGAGCACGGCGGCCCGGGTGGCGGCCGGGTCGCCGAGCGTCCCGTGGCGCCGCCGCCTGGCCTGCTGAACGTGCGTCAGGAGCTCGGTGTACGCCGGGTGGGGCGTCGCGGTGCGCGCGGACGGGCCGCCGAAGCCGGTGGCGTACGCGGCGGGTTCGACCAGCGTGACCTTGATGCCGAACAGTGCGACTTCCTGAGCCAGCGACTGGCTGAGGCCTTCCAGGGCCCATTTCGAGGCGGCGTACATGCCGGTGTTGGGGAAGGCGCAGACGCCGCTGATCGAGCTGACCTGCAGGATGTGTCCCGAGCCCTGCGCGCGCAGGAGGGGCAGCGCGGCCTGCGTCACCCAGAGCGCGCCGAACAGATTGGTGTCCACCTGGGCGCGTGCCTCGGACTCGCTGATCTCCTCGATCATGCCGAACTGCCCGTACCCGGCGTTGTTGACGATGACGTCGAGCCGGCCGAAGTGCTCGTGCGCCGCCCGCACGGCCGCGAAAGCAGCGGCGCGGTCGATGACGTCGAGCCGCTGCGGGAGGACCAGGTCGCCGTACGCCGCGACGAGGTCGGCGAGTGCGGCGGTGTCCCGAGCCGTCGCGGCCACCCGGTCGCCGCGTTCGAGGGCGGCGGTCGCCCACTCGCGCCCGAAGCCCCTTGCGGCGCCGGTGATGAACCAGATCTTGCTCATGTGTGCTCCAGTTACAGGTGGAGTGCCGGCTCGGGCAGGCCTGCGCCGGTGTCTGGCGGCGCGGATGAATGGCGGCGGTGGGCGGGGCCGGCCGGCCTCGGCGTGTCAGGCGACATCCGCCATGTGCGCGGCCTCGGCCGCCCGTACGGCGTCCGCCGACGCCTGGGTGCGCGCCGTCCACTGGCCGTGGGCCCACATCAGCAGGCCGGCCAGCGGCAGCACCGTCCCGAAGGCACAGACGCCGGACCATCCGTAGGCGGTGTGCAGTGCGCCGGCGACGGCGGAGGAGGTGGCGCCGCCGACGAAGACGGTAGTCATGAAGACGGTGTTGATCCGGGCTCGGGCATCGGCGCGCAGGGCGTAGATCTCGGCCTGGCTCAGCACCTGGTGGCACTGCACGGCGAAGTCCAGCAGCACCGCGGCAACGGCGAGCAGCGGCACGCTGCCGTGCCCGAGCGCGGCGAGCACGAACGCGCACGAGGCGAGCAGCAGCGCGACGCCGCTGGCGGTTCGGCCGTGCCCACGATCGGCGATCCGCCCGGCGACCGGCGCGGCGGCAGCACCGCCGGCACCGACCAGCGCGAACAGGGCGATCTGGACCTGGCCGAAGTGGTGCTCGTCGATGAGCTCGTAGGCGATGGTCGTCCAGAACGTGGTGAACGCGCCGAACATCGTCGCCTGGCACAGGGCCCGTCGACGCAGCACGGGCTCGCTGCGCACCAGCCCGCCCAGGCTGGCCAACAGCGCGACGTAGCCGGCCGCGTGGTCCGGAGCGCGCTGCGGCAGCAGCCGGCGCAGGACGACGGCGAGGGCGAGCATCACGACCGCGGAGATCACGTAGATCGCACGCCAGCCGAGCAGGTCAGCGACCAGGCTCGACACCGTCCGCGCGAGCAGGATGCCGGTCAGCAGACCGCTCATGACCCGGCCGACGACCTTGCCACGCTGGTCGGCCGGGGCCAGGTGAGCCGCCAACGGCACGAGGACCTGCGCGACCACGGACGTGGTCCCCACCAGCACCGAGACGGCGAGGAACATCCCGAACACCGGGCTCGCTGCGGCGAGCAGCAGCGCGGTCGCCGTCACGAGCAGCGTCCGCGTCGCGAGCCTGCGGTTCTCGACCAGGTCGCCGAGCGGCAGCACGAACAGCAGGCCGAGGGCGTACCCGGTCTGGGTCAGTGTCACCACGGTCGCGGCCGCGCCCTGGCTGACGTCGAAGGAGCGGGCGACGAGGTCGAGCAGCGGCTGCGCGTAGTAGAGGTTGGCGACGGTCAGCCCGCAGGCCACCGCCAGTACCAGGGTCAGTGCGGGATTCATCCGCCGCGGTGCGGCCTTCTCGGGCACACCCACCGACTGACGCATATCTGTTCACCTTCCGGACGTTGTTCCGGAAGCAACGCTAGGAAGGCGGCGGCCGACGAAGAAGGGTGTGTTGCACCCCCTCCCAGCCAGGGTGCGACACACCCAGGCTCTCCCCCTGAAGGCGGCGGTACCGTTGCGGGTATGACGAGGGCAAACGAGCTCGGCACCTTCCTGCGCGCCCGTCGCGACCTGGTCTCGCCGGAGCGGGCGGGCCTGCCGTCGCACACCTCCCGCCGGGTCAAGGGCCTGCGACGGGAGGAGGTCGCGCTGCTCGCCGGGGTCAGCACCGACTACTACACCCGCCTCGAGCAGGGCCGCGAACGGCATCCCTCGGAGCAGGTGCTCGGTGCCGTCGCCCGCGCCCTGCACCTCGACGACGACGCCGCCGCGCACCTGTTCCGGCTGGCCCAGCCCGCGCCGCGAACCGCCGCCGGCCCGGTGACCACCGTCAGCCCCGAGCTGCGGCGGCTGATGGACCACTTCCTGGACCTGCCGGCCTGCGTCGTCGGCCCGGCACTGGACATCCTGGCCGCCAACCGCTCCGCCGGGCAGCTCTACAGCGGCTTCGCCCGGATGGACAACCAGCTGCGAATGCTGTTCCTCGACCCGGCCGGCCGCCGGTTCTACCTGGACTGGGACCGCGCCGCCCGCGGCCTGGTCAGCAGCCTACGCGCGCAGACTGCCCCCTTTCCTGATGACCCGCGCGTCGCCCAGGTCATCGGTGAACTCTCGTTGCGCAGTCCGGCCTTCGCCGACCTGTGGGCCCGGTACGACGTCCGGCCGTGCACCAGCGACGACAAACCGCTGTGGCACCCGCAGGTCGGCGAGATGTACCTGCACTACGAGTCGTTCACCGTCGCCAGCGCCCCCGGCCAGCGACTGCTGGTCTACTCGGCTGAACCCGGCACCCCCAGCGCCGACGCCCTCGTCCTGCTGCGCGCTCTCGCCGACGACCCCCGCCCCGGCCGGCCCGCACGAGCGGCAGCCAAGGCATCCACCGCGCGCACAACCTGATGACGGGGGCAGGCTCCTCGCCTGAACAACCTTGACCGCGCAGACAGCCGCGTGATGCGAGCGAGAGGCGGGCAAGGTGTCGTCATGAGTCCTCGCGCGAGCCGTGGATCAGGCGGGCGCCGCGGAAGCACGGTCGGCGCGGCAACGCCGGCTCGACGTGTCCGTGGTCCGACGACGAGTCACTGGCATCTTGCGGCAGACAACGGCCTGGCGATGCGCGAGCTGCCCGGCCCGGCAAGCCGGACGTGGGTGCCCCCGAGCGGGCCGAAACCTCCACTTTGCGTCGTCGGACGGCTGCACCAGCAGCAGCCTCTGCGACTCTGCTGCCTCGGAGACTGAGGGCGGCGTAGGACCCGGTGCGACAGTTCCCTCCAGCTCACCCCATTCAGCCTGACCTCCCGTCCGACAGAGAAGGGGCATCGCGCGCCACGGGTGCGAGGAGGTGGCGTGGCTTGGATGGCGGCTTCTTGTGTCTGTGTCAGCTGGTGTTCAGCGTGGAGATGATCGTGTCGCGGAGCCAGCGGTGGCCGGTGTCGTCGTCCAGGCGGGGGTGCCAGGACATCGCGTAGCTCATCGGGCCGATTTCGTCCGGTGCCGGGATGACGGTGGTGACGCCCGGGGCCGCGTGCTGGATGGCGAACCTCGTCGGCAGGGTCGCCACCAACTGGGTTCCCGGGACCGCGCTGGCGGCCGCCGCGTGGTAGGGCACGGTCACGCTCGCTCGCCTCGGTCTGCCCAGTGATTCGAGGCGCCGGTCGACGTGTCCTTGCCGCCCGTCAGTGACGTCGACGACGATGTGGGCGCAGTTCAGGTAATCCTCCAGCGACATGACGGAGCTCTGTGCGAGCGGGTGGTGGCTGGAGATCAGGCAGGAGTATCCCTCGTCGAACAGCACGTGCGAGCGCAGTGGCGGTGGCGGTGTGCCGCCGTGGATCAGCAGGTCCACGATGCCGTGTTCGGCGTCGGCGAACACGGCATGGTGCCAACGGGAGAAGAGCACCGTGGAGGCGGGCGATTGCTCGAACACCCTCCCGAGCAGCGCCCCGCTGAGCACTGAGACGGTGTAGTCGGTTCCAGCCAGCCGGAATGCGCGTGCCGCTGTCGCCGGGTCGAAAGCCTCTCCGGAAAAGACGTGCTCCAGGCGTGGGAGTGCGTGCTGCAACTCGGCCTGGATGCGCTCGGCCCGCGGGGTGAGCCGGTATCCGCCGGGACCGCGCACGAGCAGCTCGTCGCCGAGGGTGGCGCGCAGGCGTTGCAGTGCCCGGCTCATCGATGGCTGGCTCATGTGCAGCCGGGCCGCCGCGCGGGAGACGTGCCGTTCTTCGAGCAGCGCGTGCAGCGGGGCCAGGAGGTTCAGGTCGACCGATTCCATGCGTGGCACGCATACAGTGTATGCAGGATATGGCATTGCCGCATATCTCCTGGCCAAGGACGCTGGGTGCATGAGTAGAGAACAGCGCGAGGCGCTCGACACCCTGTTCCGTACCGGCCCGCTGGAGATCGGCGGCGACCATCTGCGGCAGCGGGAGGTTTTCACCCGGATGCTCACCTCTCGCCCGCTGCCCGACGACGTGGTCCTCACCCCCGGCAGCCTCGGCGGCGTCCCGGTGCTGGAGATCGGCATCGATGGCGCCGCCCCGATAGGCACTCTGCTTTGGTTCCACGGCGGCTTCTACGTCTTCGGCTCGGCCCGTACGTCGGCCGCTCTCGCCTCAAACGTCGCCCGGCTGACCGGCATGAAGGTCATTTCGGTCGACTACCGGCTCGCACCCGAACACCCCTACCCGGCCGCACTGGACGACGCCCTGGCCGCCTATCGCGCCGTGCTCGACAAGACCCGGGACACCGGTCCTGCGGGTGTCGCCGTGGTGGGTGAGTCCGCCGGGGCGGGTCTGGCCGCGGCACTGCTGGTGTCCGCCCGTGAGCACGGCCTCCCGATGCCGGCCGCGGGCATCCTGTTCTCGCCGTACGCGGACCTGACGCTGACCGGGGCGAGCATGACGACCAAGACCGCGGTCGACCCCTCGTTCAGCCCTGAGGCCATCGCCGTGCGAGCCAAGGACTACGTGGGCGCAGCCGACGCTTCGGATCCGCTGATCAGTCCCGTGTTCGCCGACTTGCGCGGCCTGCCGCCGCTGCTGATCCAGGCCGGGTCGAACGAGCTGCTGCTCGACGACGCGATCAGGCTCGCAGCGCGCGCCGCTGCGGACGACGTCGCCGTCACCCTCGAGGTCACTCCCGGTGTCCCGCACCTGTTCCAGGCATTCGCCGCGATGCTGGAGGAAGGCGAGGCCGCGCTGCGGAGGGTGAGCGGCTTCCTGGCTGCGGCGTTCATCTCCGGGGCTTCGCGATGACCGCGACGATGCGTGCGGTGCGGTTCGACCGTTACGGCGGTCGGGACGTGCTCTACCTTGCCGACGTCGCCGTGCCCACAGCGGGTCCGGGCCAGGTGCTGGTCAAGGTCAAAGCGGCCGGGATCAACCCCGGTGAGGCCGCGATCCGTTCCGGTGTGCTGGCCGAACGCTTCCCTGCGACGTTTCCCTCCGGCCAGGGAAGCGACTTCGCGGGCGTGGTGGCCGGTACCGGCGCCGAGGTGCTCGGCTGGACGTGGGACCGGGCGAGCCACGCCGAGTACGTTCTCGTACCCGAGACCCAGGTGGTGACCAAGCCGACCGGTCTCGGCTGGGCGGCCGCCGGGTCGCTGTACGTCGCGGGCGCCACCGCGTTCGCCGCCACGAAAGCGGTCGGCGTCAGCGAGGGCGAGGTGGTGGCCGTATCGGCCGCGGCCGGCGGCGTGGGCAGCATCGCCGTCCAGCTGCTGCGCCACGCCGGCGCCACGGTGCTCGCCATCGCGTCCGAGGCCAACCACGCCTGGTTGGCGGGCAAGGGCACGATCCCCATCGCCTACGGCTCCGATCTGCGCCGTGAGTTGGAGGCGTTCCGCATCGACGCGTTCATCGACCTGCACGGCCCGGCGTACCTCGACCTGGCGGTGCAGCTCGGCATCCCGCCGTCGCGCATCAACACGGTCATCGCCTTCGACAAGGCCGCCGAGATCGGCGCCCGCACCGACGGCAGCATGGCCGGCACCAGCCGAGAGGTCCTCACCCACCTGGCCGATCTCGCCGCGACCGGCCGACTGGAACTCCCGATCGCCGCGACGTTCCCGCTCGCTGACGTCCGGCGCGCCTTCCAGCTCGTCGAAGCGCGCCACACCCATGGAAAGGTCGTCCTGCTGCCATGACCGTCACCACCACCCGCTGGTGCTCCGACCGCGCCGAAGACCGATTCACGGTCGAGAACCCCGCCACCGGCGACGTGATCACCACGATCCAGGGAGGCGGCGTCCCCGAGCTCGACGCCGCCGTGCAGGCCGCCCACCGCGCGTTCACCCGGGACTGGAGGTGGCGTGCCCCCTCCGAACGTGCCGAGCTCCTCCTGCGCGCTGCGGAAGTCCTGGCCGCCCAGGCCGACGAGCTCGCCGAGCTTGTGTCACGGGAAAACGGCAAGCCGGTCGCCGACGCGCGCTTGCACGATGTCGGCTTCCTGATCGGGGTGTTCCAGTTCTTCGGGGCGCTGGCCGACAAGCTGCCCGGCGAGTTCTACGACACCGGGAACATCTACGCTTCCACCGTGCGCGAGCCGCTGGGCGTGGTCGGCGGGATCATCCCGTTCAACTGGCCGCCGATCCACACCGGCGGGAAGATCGCCCCGGCACTCGCGGCAGGCACACCGTCGTCCTCAAACCCGGCGAGCAGGCCCCGCTGAGCGTGATGCGCATCGTGGACCTGCTCAACACCGTACTGCCACCGGATGTCCTGCATGTCGTACCGGGTACGGGCCCTGTCGCCGGGCAGGCGCTGGTCGCGCACCCGCTGGTGCGGATGGTCTCGTTCACCGGCTCGACCGCCACCGGCAGAGCGGTCGCGCGCGCGGCCGCCGACCGGGTGGCCCCGGCGCTGCTGGAGCTCGGCGGGAAGAACGCGTTCATCGTCTTCCCCGACGCCGACCTGGAGCTCGCGGCGCGTGACGCGCTCGACGGCGGGTTCTACAACAAGGGCGAGGCGTGCACCGCGGCGTCCCGGGTCCTGGTGCACCGGGACGTACACGACGAGTTCGTCGCCCGCTTGGCCGCCGGGGTCGGCGCGCTGCGCACAGGCCCCGGCGCGGACCCGGCCACGCACGTCGGACCGGTGGTCTCCCGAGCGCAGCGGCAGCGGGTACTGGACTACATCCGCATCGGCCAGGCCGAAGGCGCCACGGTCGCAGCCCAAGGCGCCCTGCCCGCCGACCCGGCACTGGCGCAGGGGTTCTTCGTCCCGCCGACACTGTTCACCGGGGTGACCCGGAACATGCGCATCGCGGCCGAGGAGATCTTCGGCCCGGTGGTCACGGTCACCGCGTTCTCCTCGGAGGACGAGGCCGTCGAGATCGCCAACGAATCGGACTACGGGCTGTTGGCCGGGGTCTACAGCCGCGACAGCGCGACCGCGTTCCGGGTGGCCAGGCGGCTGGACGTCGGGATGGTGTTCGTCAACAACTACTTCCGCGGCGTCCTCGGCACCCCCTTCGGAGGCACCAAGCACAGCGGCTACGGGCGCGAGCACGCCATCGACACATTGCGCGAATTCACCTACCCGAAGATGATCCGCTTCCCCACGGGCTTGGCCCCCATCCCACAGTGGCGCGCCGTCACTGACATTTACACTCCCTGAGCTTCAAAGACCGTCACCCGGGACGCCGCCGGTAGCAGCACGCATGTGTCGCCGTGGCGCGTGGCCGTCTCGTCACGACAGGAGCGCGGCAGAGCCATCACTGGCGACGGACCTCACCCTTCACCTTGCGGCATCACACTGAGGGTGGCGCAGTGCGGGAAACCGTCTGACGATCCATGCGGCTCAGTGCCCGCTGGAGGATCTCCGCGAGCCGGTTCAGCTCCTCTGGTTCGCAGCAGGCGAAGGGACTTTCGTCGAGCGTCGCGCGGATGACGCGCTCGCGTGCGCGCCGTCACCCCGGGGCGCCGGCCGGTGATGGAGATCGCCGGGGTGCCGCGAGAGCTGATCCGTTGGACCTCCCGGCGCAGCGACCGGATCGCCGCCTGCCTGGCCGGGCTGGAGCACGAGTACGTCACCGCCGTCGACGACGACGGCGAGCCGAAGTTCCTGCCCGTGGTCTCCGAGCGGGCCCGCGCCAGGCTGAACCGGATCGCCGCGAAGATGACGCGCCCGCCGAAGCAGAAGGCCCGGCCCCTCGCCAAGCTGCGCAAGGAGTGGAAGGAGAGCGCGATCCGCACCTCCGGGGTAGCCGTCGACATCATCAACTCCCTCGTCGAGCACGCCCGCGCCGCGGCCGCGGCGATCCGGACCCGGGTCGCCGCCGTGGTCGATGTCGCCCTGGCGGCCGTCGACGTCACCGTGGCGGTGTTCGTGATGAACGACGGCGGCACTTCCACCGCCGACATCTGCTCGCCGAAGCCCGCCGCGGCCTCGCTCTCGTCCTGCGCGGCTGCCGCCGCGACCCCCGTCTGGACGACCAGATCGTGGCCGCTGCCATGTCGAGAAGACCAGGTACAGCTGGTCGGTGACGGGCGCGACGGTGCGCAGCAGGCGCAGGTGCTCCGCGGCGATCGGTTGGCGTTCGCGCGTGGGGGTGTCGTCGAAGATTCCGGGCCGAGACCGGGACGCGAAGTTCCCGGCACTCTTCGACCAGATCCTGGGCGAGGCCGGCATCCAGGTCGTGCTCACCGGCGACCGGATGCCGCGCATGAACGCCATCATGGAGCGCTGGGTCCAGACCTGCCGCCACGAACTCCTGGACCGCACCCTCACCTGGAACGAGCGCCACCTGCGCCACGCCCTCCGCCAGTTCGAGCAGCACCACAACACCCACCGGCCCCATCAAGCAATGAACCAGGCCGCACCACTGCGCGCTGTCCCCGAACCAATCACCGATATCGGACGGATCTCCCGTCTGGACATACGCCGCCGGAACCGGCTCTCCGGAGTGATCCACGAGTACCGACACGCCGCCTGACCTGGTCGGACGAAATATTCGGCAGCCGCAGGGCCGGCACCGTCCGCCGCGAGTGCACCGACCGCCTGCTCATCATGAACGAACGGCATCTGCGCACCGACCCGAAGACCTACACCGACCCCTACAACCGGCACCGCCCCCACCGGTCCCCACACCAACGATCTCCCCAAGCCTCGGAGACCAGCCAGACGGCACCTGTCATCCCCTTCGGTGGCCGCGTCCGCCGCACTCGACTACTCGGCGGCCCCATCAACGAGCACCAGCAAGCAGCCTGACAGCAGGAACACAAACGGCCGGATCATCAGCCCGAACCAGGGTTTTCACGCGGGTCACCCATACCGCTGCCCGGGAACCCGAGTGCCCCGGTTATCCGGATTTACCGACAGAGATCATGTTCATCTCGGTGAATTCACTCGGTATTACGCTGTCGTGAGCCATGACTTCTGAATCCACCGCAGCTCCCGACACCGACTGGTTTCGGGTGGCAATTCGAGCAGGCTTCGGCATCTCACCGGCAGAAGCGGACGCGGATTTCGCGGAGTTGCCGGGCTGCCGCGCCGCGGTCTGATTCCGGCCAGTTCCACACACTTCTTCCGGTCGGTTCCGCGTCCACTCTCCCTCCTCGGCGCCGAACACACGCGTGGCAGGCCGGCCTGTGGGGCGAAGGCACGCGAGTGGCGGCGAGGTCGTGCCTATCCTTTGGTTGACGGGTGAAGATTGTGTATTAGGGTGAATGCGGTCCTGTCGATCGCCACCGAACGGCAGGACATCCCAGGGAGTTCCGCCCCGTCCGTTCCCAAGTTACCTGTGTACCAGTCAAGTTGATCCCTGGCGTCGTATCGAGACGGCGCCACAGCCGAATGGCGGACCCTTTCTGGGTGCTGGATGGGTATCCGCCGCGGAACCCCGTGCCGGTCATCGGCCTGTACCCGGCAACCGCGACCGGATGTGCACCGGTCGCGGCAGTCTCCGCTCCCCACTGCTCTGACACTGATTTTCCCTCATGGTGATGACGATTCAATCTGAAGCGGGAGGCGCCCGGTGATATTCTCCCGTGCGTCGCGAGGACGCCGTGACGCACCGGATGCCACGGCGCAGTCACCGGAATCAGCAGCGCCTCCTTCCACTCCCTCGCCCCCGGCGCCGAGTCCGCTGCCGGACCTCGTGCCGCTGACTGCTGAGGAAATCGCCCTGATGCGCGCGAGTGTGGCCGTGGTCGGCGCGTACGCAGCGGACATGACGGTGTATTTCTACGCCATTCTGTTCGCACGCTACCCCGAGGTGCGCGGGCTCTTCCCGCACAACCTGGACGTCCAGCGCGACCGGTTGCTGCGCGGGCTGCTGCAGATCGTCGACCTCGTCGACGACCCGGAGAACCTGATCCGGTTCTGCGGCCGGCTCGGTCGCGACCACCGCAAGTTCGGGGCGCTGAACGGCCACTACCCCGCGGTGGGCGAGTGCCTGCTCGCATCCCTGGCCCGCTACGCCGGCCCGGCGTGGAGTCCGGAGCTGGCCGCCGCATGGACGCACGGATACGGCGTCGTCGCGCAGGTGATGATGCACGCCGCGGGGGAGGACGCCCGCACGGCGCCCGCGGTGTGGGAGGCGGAGATCATCCACCACCTGCACCGCGGCCATGGCATCGCGGAAATCACCGTGCGGCCCGACGCGCCCTACCCGTACACGGCAGGCCAGTACGCGAGCGTGGAGACGCCCTGGCACCCCAAGACGTGGCGCTACTACTCGCCCGCGCACGCGCCGCGACCGGACAACACCGTGACCTTCCACGTGCGTGCGGTCGCCCAGGGCCAGGTCAGCCAAGGCCTGGTCTACAGCGCCAAGCCCGGGGACGTGGTGCGGCTCGGACCCACTCAGGGCGACATGACGCTCGACCCGCGCAGCGACCGGGATCTGGTGTGCGTGGCCGGCGGGACCGGCATGGCCCCCATCAAGGCCCTGGTCGAGGACGCGGCCCGCACCGGGACAGAGCGCTACGTCGACGTCTTCGTCGGCGCTCGGACCGCCGAGGAGCTCTACGGCCTGGACGACATGCTCAGGATGTCCCAGCGGCACCACTGGCTCTCTGTGCGGGCCGCGGTGTCGCACGAGCGTATTGCGGGGCTGGAGGGTAGCCTGCCGCGGGTGCTGAACGAGTTCGGGCCGTGGTACCGGCACGAGGCGTTCCTCTCCGGCCCGGTGGACATGGTCACGCAGGCCAGCGCCACCCTGGCCCGGCAGGGCATCCCGCAGGAGCGGATCCATTTCGACCCCTTCGACGTGCCCGCACTCGAGGCCGCGTTACTGCCCCGGAAATTGCGGGAACCGCCCGAGGACTGAGCGTCCGGCCGACCCGGCCCCGGCCGTGCAACCACTCGCTTGCCGCGCCCGCCTGCCGGACTCGGCATCGCCCCGTCCGCTCCCGGCCGTGCGGCCGCCGTACCACCGCCGGCGCGCCGGGCTCGTGTGAGCACCAGATCCCGAGCAGGAGAGAATCCGATGCAACTCCCCCCTTCGTCCGACCCGGCTCCGCGCCGACCGTCGGCGCACGAGGCCGTCCTGGCGGCCGCCGAGGTGTTCATCCGGCAGTACGCCGCCGAGAACCCGGGCGACGGCGACCCGCGTCGGCGGCTCGCGGAGGTCACCGCGGAGGTGGAGCGCTTCGGCACGTACGAACACACTGCGGCGGAGGTGGCGTACGGCGCGCGGGTGGCCTGGCGCAACGCGGCGCGCTGCATAGGCCGGCTCTACTGGAACAATCTGATCGTGCGGGACCTGCGGCACGTCACGCATCCCGACGACATCGCCAGTGAGTGCTTCGAGCATCTGCGGATCGCGACCAACGGAGGCCGTATCCGGCCGGTCATCAGCGTCTTCGCCCCCGATCGCCCCGGCCGTCCCGCCGCCACGCTGCTGGGCGAGCAGTTGGTGCGCTACTCGGACGACCCGCGCAGCGCTCACCGGGTGGCGCTGGCCCGGGACTTGGGCTGGAAAGGCGGTGAAACACCCTTCGAGATACTGCCGTTGCTGGTGCAGCCCGGCTCCGGCCGGACTCCGGAGTTCTACGAGGTGCCCGAGGACGCCGTGCTGGAGGTGCCGTTGACGCATCCGCGCCATCCCGGGTTCGCCGCCCTCGGTCTGCGCTGGTACGCGGTGCCGGCCGTCAGCGACATGTCGCTGGAGATCGGCGGGGTCACGTACCCGGCCGCGCCCTTCAACGGCTGGTACATGGGCACCGAGATCGGCTCGCGCAACCTCGCCGACACCGACCGCTACAACCTGCTGCCCGCCGTCGCCGAGCTGTTCGGCCTCGACACCCGCAACGAGCGCACTCTGTGGCGCGACCGCGCCCTGGTCGAGCTCAACCTGGCGGTCCTGCATTCTTACGAGCAGGCGGGGGTGAGCATGGCCGACCACCACACGGAGTCGCGGCGGTTCCTCGCGCACGTGGACCGCGAGAGGCGGCACGGGCGCCCTGTGCCGACCGACTGGAGCTGGATCGTCCCGCCCCTGTCCGGAGGGGCGACCGCGGTGTTCCACCGCTACTACGACCCCGAGGATCCCGAGCTACGGCCGGCCTTCGTGCACCGGACCGCAGAGGTGCCGCAGGGGTGCCCCTACGGCGCAGCCTGAGAGGGCGCTTGAAGTAGGCAGATTGCCCTTGATGCCCTTGTAGGACTCCGTCAGGTCTGTGTGTCGACCGGGAACCGCAGGTCTGACAGCACTGCGGCTTGCTCTTCTCGATGTGGAAGCGTCGCAGGTAGGCCTGCCAGAGACGGTCGGCGTCCGCCGCGCTGGCGTCGGTGCCCGACCACCACAGCCAGACCGGCTTCGGTGTTGCTCCGCTGGGCAAGTGGTCGATGCCCAGGCGGATCACCGTCCCCTCGACGACCGGGAGGGTGCCGTCGGCGACTGCCCAGGAAGAGCGGTGGGGCAGCCTGGGGTGCAGCCGGTCCCAGGACGCTCGAACGGCCACCTGGACGACCACACCCCCGAGGAACGGGCGTGGATCCGGGCCCCTGCCGTCACCGGCCTTCAGGGTTGTCGATGTCCGCGCGCGGGAGCGTTGGCGGCCTGCCGGGCGAGCTCGACGTTGAACTGTGCACCAGCCAGGAGCGCCAGGTTGGACAGCCACAGCCAGACGAGGAAGACCACGACCCCGGCCAGGGAGCCGTACAGGCGGTGGTAGGTGCTCACATGGGAGGCATAGACGGTGAATCCGAGGGAGGTCGACAGCAGGAGCACGATCGCCAGCCCCCCGCCCGGTGCCATCTTTCGCAGCGGACGCGACGGTGCGGGACCGGAACGGTAGAGCACAAGGACCAGGACGATGGCCACCACGGCCAGAACAGGCCAGCGCAAGGTGTCCCATGCAGCCCGGGGAACGCTGCCCATCTCCAACGCTCGGCCCAGACGTCGTACCAGGCTGCCGCTCAGCAGCAGAGCGAGCGTCGTGGTCAGGAGAAGGACGATCAGCGTGATGGCCGTGACGATGATGCGGGGGGCCGTCCGCCACACCGGCCGGTGCGAGCTGACGTGGTACATGGCGTGCAGAGCGCGGCGAAAGACACTCAGATAGCTGGAGCCCGACCACAGGGCCCCGGCCGCGCCGAAGGAGACCAGCAGCCAGGCTGCCGAGGACTGGCCGGCCATCTGTTCCAGGGCACTGCGCAGCAAGTCGCGGGATGCGGCAGGCGCCACGCGGGTGAGCCGGTCGATCACTTCCGGTTTCGCCGTGGGCATGGTGAGCCCCAGCACCGAAAGAAGCACCAGCAGCACGGGGAACAGGGCCAGGACCGCGTAGTAGGTCAAAGCGGCGGCCCAGTCCGTTACGTCGTCGTTCCAGATCGCCACAGGGGTCCGGCGCAGCGCAGCCCACCACCGGCTGATCCGGCTGCCGGTCTCGCGCAGGGCACGGATGCTCTCGCTACCCACCGGCCACGCCCCCCTTCACCAGCGGCCGACACCGACCGCCCTCTCGTCGCATCCCGGCATCCACCACGGGGTGTGGTGCACTGATGGCCGGCGTCCGCAGGACAGAGGCCGGTTGGCCGGCTGCCTGCCGTCTGCCTCGTTGGTCGCTTCTCCGGGCGGTTCGACGTCCTCGTCCGCCTTGTCCGACATACTCACGGGCCTGTCCCTCCACATCCGTGATCGACGCGCGCCCTTCCCGTTCACCCGCCCTGCATGGCGGCAGGACGTTACGGACCATGGCCGAAGACACCGGTAGGGATCCGGCCCAGGGCATCGGCTCCGAGCGACACCAGTTGTTCTGGGACGGACTTCGCCGGCACCGGTGTCTACGCTACGCTGTGATGTTCCGTAGGGGTGCCCGCTGTTCGCGGCCGCGCCGACGGCTCAGCGCACGTGCACCGTCACCGGGTCGGACGTGCGCCGGCGCACTGGGTGGTGATGACTCGGGCCGGCCAGACCGTACATCACCGCACGGAAGTCCACCGGGCCGCGCACCGCGTTCTTCACGTGCGCGGCGGCCCGCGCCTCCGTGCCGCTGGGGACTACGGCACCGCAGGCCACCTCGCGCCACGCGTGCGCGCCGCTCCGCTGTTGCAGGCACATCCGCAAGTGGCGGACGGCATCGTCGTCCCCGTGCGCCGTGACCGTGAAGGTCTTGCCGACATGCGCTGTGTGCGGCGCCGTGACATCCACCTCACCCTTGGCGTACGCGGGCATCGCGGCCAGAGCCAACGACGCCGTCCCCAGCGCACCGGCCACGGCCAGGCGGCCGCCACGCGCCTTCATCCCGGTCCTTCTCGTCCTGGTCATGGGCTTCCTCCCGTGGACCCCCACTCAAGACGCCTGGGCGCCTTGCTGATCCGCCAGATGAGCCGGCCGACCGCCCGTTGGTGCCCGGCCTGCACTGTTACGGATATACGACATATCCACCCCATCCGGAATTATCCGTGATCAGGCAAAGGCAGCCGCAAGGTGTGACGCCTCATCACCCTGCTGGTCGAGCTGTGGCACCCCCCGCGCAGCCGCCGGGAACCTGTGCGCGCACTTCCGGAGGCCGGCAGATGCGCGGCGAGCGGCGGTGGCCGCTCGCGCGGGGCAGCGCGCAGGAGTCCAGGACGACATGCTCATCCGGCAGACCTCGCAGGAGACCGCCGGGCACATCGGCGCACCCCAACCGACGCTCTTCCCGGGCGCGACCGATTTCGGCTCACGGCGACTGCCCCACCCCGCACACCGGGACACCAGGTGGTCGCCTCTGTGTGAGTCGAGACGGTACCCGCGTGGCACGGCGTCGGATTTCCCGAGGGGGTTGCCTCACCGCGGATCCCCGTTCGGCGGACTGCGCCGTGCGGCCGAGGCGTTTCGCGGCAGCCTGGCTCGAAGTGCCGGCTCCCATCGTCTGCACAGCCTCGGCAAACGTTCCGACCCGGTCGTCAGGCATGTTCCGCGGGACGGCACGCGACCGCCGTACCGTATCCGTAAGGCTGGTTGGCCCCGGCACGGCGACCGGGCGAGGCCAAGAACTCACTGCTCCCCGAACCTGCTACGGAGTCCCATGAGTTCTAGGCGGCGAACGCGTTGACGCCCGTCAGTTCCGCCGAGAGCTCCCACAGCCGAGCCGCCTGTGCCGGATCGATCGCCCAGTCCTTGACGCCGACGCGCTCGTCGCCCTCCGGCGCGACCTCGGCGATGTCGCAGTCCTCCAGATAGACGCCACCGAGCCCGTCGAGTTGCGGCGAGGTCGCCGCCCACACCTGGGTGGCCGCACCCTGCTGCGGGGTCTTGAAGCCCTCGGGGTTGAGCACGTTGCCGTCCTCGTCGATCCAGCCGCGCTCGATCATCTCCTCCTTGGGCAGGTGCCGTTGGAGCGGGGTGATGATGCCGCCGGGGTGCAGGGCGAAGGCCCGGACGCCGGCGTCGCGGCCGAG
>NZ_JBSFIH010000097.1:0-17772 GCF_053597455.1 Streptomyces sp. NPDC001393
GCCTCGCTTCGTGTTCAGGCGTACCGCCAGGGGCTGTGCAGGCGCTGAGAAACATCAATCCGCCGACTGACAGCAGGGCCCGACGGGTGACATGCATACTGCCTGTGCTCTCCATGCCATGGGTAACTGCATCACCCCCTACGGTGGTTGCGCTGTATGTTCATGGCCGTCCGGCCGTCGCATGCCGTCAGTCGCAGTCAGGGCACACCCCGGACAACTCCACCGTGTGCCGGACGTTCGCGAACCCGCAGGTCCGTGCGATGGTGTCGGCCCATTCCTCCACCGGGCCGGAGCCGACGGGCCGGCTCAGGCCGCACTGGGTGCAGATGAGGTAGTGGCGGTGGTCGGGGCCGGGGCGGTAGCGGAAGAGGCGTTCACCGCCCGTGTCGCGGACCATGTCGGCCCGGCCGGCGGCGGCCAGCGCGGCGATGAGAACTGGTCGGCGCTCATCTGGACCTGCTGACCGAAGTCGTCGGTGAGGACGATGCGGCGGTCGGTGGGGGCGGCCGGGTCGACGAACAGCTGGGGACAGCCGCAGTCGCACTCGCCGCAGAACGTGGCGACGGGTTCCAGCCCGCTGGTGTCGGTCATGCTGATCTACCTCCATGGCATGGGGTTTGCGGCACTCCGGTGTCCGGACGGAACGGACAGAGCGGTGGCCGCGGGGGACTGTCCCGGGGATACCCGGCGCGGATGCGGCGGACGCGCGACCCCGTCGTGTGCAGGGGGGGCGCGGAGGCGGCGGGAGTGCGCCCGTGCTCCTCGGAGTGCTGCCGGTGCTTCGATTTCGCCAAGGTGGCCGGGAACTGAACGGCACTCGCGTCCGACTCGTAAGGAGGGGGCAGGTCGAGGTGTGAGTCCGTGGGCGGTGATGCGTATGCCTGGGCCGGAGGAGAGATCCTTTGGGCGCGTGGCAGCATCAGGTGCCGTGAGTGTGTCCCTGGCGGTGCGGAGCGTGCGCGCGGCGGTGTTCGCCGTGCTGTGCGTGCTGCTCGCTGCCGGAGGGCATGCCATGGCCACGGGCATGGCGCCGTCGGTGTGGGTGCAGGCCGCCGGGTTCGTGCCGGTCTTCGCGGCGGGCTGTCTGCTGGGTGGCCGTGAGCGGTCGCTGGCCGCCATCGGCACGGGGACTCTGGCCGCCCAGGGCGGGTTGCACCTCGCCTTCCATGCCGCCGAGCCCCATCACGCCGCGATGGTCATGCACGGCATGCGGATGGTCCAAGCGCCCCATGCACTGACACCGCACGCCACCGCCGCGCATGCCGGGGCGGCCCTGCTGCTGACCTGGTGGCTGCGGCGCGGTGAGGCGGCACTGTGGTCGCTGCTGCGGTGGGCGGTCGCGTTCGTGCCGGGGCTCGCCGCCTGGTGGCAGGTGGCCGACGGGGCATGGAACGCACCGGCCGGGCCAGGGCAGGTGCGTCGGGCCGCCGGTGAGCCGTGGGCGGTGCGGCAGGTACGGCTGAGGTACGCCGTTCACCGACGGGGGCCGCCGCCCGGGATGTCGTACGCGCTGTCGTACGCGATCTGAACCCGACATCCCTTCTTCCGTACGGAGATCCCTCACCTCATGTCCAGGACCCGCACCACCCTGCGCCGCGCCGGCGCCGTCACGGCCCTCACCGCCGCCGGACTGCTCGCCGCCGCGGGCGTGGCCTCGGCGCACGTCACCGTCCACCCCGACAGCTACGCCAAGGGCGCCACCGACGGCGTGCTGACCTTCCGCGTCCCCAACGAGGAGGACAACGCCTCCACCACCAAGGTCCAGGTTTTCCTGCCCACCGACCACCCCGTCCTCGGCGTGCTCGTCCACCCGCAGGACGGCTGGACCGCCCAGGTCACCAACACCAAGCTCAAGACGCCCGTCAAGACCGACGACGGCACCATCACCGACGCCGCCTCCGAGATCACCTTCAGCGGTGGAAAGATCGCGCCGGGTCAGTACGAGGACTTCAACGTGGCCTTCGGCCAGCTGCCCGACAACACCGACCAGCTGACCTTCAAGACCCTGCAGACGTACTCCGACGGCAAGATCGTCCGCTGGATCGAGGAGGCACAGGGCGGCCAGGAGCCGCAGAACCCGGCACCCGCGCTCAAGCTCACCGCCAAGGGCACCGAGGACGGCGGTGGCACCTCGACCGCCTCGCCGGTGGGTTCGAAGGGCTCCGACAGCACCAAGTCGACCGCATCGGCCAGCGACTCGACCGCCCGCGGTCTCGGCATCGCCGGGCTGGTCGTCGGGGTACTGGGCCTCGCGGCGGCGGGCTTTGCCGTCGTGCGCGGCCGTTCCGCCGGACCCCGGGCGGAATAGTGCACCTGCCCTGCCGACGGCAGCCGTCGGCAGGGCAGCGTTCCGTCGCCGCGAGCCCGGCACAGTTGTCCCGCACGTGACACGGACCACAACTTTGCTCCGGAACTCGACCCCCGGCGGCCCCGACTCCTGATGCAGTACGGCGCGATCCGACCGACGCCGCACGACGTGATCTGGAGACGCGGTTGATGGACGAGTCCCGGCAATTCTCCTCCGGCGCTGGTGCGGTGCTGTGGAAGCTCGCGCCGCCGCCCGCCCTGTGCGGATTCCTTCTCCTGCTGGCGCTGGTGTTCGCGGTGTCGTACGCCGCCGGGCCCGTCGCGCCCGGCATGCACGGCACCGGCACGAGCCGGGGCGACAGCAACTCCGGCGAGGGCGGCGGCACGGACGACATGGGGGCCATGCACGGGGGTGGCCACTGATGGGCGGGGAACCGGTGGCCGTCGACCTGATGACGACCGACCTGACCGTCGGCGGCATGACCTGCGCGGCCTGTGTGAGGCGCGTCGAGAAGAAGCTCGGCAAGCTGGACGGGGTCACGGCGACCGTCAATCTGGCCACCGGACGGGCGCGTGTGAGCCACCCGCCGCGGATCAGCCCCGAGGAACTTGCCGCCACCGTCGAGAAGGCCGGCTACACGGCCGCCCTGCCCGAACCGCCCAAGCCGCCCGAGACGCGCGAGGGCGAGGACGCGGGCGGGTGCGAGGAAGCTCGCCGGGAGCGGGACAGGCTGCTGATCACCGCGCTCCTCGCGGTGCCCGTGCTGGTGCTGTCTATGGTGCCCGCGCTGCAGTTCCGTAACTGGCAGTGGCTGTGCTTCGCGCTGGCCGCGCCGGTCGCCGTCTGGGGCGCGCTGCCCTTCCATGTGCGTGCGGCGCGTGGGCTTCGGCGTTCGGCGGCGACCATGGACACCCTGGTGTCGCTGGGTGTGGTGGCGTCCTTCTCCTGGTCCACCTACGCGCTCTTTCTCAGCGGTGCCGGGGAGCCCGGCATGCGGATGCAGTTCACGCTGGTGCCCTCGGTTTCGGACGGTGCGGCGCACCTCTATCTCGAAGCGGCCGTCGGTGTACCGCTGTTCGTCCTGGCGGGGCGGTTCCTGGAGGCGAGGGCCCGGCGCGGGACCGGGGCCGCGCTCAGGTCGCTGGCCCAACTCGCCGCCAAAGAGGTGACGATCCGCGACGGCGACGACGAACGGTTTGTTCCCATCGAGCGGTTGAGGCCGGGGCAGGTCTTCGTCGTACGGCCGGGGGAGCGCGTTGCCACCGACGGGCAGGTGGTGGAGGGCAGCTCCGCAGTGGATCTGTCCCTGGTCACCGGGGAGAGCGAGCCCGTCGAGGTCGGGCCGGGTTCGGCGGTGGTCGGCGGCGCCGTCAACGCCGGCGGGCTGCTCCTGGTGATGGCCACGGCCGTCGGTGCCGACACCCAGCTCGCCCGGATCACCCGGCTGGTGACCGAGGCCCAGGCCGGCAAGGCACGGGCGCAGCCGCTGGCCGACACGGTGGCAGGCGTCTTCGTCCCCGTCGTACTGGCGCTGGCCGTCACCTGCCTCGGCTTCTGGCTCGGTGCCGGAGCCGACCCGCAGGCCGCGCTCACCGCGTGCGTGGCCGTGCTCGTCGTGGCCTGCCCGTGCGCGCTCGGCCTGGCCACGCCGACCGCGCTGATGGCCGCGACCGGCCGCGGTGCCCAACTGGGCGTTCTGGTCAGCGGACCCCAGGCGCTGGAAGGGCTCCAGCACATCGACACGGTCGTCCTGGACAAGACCGGCACGCTCACCTCCGGCCACATGACCGTCGCCCGGGTCACCTTCGTACCGGGCGGACTCGGCAGGGAGGCGGCGCTGCGGCTGGCCGGTGCCGTCGAGCACGGCTCGGAGCATCCCCTGGGCCGGGCGATCGCCGCGTACGCCCGGCGGGAACTCCCCGAGGGGCCGCTGCCGGACGTGAGGGAGTTCGCCGCCCTGCCGGGGCGGGGCGTGCGCGGCCTGGTCGAGGGCCGGCTGGTGGAAGTCCTCGCCTCCGACGGCGAGTTGCCCACGCCCCTGGCAGACGCGCTGTCGGTGGCGGAGACCGCCGCCCACACGCCCGTGCTGGTCCGGGTGGACGGTGTGGCCGAGGCCCTGATCGAGGTCGGGGACGTCGTACGGGCCGGAAGTTACCGGGCCGTGGACCGGCTGCGGCGCCTCGGCGTGCGGCCGGTGCTCGCCACCGGTGACCGTGAGGCACCCGCGCAAGCCGTGGCCGCAGCCCTGGGCATCGACGAGGTGCACGCCCGCTGCACCCCCGAGGCCAAGGCCGACCTCGTACGGGACCTGCAGGAGCAGGGCTACCGCGTCGCTGTCATCGGCGACGGCGTGAACGACGCCGCAGCCCTGGCCGGCGCCGACCTGGGCATCGCCATGGGCAGCGGCACGGACGTGGCCATCGGGGCCGCCGACGTGACGCTGGTACGCGGGAACATCGAGGCGTTGGCGGACGCGGTCCGGCTCGCCCGGCGCACGCTGGGCACGATCCGGGCCAACCTCGTCTGGGCCTTCGGATACAACGTCGTGACCGTGCCGCTCGCCATGGTCGGCCTGCTCAATCCGATGCTCGCCGCGGCGGCGATGTCGGTGAGTTCGCTGCTGGTCGTCGGCAACAGCCTGCGGCTGCGCGCCTGGCAACCCTCGCCCGCTCCCGCCCGGAGGCGTAACCGATGACCGAGCAGAACCTCTGGCGCCCCACTCGCCGTCGGCTGACCGACACCATCCTCGCCGCGCTCGCGCCCGTGGCCGCCTGCAGCCTCGCCCTGGGCGGGCTGACGACCTGGACCGGGGCCGGGAAGGCGGGCAGCCCGCCCCGGATCACGGTCTCGAACGGACGGGTCCTGCTGCCGTACGGGGACAGCACGGACACCGCGGCGCTCTTCGACATCGCCAACGTCGGCGGCGCGGGCGACCGGCTGGTGAACGTGACGTCCACCGCCACGCACGGCCGGATCGCCCTCAGCGGGCACCGCATGCTGGGCGGCCGGACCGCCTACAAGGCGGACGTGACCGAGGCTGGCGTCCCCGCGGGCGGCGTGCTGTCCATGTCGCCGCGTGGCGTGGACGTGACGATGCGGGCCGGGGCCGGCTGGCGGGAGGGCGACCTCGTGCCGTTCACGCTGCACTTCGAGCGCAGCGCGCCGGTCGAGACGATCGCGGTCGTGATCCGCCCGAGCGACAGCGGTCGGTGACCGCCCGTACTGAGGGCGGATGAATCCTCTCCAACACGTCGGGGCAGAGCGTCGTCGAGTTCCAGCCGGTTGCCGTGGGCTGGATCACACCCTGTGGATTGAGTACGGTCCCCCGTGGATGTCCGTACCCACGCATGACGACCGAAGTCCGGATGCGAGGATGAGGCGCCATGACAGCAGGGTGGTGTGCTCGCGCGATACGGGCCGCGGTGTTCGCGGCCATGTGCGTGCTGCTCGCTGCCCTGGGCCACGTCCTGATGTCAGGCGCCAACGTGCCCGCGTGGGCGCTGGCCGCCGGCGGGGCCGTGACCGGTGCCGTGGGCTGGTGTCTGGCGGGGCGTGAGCGCGGGCTGCCGTTGATCGTGACGGTCGTGGTCGCCGCCCAGACGGTGCTCCACGAGGCGTTCTCCTACGCCCAGTCGACGTCCGGCACGTCCGACGGCTCCGCCTCCACGGGCATGAGCGGCATGGGCTCCATGGGCAGCTCCATGGACATGGGCGCCATGCATATGGACCACACGGGCATGAGCCCCATGGACCACATGGGGCACTCCATGGACGGCGGTTCGTCGTCGTTCGGCATGCTCGCCGCCCACCTGCTCGCCGCGGTGCTGTGCGGCCTGTGGCTGGCGTACGGCGAAAAGGCCGCCTTCCGGATCCTGCGGGCGACGGCCGGATGGCTGGCGGCGCCGCTGCGGCTGCTGCTCGCCTGCCCGATACCCCCGATCGCCCCCGCGTCCACATGCGGCGCCGTTGCTCGGACCGGGCGCCGCGTCTCCTCCTTCTCGTCCACGCGATCACTTCTCGGGGTCCGCCCGTGGGAACGGCTGTCGCCTGAAGACAGCTGGTTTCCCGAGGCTGCGCGGCTGTCCGTGTGCGCCTCGGGCCACGGCCGTACGACCGCACAGGCGTGGTGACGCCTCAGCGACGCCGTAGGGCCGGCTCTCCCCCTTTCACCGGACCGCGCGCTTCGTCGCGCCCTGGTCCGGATCACGGTTGACCCGAGAAGGACACCAGGTGATTACCTCTGCCCTGCCCACCTCGCGCACCCGGAGTGACCCCCCGGCGGCGCTCGACGAATCGATCACCGCATGGGCGCTGGCCGCCCGCGGCGGTGACGCGGACGCGGTCGAGCAGTTCGTGGGCGCCCTGCACCGGGACGTGCAGCGCTATGTCGCCCATCTGTGCGGCGATCCGCAGGCCGTGGACGATCTGGCGCAGGACACGTTCCTGCGCGCGCTCGGCAGCCTGCACCGCTTCGAGGGGCGTTCCTCGGCGCGGTCCTGGCTGCTGTCCATCGCCCGCCGGGCGGTGATCGACAGCTACCGGTACGCCGCCGCCCGCCCGCGCCTGATCGACGTACCGGACTGGCAGCTGGCCGCCGAACTGGCCCAGCCGTGCGACCTGCCCGGCTTCGACGACGGCGTCGCGCTGCTGGATCTGCTGGCCTCGCTGCCCGACGACCGTCGGGAGGCGTTCACCCTTACGCAGCTGCTCGGCCTGCCGTACGCGGAGGCCGCCGAGGTCAGTGACTGCCCGATCGGCACGGTCCGCTCCCGCGTGGCTCGCGCCCGCGCGACGTTGATGGACCTGCTGGACGAGGCGGACGATCCGGCCGCGCTGGCGGCCTGAGTTCCAGGAGGGTGCCGGCGTCGGCTGGAAGAACGGCGCCGGCACCCTCGTCGCTGGAGCACCGGGAGCGGTTCATCTGAGCCGGATCGCGAACTGGCCGGGAACTCAGGGCGCCTTCGCTCCGACTACTGGAGCGGGTGGCGAAGGCTCGCCCGTGTACCGAGTGGATCCGGGAGTTGTTCGATGCGTTCTCGTGTGTGGGGCGGTACCGCGGCCGTCGTACTGGGCGGCCTGCTGCTTGCGGGCTGCGGCGGCGGGGGGAAGGACACGGCGGACGGGAACGCGGGGCAGGCCGGGAAGGCGGCTTCCGGTGGCTACCCGGTGTCCGTCACCGACTGCATGGGCGCCAGGACCACCTTCTCCAGCGCCCCGAAGAGAATCGTCACCAGCAACGCCTCCAGTCTGGAGCTGCTGCTCCGCCTCGGCGCCGGCGACCAGGTGATCGGCACCGGCTTCCCGCCCGGCAAGGGCACGCTGCCCGGCAGCCTCGACGCACAGGCGCAGAAGGTCAAGGTGCTCAGCCAGACCGTGATCCCGAAGGAGAAGCTGCTCGGTTCCGGCGCCGACGTCTACATCGACACCTTCGCCTCCATGGGAAGCATGGGCGGCGGAGGCATGGGGGATGCGCCGACCGCGGAGGAGTTCAAGGCGGCCGGGATCAAGCACATCTACCTGAAGTCCACCGCCTGCGCCGCACAGAGCAAGAACCCCGTCACCGATCTGTCCGCTGTCGAGGCCGACATCACCTCCCTCGGCGCGGTCACGGGCACCAGCGCTCAGGCGCAGAAACTCGTTGCCGGGATGAAGGAGAAGGTGGGTGCGGTCCAGAAGGCGGTCGGCGGTACGGCGGAGAGCAACCGGCCCACGTACTTCTTCTTCGACTACGACGCCGGTACGAAGCAGCCCTCCGTCACCTGCAACCGCCAGATCGCCAACGCCGTGATCACCCTGGCCGGCGCCCGCAACGTCTTCGCCGACTGCGACGGCGACTACAAGCAGGTCGGCTGGGAGGACGTGATCGCGAAGAACCCCGACTGGATCCAGCTCGGCGTCCGCAACCGCGGCAGCGAGGCGGCGAACAAGAAGGCGTTCGACGAGGCCGAGCAGTGGCTGAAGTCGAACCCCGCCACCAAGGGCCTGAAGGCGGTCAAGGAGGGCCACTTCCTGCGCATCGGCTCCGAGCAGACCACCATTGCGGGAGTCGAGAACGCCGACACGGTCGAGGCCATCGCCAAGACCCTCTACCCGGGCAAGGTCGCCTGATCGTGGCCTTCACACTGGTGCGCCGGAACACCGCGGCTGCGGAGGAGCGCGGCAGCCTGCCCGCCTGTCCGCTGGCGGCGGTTCTGGCCGTGGCACTGCTGGCCGCGCTGACGGCCGCCGTGGCCTGGGGCTCGACGTCGATCCCGCCCGGCGAGGTGTGGAGCGTGGTGTGGCGGCGGCTGTCCGGCGAGGCTCCGCGCCCCGGCACGGACGACCTCATCGTCTGGCAGCTCCGGTTTCCCCGTGCCTTGCTCGCCGCCCTCGTCGGCGCCGGCCTCGGGCTCGTTGGTACGGCCGTGCAGGCGCTGGTGCGCAATCCGCTGGCAGACCCGTACCTGTTGGGCATCTCCAACGGAGCCTCCCTCGGCGCGGTCGCCGCGATCGTCCTCGGCCTCGGCGCGGGCGGGGCACTGGGACTGGGGTTGTCCGGGGCGGCTTTTGTCGGTGCGCTGGCGACGTTCGCGCTGGTGTGGGCGGTGGCCCGGCGCGGTGGCGGGTTCGCGCCGCTGCGGCTGGTGCTGGCCGGGGTGGCGATCGGCCAGTTCCTGTCCGGGTTCACCAGCTACCTGGTGTTGCAGGCCGGGGACGAGCAGCAGACCCACAGCGTCCTGTTCTGGCTCATGGGCAGCCTCAGCGGAGCGACGTGGGAACTGCTCGCGGTACCCGCCGTCGCCGTACCCGCCGCGCTGCTGTGGCTCCAGGCACGCGCCCGGGGCCTGAACGCCCTGCTGATGGGCGACGAGACGGCCGCCGGACTGGGCATCGACGTCACCCGGCTGCGCCGAGAGCTGTTCACCGTCACCAGTGTGCTGACCGGTGTCCTGGTGGCGGTCTCCGGCGCGATCGCGTTCGTCGCGTTGATGGTGCCGCACGCCTGCCGCCTGGTCGTGGGGGGTGACCACCGGCGCCTGCTGCCGGTCTCCGCACTGTTCGGCGCGGTGCTGCTGGTCGTGGTCGACATCGTGTGCCGTACGGCGATGGACACGCAGGAGCTGCCAGTCGGCGTGGTCACCTCGCTGCTCGGGGCTCCGGCCCTGCTGTACCTGCTGGACCGGCGCCTGGGGAGCGGCAGTTGAGGATCGACATCGAGGGCCTGCACGTCGCCTACGCGGGCCGTACGGTGGTCGCGGGTGCCCATCTCGTCGCGGCCGAGGGCGAGATCACCGGGTTGGTCGGCCCGAACGGCAGCGGCAAGTCCACGCTCCTGCGCACCGTCTACCGGCACCTGAAGCCCACCGCCGGGCGGGTCCTGCTCGCCGGCAGCGACCTGCGGGAGATGACCCCGCTCCAGTCGGCGCGGCACGTGGCCGCCCTGCCGCAGGAGCGCGGGAGCGAGTTCGAGCTGACCGTGCGCGAGGTCGTCGCGATGGGCCGCACACCCTACAAGCGGGCCTTCGCCGGGGACGACGCCGCCGACCGGGACATCGTCGGGCGGGCACTCACCGACGTCGGCATGGCGGAACAGGCCGGACGCCGCTTCACCGCCCTGTCCGGCGGGGAGCGCCAACGCGTCCTGCTGGCAAGGGCGTTCGCGCAGAACCCGGACATCCTGGTGCTGGACGAACCGACCAACCACCTCGACATCCGCCACCAGGTCGACCTGCTCGCTCTGCTGCGTGCCCAGCGCCGTACGACCCTGGTGTCGCTGCACGACCTGAACGCCGCGGCCTCCGTCTGCGACCGTCTCCACGTCCTGCACGATGGAGCGGTAATCGCCTCCGGCCCGCCGCGGGACGTCCTCACACCCACCCTGATGGCAGAGGTGTTCGGCGTGCGCGCGGCGGTCGTCGACCATCCCCTCACCGGTGACCCGCTTATCGCCTTCGACCACCGGACGCCGGCGGACGAGGCACCGACAGCCGTGCCGCTGGAGACGCCCACGCGGGGATGAAGGGCCTGATGAACGGGCTCGGGCAGGACGACGGTCGCGTCCTGCCCGCTCGGCCGTCTGCCGGGATCAGGCGGCGATCGAGTCGGCGATGCCGTACCCGGCCTCGACGATCGCCGCGCGCAGCCGCTCGTCGTCGAGATCCGTGCCGTGCACGGTGACCGCGTCGGTGGCGAGGCCGACCACGACCTCGCTCACCCCGGGTACCTCGGATACCTCTTCCCTGACGCTCACCGCGCAGTGCTCGCAACTCATTCCCGTGATGTTGTACTGCTTCTGGTCCATGGCGAACTCCTCGATGCGGACGGGACTTTGGCGAGGCGTACGGATGCCCGAACGCGCATGTTCAGGCCGACGCCGTCGCCTCAGTAGTCGGCTGAGCGGAGCCCGGAGTTCCGCCGTAGGCATGCCGATTCGATGTCCGGCGGCAGGGAAGGAACCCTTCGCCGTACGCACATGGCAGCGGTCGTGTTCAGCACCGTGGGGAGGGCGGTCGGATGGCGCGGCTCCGGCACGACGTGCACAGCGGTTCCCACGCGGTATGGCCTTGGGATCCTGAGCCCAGGACGATCCGGCGTGGTCGTGCGCGGATCAACGGGGGAGCCTGGCCACTGCTCGCGGCCACCGTGGCCGTTCTCGTAGCCGGGTACGGCTGGCTGGGATCCGTCGTCGACGGAGCGTTCGGCGCGGCCGTCGGCTGTGCCGCCGGGCTGATCCTCTGCGTGCTGCTGTACCTGCTGGTGGAGTCGACCGTGTCGGGCAAGCCGGGACGCGGCGGCCGTCGCGACTGATCGACGCGGGCAGTTTCAGCCTGCGCGCCATGATTTTTGGACGCACCCGGGAACTCGTGTGCGATCCCTCCCGACTTGTGGGACGAGGCTGCCGTCCGGCAGCCCACCCACGACCGTGAGGGGCGGCAACGGTGACAGGCCACAGTCCCGGTTCGGAACAGCCCGGCCACATACCCGTCGGCGGCCAGGATCGCTGGCTGCTCGTTGCGGTGGCGGGCCTGCTGTCGTTCGTGGCGATGCTCGACATGAACATCGTCAACGTGGCCCTGGCGGACATCGCCGACGGTCTACACGTATCCGCCGCGACCGCCCAGTGGGCGGTCCTGGGTTATCAACTGCCGGTGGTCGCTCTGCTGTTGCCTGTCGGCCGGTGGCTGGACGGGGTCGGGATGCGCGCCGCCCTGCTGGTCGCGACCGCGGGCTTCGGTCTGTGCAGCGCGTTGGCGGCCGCCGCACCCTGGGCGGCCTGGTTGATCGCCGCCCGCCTCGCGCAGGGCGCGTTCGGGGCCGTGCTCTTCGTGCTGATGCCGGTTCTCGCCCTGCGTTCGGTACGGCCGGAACTGCGCGGGCGGGCCATGAGCGTGCCCGCGACGCTGGGGCCGCTGGGCGCGGTGACCGGTCCGGCGGTGGGCGGACTGCTGCTGGACCACCTGGGCTGGCGCGCCGTCTTCCTGGTCAAGATCCCTTTCTGCCTGCTCGCCCTGGTCGTGGCGTGGCGGGCGATGCCGAGGGACGGGGGCCTGCGCCTGCCCGGCCGTCGGTCGGCGGCGGATGCGCTGCTGATGGGTTCCGGGGTGGCCGCCCTGCTGCTGGCGCTGACCCTGGCGTCGGGAAACCCGGTGTGGCTGGTGCTCGCGCTTGCCGCCGTACCGCCGCTGTGGTGGTGGCTGCGGGGACCGGGCGGCCGCCCGGTCGTCGGCGCACTGCGGGCGGCGAGGCTGTTCCGGGCGCATACGGCGGTGCTGGCGCTGGCGGCCGGGTTCGCCGCGATGCACTACGTCGTCGCCCTGCACCTCCAGCACGACGACGGCGTCAGCGCCACCACGACCGGGCTGACCGTGCTCGCCTTCCCGCTCGGCATGGGGCTGGCCGGCCCGGTCGGCGGTCGCCTCGCCGACAGATACGGGGCCCGGCCGGTGGCGGTCATCGGCGCTGCCCTCACCGCCGCCGGTCTGCTCCTCCTCGTTCCGCTGGGGGATGACTGGTCGCCGGTGGACGTGGCCTGGCGGCTGGCGCTGGCCGGACTCGGCATGGGCCTGAACGGCGGCCCGACCCAGGCCCTGGTCATGGGCGCCGCCCCGGCGGACCGCGCCGCGACCGTTGGCTCGTCCGTCCAGCTGGCTCGCAGCCTCGGCTTCACCCTCGGCCCCGCCCTGGCAACCGCCACCTGGGGCCTGGCCGAAGGCGATGTCGGCGTGACGGCCGGGCTGACCCTGGCGGCAGTCGCCGCCTGTATCGCCGTACCGCTGCTCGCCCTGGACGGACGCAGGCACGCGCCCGTCCCCGAGAAGACCACCGACGCGGCTGCCGCCGCTCACCATCCCTGACCGAGGAGTCCTCCCCATGTGCGGAATCACCGGCTGGGTGTCCTTCCACAGCGACGCCCGTCCCCAGGCCCCGGTCATCGAGGCCATGACCGCCACGCTCACCCCGCGGGGCCCCGACGCCGGAGGCGTCTGGCTTGGCGAGCGGGCCGCGATCGGCCACCGGCGCCTGGCCGTCCTCGACCTCGAAGGCGGCGTACAGCCCATGGCCGACCGGCCCGACGAGCCGGCCATCGTGCTCAGCTACAGCGGAGAGGTCTACAACCACCACGAACTGCGCACCGAACTGCGCGCCCGGGGCCATGCGTTCCTCACGCGCAGCGACACCGAGGTGGTGCTGCGCGCGTACGCCGAGTGGGGGGAGGCGGTGGCCGAGCACCTGGAGGGCATGTTCGCCTTCGCCGTCTGGGACGAACGCGCCCAGCGACTGCTCCTGGTCCGCGACCGGCTCGGGGTGAAGCCCCTGTTCTGGGCCACTGTCGATGGCGGCCTGGCCTTCGCCTCGGAGCCCAAGGCCCTGTTCGCCCATCCGGAGATCCGGCCCCGGGTGGACGCGGACGGTCTGCGGGAGGCGTACAGCCTGCTGTTCAACACCGGCCCCACAGTGTGGTCCGGCGTCAGGGAGGTCGAGCCGGGCGGCGTGCTCGTCCTCGACCGGGACGGCATCCGTGAACGCCGCTACTGGCAGCTGGAGGCCGCTGACCACACCGACGACCAGGACACGGCCATCCAGCGAATCCGCACCCTGGTCGGTGCCGCAGCCCGCAGCCAGCTCGAAGCGGACGTCCCGCTGTGCAGCCTGCTCTCCGGTGGCATCGACTCCACCGTCCTGACCGCGTTGCTCGCCGACGAACTCCGCCTGCGCGAAGGCCCGGGCGCCCGCATCCGCTCCTACGCCGTCGACTACAGCGACCAGGCGGAACAGTTCACCGGCGACGTCCTGCGCACCGGCCACGACACGCCCTACGCCACCGAGGCCGGCGCCTTCATCGGCACCGACCACAGCACCGTCGTCCTCGACCCGCACGCCCTGCTCGACCCCGAGCACCGCAAGGCCGTCGTCGTGGCCCGCGACTCACCCATCGGTGTCGGCGACATGGACACCTCGCTGTACCTGCTGTTCGGCGAGATACGCCGGCACTCCACCGTCGCGCTCTCCGGCGAGGCCGCCGACGAGGTCTTCGGCGGCTATCCCTGGTTCCACAACCCGAAGGCCCTGGCAGCGGAAACCTTCCCGTGGCTCCTGGTGACTGGCGACGACGCCGCCATGCCGCTGAACCCAGAACTCGACCTGGGTATAGCCGAGTTCCGTGACGACACCTACCGCGCCGCCCTGGCCGCCGTACCGCATACCGACGGCGAGAGTCCCGCCGAACACCGCCAACGCGAGATGCAGCACCTGTCCCTGACCCGCTGGCTGCGCCAGCTCCTCCACCGCAAGGACCGCCTCAGCATGGCCCAGGGCCTGGAGGTACGCGTGCCGTACTGCGACCACCGGCTCGTCGAGTACGCCTTCTCCACGTCCTGGGCGCTGAAGAGCTTCGACGGACGGGAGAAGAGCCTGCTCCGCGCGATGGACGCCGGCCTCGCTCCGGACTCGGTGCTGCACCGCCCCAAGAACCACTACCCGGCCACCCACCACCCCGACTACAACCGCGGCCTGCAGGACCTGGCCCGCGACGCGCTCGCCGGCGAACAGGTCCGCGCCCTCGCCGACGAGACCCGCATCAAGCCCTGCCTCGACACCCCGCCCGACCGACTGGAGTGGGGCCACCGCCTGCGCCTCGAACGCGTCATCGACCTCGCCCTGTGGCTGGACCACTACCGGCCCGAACTCGCCCTCTGAGGAGCCTCCCCATGACCCTCCAGGAACAGCATCCAGCCGCGGATCCGGACACCTTGCCCGAACCCGTGCCGCTGATGGGCTGCCCCTACAAGAGCAACCCCTACCCCCTGTATGAGCAGATGCGCGAGGCCGGCCCCGTGCACCGGGTCCTCTTCCCCAGCGGCGTACAGGCCTGGCTCGTCACCGGCTACGACGCCGCCCACGCGGCTCTGAACGACGACCGCCTCGGCAAGAACCACGACCGCGGCAACGACCGCTGGCGAGCCCGAGCCTCGATCATGCCCGAGCCACAGCACTCCCAGCTCCAGGTGCACCTCCTTCATCAGGACCCGCCCCAGCACACCCGGATGCGTCGCTTCGTGACGGACGCCTTCACCCCGCGCCGCATCGAGCAGCTCCGCCCGCGCTTCCAGGAACTGGCCGACGCTGTCGTCGACGCACTGCCGGAGCACGGTCCCGCCGACCTCGTCACCGGCTTCGCCGCCCAGTTCCCCTTCCAGGTCCTGGCCGAGGTGATTGGCCTCCCGCAGGAGCTGGCGGCCCGCTTCGACCGCGACTGGGGCAAGGTCGTCCAGCCGGTCGGCCCCACCGACCCCGGCCGCCCCCTGTACGAGGCCCGCCTGCATGGCCTGCAGAGCTACATCGCCGACGTCGTGGCCCACAAGCGTGAACACTGGGACGACGACCTGCTCAGCCGCCTCGTCGTGGCACGCGACCGGCGTGAACTGTCGCAGGAGGAGCTGGACTCGATGATCTTCCAGCTCCTCGTCGCGGGCCAGGAGCCGGTCACCAACCAGATCACCACCGCCCTGATCGCCCTGTTCCGCAACCCCGACCAGCTCGCGCGTCTGCGCGACAACCCGGCCCTGCTGCCCCGCGCCGTGGAGGAACTCCTCCGCTACGACAGCGCCTTCGAACTCACCACCTGGCGCTTCTTCGACAAGAACAGCAATCTGCAGGGCACGCGCGTACCCGGCGGCGACTCCGTGATCGTCTCCCTCTGCGCGGCCAACCGCGACCCACACCGCTTCCCCGCCCCGGACACCCTGGACTTCGACCGCAGCCCCAACCCCCACCTCGCCTTCGGCCACGGCATCCACTTCTGCCCCGGAGCCGCCCTCGCCCGCGCCGAACTCCAGATCGCCCTCGGCACCCTGCTTGCCCGCCTGCCTGGCCTCCATCTGGCCATCAGAGACGAGGACATCAAGTGGATCCCGGCCGTCCTCGGCCGCGGCACCAACCACCTCCCCGTCGGGTACGACCGACGCCTCTGACACCGACGTACCGCTGACCGGGTCGGGCCACACCGGCCGACCCGGCCCCGGCTGACCAACGCCCACTGACCCCAGGCGCCTGGCTTCCACTCCCGCCACGGCGCCATGTCGACGTGCCCTCGCACGCCCTCGTACCCCAGGAGGAACGACATGCCCCTGACGACCGCACCGGACACCCTCCCCACGAGCATCGCCACCGAGATCCTGAACCTGCTCCTGCCCCACCAGCGCACGACCGACCCCGCCCCCGCTCCCCCGGAAGCGTTCCCGCATCAGCTGCGCAGCATCGCCGCCTTCGTACCCAACGGCGCCCCCATTCTCTTCACACTGCCCGGCTTCCCCTGCAAGTCCCCCAACCGCGCCAAGGTCCTCGGCCCCCTCCCTGACCAGGGCGAACGCCTCTCCCTGGCGTTCCTGAACACCCTGTGCACCCAGATTGAGCGGATCTACCCGCCCGGCGCCCGCGTGATCATCTGCTCGGACGGCCACGTCTTCGGCGACCTCATAGGTGTCCCCGACGACCACATCGACGCCTACGCCGACGACCTGCGCATACAGATAGGCCGGATGGGCCTGCACAGACTGTCCGTCTTCGACCTGCGCGACGTCTTCGGCGATCTCCCGCACGACATGAAACGCACCCACATCCACGAGCGCTACGCCCCCACTCTGGAGGCCCTCCGCGCGGAGATCCGCGCCGACGACCAGTCCCTCGCCCTCTATCGGGGCATCACCCGCTTCCTCGTCGAGGACACCGCCGACTGGACCGGCACCCGCTCGGCCCTCCAGCGCGCCTGTCGGCAACGGGCCTACGGCGTCATCCAGCGCAGCCGCGCCTGGGGCACCCTGATCGCCGAACACCACCCCCGCGCGGTACGCCTCTCCATCCATCCGCAGCCCATCGGCGCCCCGAAATTCGGCATCCGCCTCCTCGACGCCCCCGACGCCTGGACGACCCCCTGGCACTCCGCCGCCCTGCGTCGTAGCGACGGTAGGTGGACTCTCATGCCCAGAGCCGAAGCCGCCCGGATGGGTCGACTGGTGCGGCAAGGCGGCAGAGACAGTCACTTCGACCAGAACCGGTCAGCTTGCCTGCCTGGGGCTCAGTGAGAATGCACCGACGCGACGCGGAAAAGGCGTGGCTCAGCCGCGTCCGAGGCCGTTCGTGCCATGGTCGACGAAGGTCAGCTGGTAAGGCGGGACACAAGGCTGTCCGTCAATACCGGTCACGAGCGGACGAAGAGTCAACTCATTGTCATCTAGCCCAGTCCAGTTGGAAGCGTCAGTGACTTTGTGTAAGTCCATGGGGGTTACCTGGCGTTGAGCCGGTCCTCGAAGAAGAGTGAGAACTGGTTCAGCGCCTTCTTCCAATGTGCCGCGACGTGGTTGACATCGCGGGCCTTGGGGGTGATCTGCTCGCGGACGGCGAGATAGAGCACCTTCAGCGCGGCCTGTTCGGAGGGGAAGTGTCCGCGGTTGCGGGTGGTCTTCCGCAGCCGTGCGTTGATCGACTCGATCAGGTTCGTCGACTAGACGACCTTCCTTACCCCGGGTGGGAAGGCGAGGTAGGGGGTCATCACTTCAGTCAGTCACCACAGGGAGGCTGAGCAGCCCACGCTTGTGAAACGTCGGCCACCACTCCAACTCGTCAGGCGCTACGGCCAGTTCAAGCACGGGGAACCTTTCCAGGAGGGACTGTACGGCGATTTCCGCTTCCATCCGAGCGAGCGGGGCGCCAAGGCAGTAGTGCACTCCGTAGCCGAACGCCAGGTGAGTTGGTGCACGGCCCGGGTCGAACACGTCGGGAGACGCAAACTCTCGCCCGTCCCGGTTCGCCGAAGCTATGGAGACCCACACGCGGCTGCCGGCCGGGATGAGAGCGTTTCCGATGCTGACGTCTTCGAGGACAAAGCGGCGCACTGCCAGTGCGAAAGGGGGGTTCCAGCGCAGCGTCTCCTCGACCACCGACCGTATCGGGACGGCGCCACCTCGCACTGCCGTCAGCAGTTGGGG
>NZ_JBSFIH010000098.1:0-16845 GCF_053597455.1 Streptomyces sp. NPDC001393
AGCGGGTACTTCCTCGGGGCAGGCATCGTCAGAGCTCCTCTCATGAGCCCTATCTGACCTGCTGTCACCTCGCCCCGCATGTCGGGGGAACCTCATTCCGGCGAGCAGCCCCGGGTCACGTCGGCCGGGCGGACGATCAGGAAGCACCGCTCGTCCAGCGGCTCGCCGCAGATCTGGCACAGGCGGTGCAGGAAGGCGGTACGGGCCCGCTCGGCGTCGAGACTGCCGAAGGCCGCGTGGCCGCCGTGGATCAGGGACACCCACGGCACCACCAGTCCGCCCGCCAGAGGCCGGCGCGCACAGCGTTGGGGGATCGAGTGCATCGGTACCTTCCTTCGGGGCGGGGGAGGGGGGTAGGGGGTGCTGGGAGCGATGACGCCCGGGCACCAGTTGCCTTTGGTGGAGGACGGTCGGCCGGGCACGGGACGTGCCCGGCCGGAGGTTGGTGGTGAAGGGAAGGGGAAAGACGGTCAGGATCCGGCCTCGGGCCGGTGGCTGGCGACGGCCTGCTGCTCGACCTCGGACAGCTGGTAGCTGCCGTCGTCGGCCTGGCCGAGCGCTTCCAGGAGCAGCAGGTAGGCGGCCTGGAGCCGGTCGGGGGACTCCCACAGGGAGACGTGTGTCATCCGGGCGGTGTCGAACTGCTTGGGCTCGCGGATGGCATCCTCGAACGCGGCGGCGACCTGGGCGAACAGCACGTTGGCCAGACGGTTCTTGGGGAAGCTGGCGGCGGTGTCGGAGGCCGAGTCGTTCTCGGGGTCCTTGGCTCCGAGCAGCAGCGCCACGGTCTGGGTCCGCTGCTTGTCGGCCCACTTGCCGTAGAAGCGGGGCAGGTCCAGCAGGATCTGCTGGGCGAACAGCCGGGCCTCGTCGGGCAGGGTCTTGCCGCGCACCAGCCGCTTGACGAACTCCTGCCTCGGTCCGGCGGCGGCTTTCCAGGCCCGGTTGCACGCCACGATCCGGGCCCGCTCCTCGGCCTTGTGCTCGTCTTCCTCCGTCTTGGGCTTCTTCGGCTGGGCCCGGACCTTGTGGCCGTACGCGGCCGGGTCGGCGCAGTGCCACACCGGCCGGTGCTCCTCGTCCAGCCGGGCGCTGTGGCCGGGGCAGTTCTTGTGGTTGTCCTCGGTGAGCGGGTTGCCCAGCCCGGTGGTGAGCTCCGTCAGGGGATGCGAGGGATCCTTCTCGTAGGACGGCACCCGGCCCAGCAGCGGGATGTTCGCTGCCTTCAGCTCCTCCTCGGCTTTGGCGCGGGCCTGGGCGTCGGCCTGCTCGGCGCGCAGCAGCGCCATCTGCTGGTCCCAGTGGCCGCGCCCGCCGTTGCCCTCGTCATGGTCGCGCTGGAGTGCCCGCATGAGCCGGTCCTCCGCGCCCCGCACGCTGGCGACCTCGGCGAGCTGGGCGGTCTGCTCCAGGTCCATGCCTGCCGCCGCCGTACGGCGCAGGGTGGCGTCGGTGAGATTCTGAGCCGCCTTGGCCTGCTTGGCCGCGTTGCGGCCCACCCCGAGGGCCTTGGCGGCCGTGCGCCGGTCGACGTCACTCATGTCGATCAGGGCGAGTTCCTGGGCCCGCAGCGTGTCCCGCTCACTCATGCCCTCGCGGTGGTCGTTCTCGACCAGGGACAGAAAACGCGTCCAACCGTCGCGGCCGACCAGATCCTCACGCACGTACGCCTTGACCAGCCGTACCGGGCGGCCGTCCTGCTCGGCGGCGGCGTTGGCGGCCTGCGCCGCCTGGGCGCGCCGCCAGCCCTTGAAGACGCTGTAGGTCCCGTCGGGCCGGGGCCGGACGCTGATGGGCTCCTCGACGCCGAGTTCCTTGACGGAGGCGATGAGTTTCTCGTCCGGCTCGGTGTCGTGCTCGCGCGCGTTGCACTCGTCGCGCACCAGCAGTGCCGGGTCGAGCTTGACGACCTGCGGCGTGGCCTCCTCGTGTTCGTCGCTCTTGTCGGTCTGGGTCGAGACGGCGGTAGCCATGCGGCTCTCCTTGTCCTTGCCTCATCGGCGAATTGGCGGGGAACAACCCCTGCAACAAAATAATAGTGTGATATCGCGGGATGTGAATCCACCCCTGACCTGCCGCTTTGTCACTAGTCGCGGTCCCGGCGGGGCGGCAGAGGGAGGGTGCGCCGAGGGTCGAGCCGCACACACCGCTCGCAGTACGCCGTCACGCGGTTGGCGGTGCACTCGCCCCACTGGCATTCGAAGTCCTCGCGCGGCCCGCACAGCAGGCAGCGCCACAGCGCGATCCGGTGCAGTTCGCACGGCTCCCGGCGCCGGCGCCGAGACAGCAACTCAAGAGCGGGGCGGGGACGCTCCAGACGGGCGGGCTCGGCGGCCGGGAAGGACTCCTCCCCGTCGCGCACCCAGCGCGGTGACAGCTCATCGAAGCGCTCGGGCGTGGTGTAGTACGGCTGGCCGGCGGGAGTGAACACCATCGACAGGTGGCCGTCGGAGACGAGTGTCTCCAGGCGGCGGTGGCTGAACTCCCGCATCAGGGAGAGCATCTCGTCCTGGCGCAGGCTCCATGCGTACCCGTAGCGGCGCAGGATCCGCCGCTCGGCGGCCGCCGAGCCGCTCTGGGCGGCGTCAAGTGACTCCACGGCCGCGACGGCGGCGGTCGGGTTGGAGGCCAGTTCGCGTGCTGCGGCCTCGGCGGCCGGGCGGGTGGTGTGGCTGCTGAGCGTGTACCCGTGGAGCCGGTCCACGATCTGGTGCACTCCCTCGTGCTCGGCGGCGGCGTACCGGGCGGGCGGCTGGGGGCGGCGTCGGGGCATGACGGAACTCCATTTGCGCAAGGGTGGAAAGGCCGGGGCGCCGTTGTCCGGCCGGTGTGGCGCGGCGGTCAGCGGGTGGGCATCGGCATGCAGGAGGAGAAGACGTAGTGGCCCAGCTCACGCAGGGCGCCGGCGGTGCGGTCCACGGCCTCGGGGCTGTGGTCGGCGCCGCGGGTGTACGCCTCGATCTCGCTGTTCCAGGTGAACCCTTGGGCGGTGAGGGCTTCTTCGGTTGCAGGCGTGCGGTCGGCGGAGGACCTGGGGGCGGCGACCAGCCCGTGAGCGGGGTCGGGTACGACCAGGAACACCGGTTCTCCTTCCGTCGCGGGCCGCCCGGGTGGGGCGGCCCGCAAGTCAGGGCGGATGGCTGTCAGTCGGTGACGGTGACGGTGTAGTCGGCTTCCAGGACGGCGAGGGCGGCCCGGATCGCGGCGCGGGTTTCGGCGCTCAGCATCGAGTAGGGGAAGTCCAGGGCGCGCACGGCGTCGTCCAGGTGGTCGTCCGGCATCGGCAGCGCGTACCCGCTGCGGTAGAGGGCGACGGCGGTTGCGGTGGCGACGCGGCTGCGGTTGTAGGCGACGGCCTCCTCGGCGCTGATGGCGGTGCCGAACGCTTCCCGGGCGGTGGGCGGCAGAGCGGCGATTCCGGCGGTGAACCGGCGGGCGGGGATGCGCAGACGGGCCGGTCGCAGGGCGCGGCGCAGCGTTCGCAGCATGGCAACTCCGGGAACTGGAGGCGGGGGCGGGGAGGAAGGGGGGCGTCAACCCGGCGAGCGAGACGGTGTGCGGTGACGCCCCGGACAGTATCCATAATAGTGTGATCGAGTGCTGTGTGAACCCGCCCCTGACCTGCGCAACCGTCGTTCTGCTGCGCCGCGTTGCGTGGCGCGATAGGGCTTCTCCTTCGGGCGGGTCGCCGAATTCCCGTTCAGTGAGCGTGTCCGGGCGTGAGTCCGTCGTCCCCGAGGTTGGGCGGAGCGCAGTAGTCGACTCCCGATTCCGGGGAGAGGAGGTCGCCGGATTCGGCGTCGGTGCAGTAGGCGTCGAAGACCTCTCCGGCGGTGAGCGGCTCCAGGCGTCCGCCGTGCAGGCGCCAGCCGCAGACGCGGTCCTGTGTGCTCGGCGCGGTGGTGCGCATGACGAGTCCGCCGGCGCTGTGCGTGGCGATGCCGAGCGCGAGGACGGTGGTGAATTCCAGGGCTTCCGTCTCGTCGAGGCGGGTCGTGCCGTCGGGGTCTTCGTCCGCCTGCAGCACGGCGACGAGTGTCTCGGGCTCGGCCGAAACACTGCAGACGAGGTGGCGGTCGCCCGGGCTGGCGGTACCCAGGATGCGGCTGAGGAGGTGGGAGGCGTGCGAAAAGGCGGCACGTCCGATGTCCTCGCCGCAGGAGCCGCAGGCGCCCAGTTGGGCCAGCACGGTTGTCGCATACTCCCAGGTGGCCTGCCGCACGGCCTCGTCGATCAGGGCCGGGACGAGTTCGGCCAGGGGCTGTCCCTCGTACGGGAGGGTGCATCCGGTGGCGGCCAGTTCGGAGGTGAAGCGGGTGCGGCTGGAGGGGGCGTCCGGTTCCAGGCCGGTGCGGGCGCAGAACTCCGCGTACTCCTCGGGGTCGAAGAGGGCGACCGTGGTGTGGCTGCCCTGGGCGGCGCGGCTCCTGAGCAGGGTTTCGGCCTGCCGCAGGTAGGTCGTGTAGTCGTCGAAGGCGAAGGTGCGGTAGTGCCGCATCGCGGTGAAGTCGTGCTCGTCGGCCAGCAGGCCGATGGTGCCCGCAATCTCTCGGCTCAGGGCGCGTCGCATGGTCTGGTGCTCGGTGTGCGGCATGGGTCCCCCCACGTGTCGGTCGGGGCGTCGGCGGGCGACGGTGACATGTGGCTGCCACCTCGGTGGTGCGGGGCGGGTTACCGGCCCACAATGTCCATAATAGTGTGTTATAGAGATGCGGGAACCCACCTCTGACCTGCTTCTTTCACTCCTGGCGCCCCTGGGCGAATGCGGCCAGCATGGGCACCATGGAGCCGGGGCGGCCGGTTGCTTCGACCTGCACCCATTCCCCGGAGGGGCCGACGACGGCGCACACGGTGTCGGCCTGGACGGGGCCGTGGTCCCCGGACGGCCTGAATGCGCGCTGCCACGCGATCCAGGTGCGGTGGCGCTTCTCCGTGCCCTGGGCCCCGGGGAGTGCGCCGGCTACGGCCTCGGCCACGGCGCGGCGGCTGTCTTCCTCTGCGCCTGCCGCCGTACCGCATGGGGTGGTAGGTGTGCTCGGCGACGCCGAGTGCGGCCTTGGCGGTCTCATAGACCGTGAACAGCTCCCGAGCGGTATTCACGGGCGCGTCCCCCAACGGCCCCGGGGGTGAGGGTCAGGTGGGCGCAGACCAGGATTGTGCCGGAGCGGGCGCCGAGGCAATGCCGTGGTCCGTCAGGTGGCTACGTGCTCGGCTCAGGTCTGCTGGCGTTGTGTGCCTCCGAAGGCCTGCGCTCATGGCGGTGGGGCAGGCCTCCGAGGTCGTGCCGGTCAGTGCAGGTAGCGGAGCATCACCGCGAAGTTGGGGCTGTCGGGGAAGGGCTGGCGGTTGCCGATCTTCTGGTATCCCCACGTCTCGTAGAGAGCCTGCACCTTGGGATGGTCGGGGTCGACCAGGAGCACGGCCAGGGCCTCCGGCCTGTTCTCCAGCAGTGCCGTGTGTAGGCGCTCGGCGGTGCCGGTCTTGCGCCACTTCGGCCGCACCATCAGTTCGGACACGCTGAACGTGGAGTCGTCCGCCGGCGGTTCGGTGAGGTGCTCGCGCCACCACTCGCGGCCCGGGGTGGGCGGGGCACCGTACGCGAAGCCCACGGGTTCGCCGTCGTCGTACCCGATGACGCACGCGAAGCCCGGATTGCCTCCCCAGTGGTCCACGAACCACGGGAACCGCTCGTCGAACTCGGTCATGTCGTAGGCGTAGGCGTCGGCGTGGACGTCAAGGAGGGTTTGCCGGATCTCCGGTAGGTCGTCGTGGCCGTAGTGGCGGAGTTCGACGGTCGCCGTGGTCATGCGGGGGTGCTCCATTCGGTCCGGTAGCGGTCGGTCCACTCGTGCGCGACGCGTGGAGGCGCAAGGGTGATCAGGTCGCGGTGGAAGTCGCCCAGGAGGTGGCGTACGCGGCCGGGGAGCGGGTCACCGGCCATGATCGTGAACACGTCGGCGCTGGTGGCGCATGCCTGTTCGACGTCGCCTTGGTGGAGCTGGGCAAGGGCGAGGCGCGCGGTGGTGTGCGCGCGGTTGCGTCGATAGGTGTCCGGCAGGGCGCCGAGAGCCCGGTACGAGGCTGCCTCGGCCTCCGCCGGGTCGCCGACGACGTCCCGGACGATGGCGGTGAGTGAGTACAGCTCAGCGGGCCCGTAGAAGGTGATCCAGGGTGGGCGCGGGTCTGTCATGTGGACCTTGTCTAGGGCGTCTTCGGCGCGGCCGAGGGAGCGCAGGGCCGTCCTCCGGTCTCCCGCGTGCGCGAGGCTGATCGCGGTCCGGGCGTGTGCGAGGGATGCATGCAGAGCAGAGCGGCGGGCGATGGTGGTTGTCTGCATGGCCTGTGCGGCGGCGACGGCTTCGCCGAACTCTTTCTCCTGGCGGGCGAGCATGGCCCGCAGGTTCCAGACCTGCATGGTCATATCCGGGTCCTGGGACATTCCGGCGAGGGTCAGGGCGCGGTCCAGGTGCCGACCAGCGGCATGGAGCTGTCCCGCGTCGATCATCGACCATGCCGCAGTGGAGACGAAATCGGATGCGACGGCGTACAGGCGTTGGCGCACGCGCTGCGTGGCCGAGCGGCGTTGGAGACTCAGGGCCTCGTCGGCTCCGGCCAGGGCTGCGCGTTCGAGGGCGGTGTGTCCTCCGCGTTCGGCGTCGAGCTGGACGAGGGTTTCCACCTTGTCACGGAGTCGGATGACGTCGGATGTGCCGACGCGTTGCGGGCGCGAGTTCGGGGCGGCGATGAGGGGGACGGCGACGGCGGCGGTGGCCGCGCCGACGAACCGGCGGCGGTGCACTGGGGGGTCCTCCGAGGGTGATGCTGGGGGTAATGGGGTGGTCTTGGGTTTCCCCCGAGGCACGAACCCTAGGTCGGTGATGGGCAGGCCGGTGACCCGTTCGAGCGCGATGCGTTGGCGTGCCTGGGGCCACCGGTTCTCGCCGGACAGCCACCGGAACGCGGTCCGCTCGGACGTGTTACCGGGGCGGCCGGTGAAGTCGCGAATGGCCTCGTTCACGGCGTCGACCAACTCTCTGACCGACATGCCGTGACGATCAATCCAGGCGGCTAAGGGCTCGTTTCTGGTCTCCGCCATGCGCTCACGGTAGGGCGTACGGGCCGTCACGGACAGTAAAGAGCACGCCAATTCGTCAGTCTGCGCGCAGGCGTCCCGAGCGATTTCGTCATACCTGCGGCGCGGTGACTGTGGGTTAGCTGTTGTGTACGGCCCCGTTCGCGCTTCCGTTCCCCACGGGCGCGGGCGGGGCACCGAACACGACTGTGAGCGCGAGGCAATCGACATGACGACGCGCAGCACAAACTCCCACCCCATGCCGGGCCTGGTGGACGCTCCCACCATCGACCGCGACCGGCTGACGGATCGGCAGCGCGCGGGTACGTCGTGCGTCTGGTGTGCCGGTACCGCGTCACCGAGGTACCCCGTCGGCGACCTGTTCGCGTGTGAGCCGTGCGCGGCGATGTACGGCGTCCCGGCGGTGACCTCGTGAGGCGGCAGCCCGATGACTCCGGGTTCATCCTGGCCGTTGAGCGCTGGACGCCCGAGGACTGGCAGGAGTACCGGGACCGCGTGGC
This sequence comes from Streptomyces sp. NPDC001393, assembly GCF_053597455.1. Lineage (NCBI taxonomy): Bacteria > Bacillati > Actinomycetota > Actinomycetes > Kitasatosporales > Streptomycetaceae > Streptomyces > Streptomyces sp. NPDC001393. The sequence continues at coordinate 7,594 of NZ_JBSFIH010000098.1, forward strand.
CGATGGCGAGGGTTCAGTGGCGGCGATCGACGCGATCACCCGCCGTCGCCGTCGGCCGTCGCGGGAAGGGACCCGCCCGGCGGCGGAGGCGTCCAAGTGACCGCCCCGACGGAGCGCCGCGCGGCGGTCGGTGATCTGGTCCGCGACACCGCCCGGGGCTGTGAGGCCGTGCTGACGGACGTGAAGGCGGGTGTTCCATGCCTGCGCCCCCGGCATGACGGGAGCCTCGTGGAGCCATGGCCGACGACGTGGGCGGCCATAGAACTGGTTGCCCGGCGCGGCACCTGGGGCGATCAGTGACCGGCCGTACGGGAACGGGCAGGCACCGACGATTAGGCCCGAGCGATGACGGCCGGACGGCGGGGGCTCTTTTCCTGACGGCAAACGTGCTCGGCGTCGTCCTGTCGGGCATGCAGGTGCTTCAGGCCCGAGCGCTCCCGGCTGCCGTCGAGCAGCCGGACCGTCCGCCGGCGGACGCGAGCCCGGACCGGCCCGCCCCCCAGGTAGACCGGTACGGCACCCGCCTACCGCTCCCACGCCCATAGACCGCCGGCAGGGCCCGAGATGACGTCACGGCCCCCTCGGGTCCTGCCGGTCACCACTCCGTCCCCGGGTCGTGGCCCCTCCCACGACCGGCCAGCGGTCCGGGACGGCCGAAAGCTCCCGCGCGGTAATGGCCCAGGCAAGACCGGCCGCGCGGGACCCGGGGAGCCGCCCCCTCCCCAGCCGCCCGCCCGGCTTCTCTGCACCCGGGCGGGCGGCACCCGCCCGGCACTTCTGACCGCCGAGGAGAAGACCCATGAACGGCGCCTTACCGCAGCCCGCCGACCTGTTCACGCTCAGCGCCGACCGCATACACCGCGCCGCCGCCGGCCTGTGGCCCGATGAGCCGCTGACGCTCGGCGACCACGTTCCCTCCGTCACCGGCTACGTGCACCGCGTCCACGTCGGCGACCGGGACGTGTTCGCGAAGGACTCGATCCTTGGCCTGTCCCTCGTCTCCGTGCTGCGCGGCATGGCCGGTGACCGGGACAGGGTCCGTGCAGCGCAGGCCGCCTACGCCACCTCTCCCAGCTCGCTGCTCGCGCGGGAGGCCGCCCAGCTCCGCGCCCTGGATGCGGCCGGGGTCCGGGTCGGTAGGTGCGCCGGCTACGCGGGCGGGGTGCTGTTCACCGAGCCCGTCACCGGCCCGACCCTGGCCGACCTGATCATCAAAGAGCCGGCTCGGACCTGTGACCTGCTCACCGCTGCCGTGACTGCCCTTGATGGTCTTCAACGTCCGCAGGTGGCCGTGCAGGTCGACGCCGCACCGATCCCTGAGCGCAGCATCGACGGCACGTTCCGCCGCAAGTTCAACGGCGTCTCCGGCCGTCTCTACGTCAAACGTCTCGGCCTTGACCGCCTTGAGGAGCGGACCCGGCAAGGTGTCGCCGCGATGGTCGGCGTGGTCGTGGCCCGACTGTTGAAGCTCCGTCTCACCCCTCCGGTCGGCCCCACCGTGATCGTCTACGGCGATCTGAAACCAGAGCACATCCTGTGGCCCGACGGTCCCGCAGAGGCGCCGGTGTTCATCGATCCCGGCCTAGCTCGCGGACCCGCGCACCACGACACCGCGAAACTGGTCTCCCGCACGTTCCTCGCGCTGATCGCCGCCCCGCACCTGGACGGCCCCGCCGCCACAGTGGTCGACGGGATCGCGGCGTTCGTGGACGGACACACGCGCACCCTGCGCGGCCCCATGCGCGGCTTGTGGCTGCGCCGCCTGCTCGTGACGTGGCTGATGGACACAGTGAACATCCTCTCCACCTACCTCACCGCACCCGCCACGCTGCCCCTGCCCGAGCACGCCCAAGCCGTCATCGACCAGACAGAGACGCTGTGCACGCTGCTGGACCTCGTGAGCGCCCCCCTCGCGGCCGGAACCCACCCGGATGCAGCCTGGCGGCTCGCCCTGCGGACCGTGACCCGGGCGGCGGCCCGGTGACCGGCCTCACGATCGGCATCGTCGGCGCCGGCGCGGTCGGCCAGACCGTCGCCGCGCTCCTCGTCGGCGAGCCGTGGTGTGACCGGCTGCTGATCACCTCCCGCACGGCCGAGAGTGCCGCCGGTCTTGTCGCTGATCTGGGCGACATGGCCCACGTCGTCCACGCCGGCACCCGGGTGCGAGCGGTCACCGTCGCCGAGTTGGACCAGGCGGACGCCGTGGTGATGTGCCCCCGAGCCATGTTCACCAACACCGCCACCCGCAACGTGCGCATGGCCGGGCTCGCCACGAACGCCCCGCTGATCGCCGAACTCGCCCGTGCTTTCGCCGGCTACAGGCGCCCCGTCGTCATGGTCACCAACCCCGTGGACTTGCTTTCACGTCTGTTCGCCACGATCAGCGGCGCCCCCACGTACGGGATCGGGTCGGCGACCGACACCGCCCGCTACCGCGCCGCCCTCGCCGCCCATCACCGCGTGCCCGTCTCGGCCGTGGACGGCTATGTGATCGGCGAACACGGAGACGGCGCGGTCATCTGCGCTTCCACCACCACCGTTCACGGAGCCCCGTGCACCGTACCCCTGGACCTGGTCCGCGCCGAACTCGCCGAACGCCCACGCCGGATCAACGCCGGGATCGGCCGCACCCGCCACGGCCCGGCCGCCGCCGTCCTGTCCGCCCTGCGCAAGCTCCTGGACGTCGAGGACGGAACCGACGTGCTGTCCGTCAACCGGGCGGGCGTGTGGCTCGGAATCCGGTTGCAGATCCGCGCCGGCCGCCCGACCGTTCAGCCCCTGGAGCTGGATGCGCACGAGACAGCGGACCTGCTGACGGCCCGGACCAAGCTCGAAGCCGCCTACCGCACCATCAGCCATCACGAAGGAGTCTCAGCGTGCCTCTGACCGCAACCCGTATTCACGCCGACATCGCAACCGTCACGGTCGCCAGTCTGACGCCGGCCGTCACCGAGTGGTCGGTCCGCTACTTCGGCCCCTGGTGGAACGCCGCTGCCGCCGACGACGCTGGCCCCGGCGCTCTCTCGGACGGCGGCGGCCTGGTCCTCGCCGACGTCGACCCCGCCCGCGTGGACGACATCACCGCCCTCGTCACCGACTACGGCCACGAAGAGACCACCTACGCGAACGCCCGCACCCTCGTTGCCCGCCAGGACGGCATCACGTACGCGGTGCAGCCGGGTGAGCGGGTCGGCTACCAGGCCGAGGGCCGCCGCCTGGTCATTGTCGGCGACGAGCCCGAGCCGGTCGCCGTTGCCGCCGCCCGCCTCGCACGCGAACTCGTCCGCGGCCAGCTTCTCGCCGACGGCTGGACTGTCCTGCACGCTTCCGCGGCAACCCACAACGGGGACGCTGTCCTGACCCTGGGCGACAAGGGCGCAGGCAAGACCACTGCCGCTCTCCTACTCGCTCTGGACGGCTGGGGCCTGCTCGCCAATGACCGCGTCTTCGTCCGCCCCGAAGCGGACGGCCGGGTGCGGGTGCTGCCGTGGCCGTCGGCCGCCGCGCTCGGCCTCGGCCTTCTCGACGCCACCGGCCTGTACGACCGGGTACGGGAAAGGGTGCTCGCCGGCGGACAGCTCCACCCCACCCAGCACCCCACGGTGACGCAGGCCCTCAAGGACGGCCGTCGCGAGCCGCTTTGGCGTGAGGACGGAAAGGAGCGGAAGCCCCAGCTCTTCCCTGATCAGCTCGCATCCTGGCTCGGTCTCACCCTGGCCACCGAAGCCCGCGCGGCCGGGCTCCTCTTCCCGACGATGAGCCCCGATGCGATCCCGGCTCTCGTGGAGAACGAGCGGACGCTCACCGACGGAGACGTATTCGACCAGACGACCGAGGACCGCTACCCCGACATCTTCGGCCTGACACCCACCGCCGTGACCGGCACTCAGGCCCTGGCCGAACGCCTTGCCCGGCTGCCGCGCCGATCGCTGGTCCTCAGCCACGACACCGACGCGTCCGCCGCGCTGCTGACCAAGACCGCTGAGGAGATCACCGTCACTCTGTGAACCCGTCCCACAGGCCGGCGTCCGACTCCACTTCAAGGAGTCGGGCGCCGGCTGTGCTCGGCAGTCCGCTGGCGCAACGTCTCCGCCTCGGTGTATGCCTCCCGAACCTCCTCCTGCGCCGTGTCGGTGGCCCCCTCGGCCTCAACTCGGCTGCGCTTGGTGCACTCGTATTCCTCACGTGCCGCGGCGGGTTGGCCGGGCGGCCCGAACGCCCCGGCTCCGGCCCGCGAGCCGGCGTGCTGGGCCACTGCTGCCCTCGACGTCCTGGCTGCGGCAACGCTGCGTCTACCGGCCCCGCAGTCAGGCGGCCACGGTGGCCCGCCGCTCGGGGTGGGCCCTCAGGCTTTCCTCGAGCACGCGAAGGTCGTCGCGCTGCGCGACGTGGGCGGCGCGACCGACACAGGGGGCGGTGGGCGCAGTCGTCGGGGTAGAGGGTCAGAGGCTGCCCCGGTAGCCGGTGCGGCTTGCGGTGAGCCGCGGCAGGTCGGGGGCGGTGGACTGGTGGAAGGCGTTGACCGGTCCCAGGCAGGCGCGGATGGCCGTGAACTGGTCCCAGTAGTGGGGGCGGTGGGTGCCGGTGACGTGCACCCTGCCTCGCATTGCCCCGCCCAACTCGAACACGACGGCGTCTGCCTGGCGGGGCCGGCGGTGGCGCGCACGGTGCCGGCGGGCGTGTCGATGGTCAGGCTCGGGCGGGTCATGGGCTGCGGGCTCCTCGGCGGTTCGGTTCGGTGGGCGGGGGCCTGCCGCCCCGCGCTCGCCGAAGGGGAGGGCGCGGGCGTCGGGGCGGCAGTCTTCGGCCAGTGGCGCGCTGGCCGGGTTGCCGTCCCCCGCCCCGGGAGCCTGGGGCGGGGGACGGCGCCTTTGGGCTACGCCTCCTTGGGCTGTTTGTGGCGGCGGAGGGTGCCCCGGTCGGTCAGGGACACCTCTCGTCCGCACGGGCACTGGGCGTAGCGGCGGCCGTGCAGGCGGAAGAACTTCGGCCCGGTGGCGCTGGCGTTGACGGTGCGGGCGGTGCCGGGGACGGGCGTGGTGTTGGTGCAGTAGCCGTCCGGCGTGACGGCGGGCGTGTCAGCCACGGGGGCTCTCCTCATCGAATGTCGTGGAGCTGGGGCAGGACGGGCGCGGGGTATGCCTCGCGTTGCGGGGCGGCGACGCCGGGGCAGGGAGTGACGGCATGCTGGAGCTCGGCGGCGTCCATGGGGTGCAGCCATCCGTCGTGCACGGTCCAGGCGCAGGCGCGGGGGTGGGGCTCGGAGGCCGTGGTGGCCACCAGGACGGCATGCCGGACGGTGCTGCCCTCCAGCGCGAACACCAACAGCGTGCGCAGCGCGCAGTAGTCGTCTTCGTCCAGCACGGCCAGGCGCAGCGGGGCGGTGCCGACGGACAGGTCGGCCTGTCCCCGGACGAACGTGTCGTCGGTGCGCTCGGCCACGAGGTTGATCGTGTGCTCGCCGTCGCCGAGTGCCTGAATCAGGGCGGCAAGCGCGGTCAGGGAGCGGCGCATGGCGGCCGCGATGGCGGCATCGTCGGGGCGGGTGAGCTCCGGGCGTGCGGGCATGACGCATCACTCCTTGCTGGTGGCTGGCCGGGGCGTTGCTCCTCTCCCCGCGGAGCGGGGTGCTCCGGGCTGCGCCCGGAGCCAGTGGGCGGCTCGCTGCGCTCGCCGGTCGGGTCCCCTGCGCTGCGCTACGGGGACCGGTGGGCACGCGGCCTGCTGCGCAGCCGCGCTGTGCGGCAGGGGCGGGGCGGGCGCGCTCCGCGCTCCCTGGCATAGGTGGGGGAGCGCTGCGCGCTCGGGGCGCCGTGGGGCCCGCGCGGGCCGGGTGGGTGGGGGGAAGGCCCCGGCCCGCGCGGGGGCTTCGGTCAGCCGTGCGCGGCGGCGGCCGTGAGGGCGGGCACCGCGAGCGCTTCCAGGGCGGCGGCCTGGTCGGCGTCGTTGAGGGTCTGCGCGGTGGAAGTGACGGCCTGCATCACGCCCCCGGCGGTCATCTGACCGCCCCGGATGAAGTGGGCAAGGATCATGTCCTTGGCCTCGGCGCCGATGCTGAGCGTCTTGGTGACGTGCTCGATCGTCTTCGTCGGCTCGGACAGCTCCTTACCGGCTGCCGCCTCCAGCTGCGACACCTTCGCCTCGACGTACTCCCGCGACAGGAAGGTACGCACGGCGTCGGCGGTCTTCGACGTGATCAGCTCCAGCGTCTTGCGCTGCGTCTGCCCCGACCACGACACAACGCCCTCGTCCTGCTTGCCCCCGAGGTGCACGGCGCGCATGACGTCCTGGGCCATGGTCAGGCCGTTGCGGCACACCTGGACGACGGCACGCGGGGTGATGGTGTACGCCCCCGCACCGACCTCGCTGTTGGTGATGACGAAACCGGCCGAGATCATCGGCAGTTCGTCACCGCTGCGCCCGTCGAACGGGGAGCGGTAGCCGCGCAGCAGCGCGCGGGCCTGGATCGCCACGGCCTCGGACTCCACCCGCACGTACATGCGCCGGTCGGTGAGGTCGCAGCCGGTCACCTGCGTGGGGTGGCCGGACTGCTGGACCCCGTCCAGGGCGGCCAAGAGCATGTCGAAGTTGTCCATCAGCTTGTAGCTGTCGGACAGCAGCGCGCGGGCCACGCCCTCGGCCGGCGGGGTACCGGGGGCGTTGTCGCCACGGAACGCGCGGAGCATGAATCGGCGTTCCGGCTCCTGCCGCATCCACGCGTTGACGTTCTCGTCCAGGAGCGGGACGTTCTCGGCGCGCATGCGGCGCAGGTAGGCCAGCGGGATGCGGAGCTTGTCTGCGATCCCCTCATCGGCCACGGCGGTGGGCCGGTAGATGCCGTCGACCTCGGTCACCCCGTCCTCCGTGATCAGGGACTCCACGCCTTCGACGTGCACGTTGCCCTCACGGAACCGCAGCGCGGACGCGGAAACGACCACGTCCAGCTTCCGGCGCTGCTGGTCCTCCAGGATGCGGACCAGGTCCGACAGGTCGGCGTTACGGGCGCCGGTGGGGGCGACGTTCGCGGCGCGCTCGGCGAACTGCTGAGTCATGCGGTGTTCCCCTTCGTTGTTGGCTTCTGCGGGTCGGGAGGCGGGGCCACCGCCTCCCGACAACTTCAATAATAGTGTGTTTCAGGGGTGAGTGAACCCACCCCTGACCTGCACACTCAGAACCACGTGCGGTGCTCGGCCAACGGCGTCAGACTCTGCCGCCGCACGTTCGAGATCACCGGCGCCGACACGACACCGCGCACCTCGCACAGGTCGTAGCGCAACTCAGGCGCCTCGCCGAACGGGTCGGCGTGCGCATGGATCGCGCCGACCCAATACGCACCGTGACGCTGCGTCAGACTGCCGTGATACCTCACCTTCTGCCACAGCACCGGTCCTGCGTGCTGCGGGTCCAGACTTCGCGCAACCGCGAGCACCAGCTGATCCGCCACCCGCTCGGACATCAGCAGAACGAACGCGCGCGCGACCGTGTCACGGTCCACCGGCACATCAGCCATGGCCGGGCCCGTGTGCCCTGTGCGCACACCCATCGCCCAACCCAACTCGAAGAACGGCCGGACCATGTCCAACTGCTCGCGCGGCACCCTCAGCGCCTCCGGGTCACTCTCGCTGCGCGCCAACTCCCGCAGCGCGTAACCCGCCTGTTCCCGCTCTGCCACCGTAAGCGGTGCCCGGCCTCCTCGGCCAGCTCCGCAATCCGCGTGTCCTCCATGACTTCCCCTGCTCCTCTCGGTGATGCCGGACGGAAGGGGGCGCCCCAGTCCGGGGCGCCCCGGGGCGGATTACTTCAGGAACCCGCGCGACCGAAGGAACTCGGCGGTGATGTGCGCGACTCCACGGGGCTTGTAGATCTGCGGGAATCGCCGCATCTCGATCTCAGTCCGCCCCTTCTCGTCCGGCTCGATGAGTTCGTGAACGAGCCGGTAAGAACCGTCACCCATGGGCATTTCCAGCACGATGGGACCGACCTTGGTGTCGAAGCGAATTCCGGTGTAATTCGCGTCGGTGTTGTGAACGATCTTCGCCCCGGCCCGCTGGCACAGCAGGGGCAGGAAGTTCGCGATCGTGCGGGCCTGAATGGCAAGGCCGCTCATGGGAGCGTCCTTGCCGCCGCGCACCCGCCGGACGACTCCGTCAGAGATCTGGATTTCCACGTCTTTCCCCTTCATTGGCTTCTTGCGGTTCCCGGGGGTCGCCTCCCCCAGGACTTCAAATAATAGTGGATATGATGGGCGGAGGGAAGCCCTGTTGCACCCCGCGTTGCGCTAGATGTTGCGCCATGATGTTGCGCTAGAGGTTGCGCTAGAGGTTGCACCCCATGACGGCCGGCTTCCGGGTCTTCCCTGGTCAAAGGTCATCTGGTGCGTGGTCGGTTTGCTGACATCCCCTCTGCTGCCGCTCTGCCCTGCCCTGTTGAGAAAAATGAGGGTGGGGGAGGGCGGGGTGTGGGCGGTGCGGGCGGCCTCGGGGATGGGGACGGCCTGGTGTGTGTTGCGCGTCGGCTCCGCCGCCGCGCTGGCCTGCGGCGCCGGGAGCGGCCGGGTTGGGCCCGGATGGGTGTGGCGGCGGGATGGGGCTGCTGACGAGGCTGGATCTGGGGTCGCCCACGCTCGGCGTGGGCTACTGGCCAAAGTTTGCCGGGAATAATGCAACGGGCGTAATCTCGATTCCAGTTGGGAATAGGCAGAGAATTGAAGGGCAGTCAGGTTTTCCCACTCATGCGGACGCTAAGCAGTTCACTTGAGCGTTTGCACTCCTAGGACTGGTCGAGCGTTCCGAGGTTGTCGCTATCCAGATTTCAGAGGTGGCAGGCACTCATTCCAGTCTCTATCCAAGAACCAGTTTGAAGCACCGAGAGCCGGGGCGCTTGCTGCACCCCTCGGAGTGGCGCGTTGCTTCGGCCGAACCGCCCCACCCCCCGCCTTCTTACTGCTGCGTCAGGGCCGCGCGGAGCGTGGCCCGTTGCCTCGCACGCGTGCGAGGCCTTGCGGCCAGAGCGCAGCGGCGGCCGCAAGCGGCCCGGCTCTGCCAGGCCGCTCCGCGTAGCGGAAGGAGCGTCAACCTGACCGCGCAGCGGTCAGGTTGAGCGGGGAGCGCAGCGAGCCGCTCCGCTCCCGCGGAGCGGGAGCGGAACACCCGCGCGCAGCGCGGGTGTTCGGTGTGTTCGGAAGATCACACCTCTTGAATACACTCACGAAAGATTAGATCATTTTTTTGGTGTTTTTGTTTTTAAGTTTGG
>NZ_JBSFIH010000099.1:0-16012 GCF_053597455.1 Streptomyces sp. NPDC001393
CCAGATGCACGGACGAGCAGGCTTCACCCTGCTCCGGCACCGCATCCTCCTCGGATAACAGCACGCTCCGTCACCACCGAACGCGAGACAGGGCCCAGCCAATGGTGTAACTCGGGTGGTGTGAGTTAGCGGCGGCCGACGGAGAGTCGGCCGTCGAAGGCGATGTCGAAGGCCTGCAGGGCGGGCTTCCAACGCATGGTCCAGCGTTTGCGTCCCTGGCCGGTGGGGTCGAGGCTCATGACGGCCATGTAGGCGCATTTGAGGGCTGCGGCCTCGTTCGGGAAGTGCCCGCGGGCCCGGACGGCTTTTCGTATGCGGGCGTTGACCGACTCGATCGCGTTGGTGGTGCAGACGACACGGCGGATCTCGGTGTCGAACTGGAGGAACGGCACGAACTCCGCCCAGGCGTTCTCCCAAAGCCGCACGATCGCCGGATACTTGGCGCCCCACTTTTCCTGGAACTCCAGGAACCGGTTCTTTGCCGCGCTCGCGGTCGGAGCCGTGTAGACCGGCTTGAGAGCGCGGGAGAGCTTGTCCCAGTCCTGGCGGCCCGCGTAGCGGAACGACGCCCGGATCAGGTGGACGACACAGGTCTGGGTCACCGCCTGGGGCCAGACCGCCGAGATCGAGTCGGGCAGGCCCTTGAGCCCGTCGCAGACGACCATGCACACGTCCTCGACGCCACGGTTCTTGATCTCGGTCAGGACCGGGAGCCAGTACTTGGCGCCTTCGCCGCCGTCGCCGGCCCACAGGCCGAGAATGTCGCGCGTGCCGTCCACCGTGACCGCGAGTGCGACGTAGATGGGCCGGTTCGCCACCTGCCCATCTCGCACCTTGACGTGCACGCAGTCGATGAAGATCACCGGATAGACCGGGTCCAGCGGCCGGTTCTGCCACTCGGCCATCCCGTCCATGACCTTGTCGGTGATGGTCGAGATGGTCTGCTTGGACACGCTCGCGCCATAGACCTCGGCCAGGTGGGCGGAGATGTCACCGTGCGTCAGACCACGCGCGGACAGCGACAGAACCATCTCGTCGACGCCGGTCAGCCGCCTCTGCCGCTTCTTGACAATCTGCGGCTCGAAGCTGCCGTCGCGGTCACGCGGCACCGTGATCTCCACCGGTCCCACGTCGGTCAGAACGGTCTTGGGCAGGACCCCGCTTGGGGTGTGGCAGGGTGATCCCACCTTGCTGCGGGACGTGGCGTCTGCCGATCTGTGGACGTTCACCCTGGAGGGCGCCGGTACCCGCATGCTGACCACGGGCGGAGTCCGCTTCAGGAAATGCGACTACGTGGGCCCGTGGATGACCGGCCAGGCCGGCATCCGGGTCTGCATCCGCTTCATGCCCCACCACGGCTACCGGATCGAGGTCTACCGCGCGGCCACCGGCCGCTACCTCGGTCCCGCGGACCTGGCCGACGGGGCCACCGAGGAACGGGTCAGCGCCGTACGGCGAGCACGGGCCGTCCGCGCCCGCCGCCTGAAGAAGGACCTCGGAGCTTCCCAGCGCGAGCGCTACGCCGCCGTGAACCGGCCCGAGGCACCCCGGCGGCTCGGCGCGCTGACCACCGCGCAGGCCGAGACCGAGCTCGCCCAGGCCACCGGCACTGACGTGTCGGATCTGGCGCTGCCGAATCTCATCCCTCCGGCCGCGCCGCCAATCGGGTGGCGCACCCCTGCTTCCCTTGCCGCTCTGACCGGCTCCGGCCAGCCCGATCCGGCTCCACCCGGCCAGGGCCCCGCTTCTGTTCCAGACGGCCCGCCCGGGCCGGCTTCATGCCCCGCCACCGACGGAGACGCCTCGTGACCGCGGTCACCTATCAGTACGTCGACCTGCCCGATGCGTCCGTGGTCACCACCCGCGCCCTGCTCACCGCTCGGGAGGACATCACCGACACCGTCGCCGCCCGCGCCATGATGTGTATCCACGGCGGCGCCGGTTTCGGCAAGACCCTCGCCGTCAACACCTGTCTGCGCGAGATCGAACCACACGAGGACGTCCGCAAGGTCACCTTCCGGGCGCGGCCGACGGCCCGCGCGGTGCGCTACGAACTGTTCACCGCGCTCGACCTGGCGGGCGAACCACCGTGCCATCCCAGCGAGTTCGACCGTCTGCTGAAGACCGCCCTGGCCGAGCGGCCCCGCGCGTTCCTCGTGGACGAGGCCCTTCCTCGGTTACGCCGCTATGCCCACCGCATCTTGATCGCCGTCAGCTGCTCGCGCCGTTCCGGGGACAGGTTTGCGGCTCTGCTGCGCTGGTTGCTGATCCATGACCCCAGCTTGAGGTCTCGTTCCTGCTGGTTCTCGCCGTCGCCGCCCTTGCCGATGAGGATCCGTTCGACGTGTCCCCTGGGTACCTTCAGGTGGCCTTCGCGTTCGTAGAACTGCTTGGCGGCGGCGTAGTTGAGCGCCCACTTGTCGGCATGCGTGCGGCGTGGTTTCGGCTTCTCGTCCTCGGTGGCGGGTTCGATGCCGAGGATGTGCTCGCACATCCACTGCTGGGCGCCGGTGAGCCGGTCCCATCCAAGGCGTTGCGCTCTGATCCACCGCCCGAGATCCTCGCCCTGGTGCACGGCCTGGCCCGGCGCGGTCGGCAGCGCGCCGCGGGCCTGAAGGTGCTGGCGGACGAGCTGGAAGGCGCGCTGCCATTCCACGGGCCAGGCAGGACACCAGGAAGGGTCGATGTCGTCCAGTTGTTCGCGCCGCTCCGGGTCCAGCGTCCCGGCGCGGGCGTCGGCTCGGGCGTTCTTCAGCCAGATGCCCACCTTGTGACCCCGGTGGACGGCGTCGAGCGGCGCCAGGAGGTGCCCGTTCTCCTCGGCCCACCCACGCGCCGCGGTGAGCCCTTCCTCCCATGCGACGTCACGGTGCGACCAGACCATGCCCAGCGTCTCCAACTGCTGGACACGTTGGGCGTTCAGGCGGCCGCGGGCGTTCCGATGGCGGGCGTCGGCGATCCACTGCCCGAGCGGGAAGCCTGCGAGCGGGGCCGGCCACCTCTCGCGCACACCCTCGCTCTCCTCTTCACCTCGGCCATCGGCCTCCTGCTCCTGGCCGTCGGGCACGCGGTAGGTGAACGGGATCTTCAGGTCGCCGTGGAGCCGGGTGTAGAGGACGGCCGCTTCCATGCCGCGCCGCCAGTGCTCCTTCTCGGGGTTGAGGACGCGCAGGTTGATGAACGCCGCCAGGGCGGCCGCATCGCGCGGGGTGCTGAACTTCAGCAGCGCCCGCGCCGGCGCCGAGACAAGGACGCCGTCTTCGCCCTCGGTGCTCTCTGCGTCCTGGCCTTCTGTGCGGCTTGGGACGCCCTTGGAGCGGCTTTGCGCCTGGGGGACGGCCAATGCCTCCACGATGCGGGTGTCGTGCGCCCTGAGGGCTTCCAGGAGCTTGGCGAGTCCGCCGTACGCCCGTGAGGTGAGCATGTTGTCCGCACTCTCCCCGGGCCCGAGCAGGATCGGCACCACCAGCGAGGCCACCTTGCCCTGACCTGGCTGGATGCGCAGGGCACGGCCGACGGCCTGGACGAGGTCGGGCATGGAGCCGCGGACGTCGGCGAAGTACACGCTGTCGCAGTTCTGGATGTCGACGCCCTCACCCAGGACCTTCGCCGACCCCAAAAAGCGCCTTGCCCCGTCCGTGCCGCCGGCGAACTCGTCCAGCACGCGGCGCCGGTGGGCCGGTGGGTGATCGCCGCAGAGCCAGTCGGCCCAGACCGCGCTCGGGTACAGCTCCGGGTCGTCCGCATGCAGCTGCGCGGCGACGTCGGGAAGGCCTGCTGCGAAGGCCTCGGCCTCCTTGACCAGGTGGTGGAAGACGAGCGTGCGGCGGAAGTCCTCCTCGGCCGACGCCTTCACCAGCGCCGTCTGCAGAGCCGCGAGCCGCGCCCCGCGCACCTCATCCGACCGGCCTTCGATGCCCAGGAGCTGCGTGGCCTTCAGCTGGGTGTCGGTAATGTCGACGCAGACCACCTGGTACGGCGCGCAGATGCCCCAGTTGATCGCCTCGGACAGGGTCAGGGTGTAGCACCTGCTGCCGAACGGTCCGTCCGGATCGTCCTCCATCGACGCAACCAGCTCACCGGGTACCCCCGGCTCGGTGTCGTCGTCCAGCTGCCACAGCCGGGGTGTGGCCGTCATGTACAGCCGCCGCAGTGCGGGGATGCGGGTGTTGTCGTGGACGACCGCCCAGGGCTTGCCGATCCGCCCCGAAGTCCGGTGCGCCTCGTCCACTTTACCGACTGAGATGGTGTGTGAAGCGTTGCTGAACTGGCATTTGGCGTCCCGTGCATGTCCGCGAGGTTGAGGTCGTGGGGACGTCTGTGATTGTGGCTTCGGTGTCGTTTTTGTGTGGGCTGGTGCGTTCACCGTTGCCTAGGGGTGCCAGTGCGGGGGTGTGGCGGTGAGGAGGACGGCGGATCGTATGCCGTTGGAGGTGGGCGAGGGGCAGGCTGTTGGGGGGCAGAAGCGGCCGGGGGGCCTTGGGGGCGGCAGTCGTGCAGACGGCTGCCGCCCCCAAGGCCCCCCGAACAGGGCGGTCGGGTTAGCCGATGATGGTGTGGAAGAACAGCACGCCCGCGGCGAACCCGGCGCCGGCGGCGAGACCGGAGGCAGGCAGCGAGCGCTGGGCGAGATAGGTCAGGACGCCGGCGCCGACCGCGGTGAGGACGCCAAGCAGCAGCACGATGGCGCTGCGTACCCCGAGCAGCGGCTGGCCACCGCTCGGCTGGGTGTTCTGGGTCATGTGAACTCCGTTATGTGCGGGAGGATTTCACCCCGGTGGGGTGTCTGGTCGTGGATGCTGTAGACCCCGGCGACGCTCTTCCCCTTGCCTCCCTGCACGTGATGTGAGTCACAGAATTTCTTTGTGAGTTTGGCGAGGGGAAAGTGGCGACCGGCGCCTATGACCCTGCGACAGGCGGGAAACGGGGCCCACGGGGGCGGCAGGACGCAAGGAGCGAGTGTGCCGGATGAGATGTGCCAGGGGGGTACCCCCCAGGGCCTCCTGCAGGAGGACCAAGAGCTGGAGGAGCTCAGCCCTGCAGGCCTGTTGAGCCTGGAGCACACGCTCGCCGGTTCGGCGCAGGACGAAGCTCGCCGCCTGGGAGGCCGTGCCGTCGATGCCCGCGTCGTCGACCTCCTGCGCGCTGACAACTTTCAGGGCGCCCGCTACGAGAAGACCACCACCCGGCTGATGGAGTACGGGTGGCTCACCATCAATAAGTGGACCGGCACCGGCGAGATCTTCGTCCAGGCCAGCCGGGTCGGCCGCCCCGTCCCCCTTCACATGACCGCGCCCGGCTGGAATGCTGACGACCGCGCCGAGGTGACCACCGACACCGTCATCGCCGGCTTGGACCTCTTCCTCGAGCACGGCCTCATCCGCGGCAAGTGGACCCCGGACGGCGGCGCTAGCCTGACCACCTACTTCGTCGGTGCTTGCATTCGTTCCTTCCATCGCGTCTATGACCGCTGGTTCCGTGGAGTGCAGATGGGGCAGGCTGAGCTGGACCGGCCTGTCGCCGACCACGATGGCGCCTCCGCTGACCGGGAGATCCCCGACCAGCGCGCTACCGACCCTTTCTACGCCGCAGCCACCCACGAAGAAATCAAGCGCATCCTCCCGTACATCACTGATACCAAGGTCCGCAGAGGACTTGCCTTGCGTGCGCTGGGCTACACCCAGCAGCAGGCCGCCGCTGAGGTTGGATTGACGGAGAAAGCACTGGAAGGCCGCATCGGCCGGCTCCGCGCCCGCATCCTCATCGACCTGGGCGGCAAGTCGGACCTCGGGGAAGGGGGAGCACGATGACCGTCCGGAAGGACGAACCCATGGACCACCTCGCTGTGACGGATGACGAATTCGACGCCCTGCTCGATGCTTCCAGCCTGGGAGCCCCCCACGTTGTGGCAGAGACCGGCGTAATCCCCTCCACCGCCCGAATCCGCATGGCACAGGCCCGCGGCCAGCAGAGGTTCCTCGGCGACACGGTGCAGCCCGACGACATATCCGTCCCGCAGCCAGTCGATGAACTGCTCCCTGATAACTTCGCCGAAGCTCCCGATGGCGGCGCGCAGGCGCCTCAGTACGAGTGCACGGTCCCTGGCCTGACACCGCGCCAGGAATCTCGGATCTTCCTCTATACGGCAACTGGCGCTGGCAAGAGTGTGATCTCCACGGCTCTGTTCGCCTGGCTCTACAAAAACAGCTTCGGTCGGGACCACCGGCGCGTGCCGCCTGCACAACGGCTGTGGAGCGAGCCGCGGCTACGGGATATCCGCACCGTTCCGTGGTTGCTGCTGTCCCCGCCATACGCAGGGGGCGATCGGGGAGGACCGCCACGCCTCAACGTGCTCGGCAACACCTGGCCGGCCATGCCCAATGACTTGCTGCTGTTCTGGCGACCAGCACCTACGCGCCGCTTCACTTTCGAGTACCTGAAACTCGAGTATCTGAAGACGACTGCTTTCGCCATGCATAGGCACGAGCAGGAATTGCCTCTATTTTCACCCCACATCAGCACGTGCACAGCGCTCAAGCCTCACGCTCTGGATTGGCTGGGATCGGGGCAACACAAGCCGCAGCTGCAAGACTTGCAGCAGCTAGTTCAGCCGTCGGCACATCTGATCGAGACAACGCCCTACGCTGCGCACACAGAACTTCTCGTCTGCACTATGCGGCCTGCCGCACTGCACATTACGCGCTTCGCGGACTTCGCATATACGGCCGTCAGCAGTGGACTGCTACTGCCGAAGGCAGCTTGTACGCCGAGGCATCGTCGTCCGGTCGACAGGAGCGACGGAGCAGGACGGAACCTGAGGCAACAGGCGCTGCCCTGCAGAGCAAGGCTGTGGAAGACGACTGCTCATGGCGTTCGCGAAGTGCACTCTGAGCTGCCTATGTCCTTTCACAGCGATGAACGTGAGTCATTGGCGCTGACGCCAAGCTTGCATACCCGGCTGACGTACCGCGTGTCTGATCCCTACGCCGTTGAAGTGCGCTTCGGGGCAGACACCAGAGACGAGACGGTATGGACTTTCGCTCGCGACCTGCTGAGAAGTGGTTTGGAGCGCAATAGCGGACTCGGTGACGTCATCGTGTGGCCTGATACTGGGACAGGAAGTGAACGGCGCATTTATATCCGGCTTACCTCACCGGAGGGAACCGCACTTCTATCTGCTGCGGATGCTGATCTAAGAGCGTTTACCGAAGCGGCAGGCGGCTTGGTTGCATACGGCACTGAGCACTCGTATCTGGCACCAGCTCTGAATGCCCTGGAGAGGACAATAGGAGAACTCGCGCGGCCGGGTGGGCGTGACTAGGAGCTTCCCCGAGCCGCCGGCCAACAGCACATCTCGCCTGAGCTGGCTGGGCTCCGTAAGTCGACTTACGGAGCCCAGCCAGCGAAAATGGTGCCAAGCCGCCTGTGCGAGCTGAATTGCCTCCGGACGGTGCTTGGGTGCTGGACGCGTCCGTGCTGTTCATGTCCTTGCGGTATGCCGCTGGCCGCTTCGCGCCCGGCGCACCGTTGGTGACCTCCTGCACTACCTCAGGTGGGAACCGCCTGACAGTGCCGGGTTCAAAGAACCGGTGACCTCGAAAGCTCCGATAGCCATGGGCGGCGTGCAGTTGCCCGGCTGCCCAGTCCTGTCAGAACGGAGCACCGGTGTCCTTGGCTGTTTTCCCGCAGTCGTTCGCGGAACGGCTACGCGCCTTCATCTCCGATCCTCAGGCCGTCGTGGATCTTCGGCGCTACTTCGGTATAGGTCTGCCGTCTGGCGTGGCCGGGTTCACCGGCAGTCGGTTCGAGCATCTGGCGGGTGGGGGAGACCGGCCGGAGATAGCCGACCGGGTCACGGCGGAGGATCTGATCGCGGTGCAGACTTTGTCGGTGACCGTTCCGGCACCTGTCGCGTTGGATCTTCTGGAGGGCCACCTGGGCGCACAGCTGTCCGGTCTGCTGCACGCCATTCCCAGGGACATCGACATGGCTGATGCCGCAGCAGCCGTCTTGGCCGATGGCTCGCCGGCGGATGAGGCCTGGCACCTTCTGTGCGACCAGCGCGATGTCGGATGGGTGATCGCGGGCAAGCTCCTGGCGCGCAAGCGTCCGCGGTTGCTTCCGGTCTACGACCGCGTGGTGCGTTGCGCTGTCGGCCGGCCGCCGTCCATCTGGCGCGCCCTCCATGCCGCGCTGCGCGAGGACGACGGCGCTTTGCACCGCCAACTGCTGGAGTTGAGGCAGGCTGCGGGGCTGCCGAAGACGGTGAGCGCGCTGCGGGTGTGTGATGTGGCGGTGTGGATGAGCCACCGTGCTCTGGGCCACGCCTGTCCCTGAGGGTGCCTGCCGCCAACGTGACCCGAGGGGGCGTTCTGGCGTGTGGGGGTGACGGACTTTACCAACCGTGGCCTGGGTGTGTGTGACGTTCGCGTGGAGTGGTCCGTGGGGGTGGGGGAGGGGTGTGGACTCGGGTCTGGGGTGCTGCCAGCGGGGCGGTCCTGGGTTCGGAGGGGCGCGCATGGGTGGTCGGCTGGTGGTGGGCCAGTTGCGGGTGCAGGAGATCGTCCGTGCCGGCGGGCGGGTCTGCTACACGGTCGTGGACACGGACTGCTCGGTGGTGGCGGAGGCGGACGGGTTCCTGCGTACCTGCCGGTCGGGTACGGACCGTACGTACGCGTATGTGCTGGTGGACCATCTGCGGTGGCTGCGGTTCGCGGGCCTGGACGTAGGAGCAGCGTCGCTCGAGGATCTTCGGCACTACATGGCTGCCCTGGGAGCGGACTACCCCGGGCCGTTCGGGTTGCCGTGGCGGGAGAACAAACGCCCTTACGGGCACAGCGCGTTGAAGACCGCGGCGGCCTGCCTGAAGGGCTTCTACCTCCACCTGGGCACCCACGGCGTGAACCCGGCACTGGCGGAGGCGCTGCGTGTGACCCGGCTGCCGACGCGGGCAGACAGGCGGCGGGCGATGCTCGGGCACGTCCTGCACAGCATGCCGGCCAACCCCCTGGCTCCGGCGGAGCGGGTGCGCCGGCATCCGAAGATGCTTCCCGAGGGTGCCCGGGATCTGCTGCTGGGGGCGGTGTCGTGTGCGCGGGACCGGATGGTGGTCACGTGGCTGGCCGACGGCGGTTTCCGGATCGGTGAGCTGTGCGGGCTGCGTCTGGTCGACCTGCACCTGCGCGAGCAGGCCGCGTGCGGTGAGTGCCGGGGGCCGCATGTGCACATCTGCCACCGTGAGGACAACGCCAATCGGGCCCGCGTCAAGACCAAGACGCCCTGGGCCTGGCAGGACGACGCCGTGTGCGGGGGTACGGTGCGCCGGGCGAGTCGGGCGATGATCCATACCTACTTCGAGTACATCACCACCCAGTACCCCGCCCAGACCGCTCACGGCATGCTCCTGGTCAGCCTGCACGGCCCCTCCCGAGGCCAACCGTGGACCACCGCCGCGGCCCGCGGCATGCTGCGCCGGGCCGCTGCCCGTGGCCAGATCGGCCGGGTAGTACCGCACGCTTTCCGGCACAGCTTCGCCACCGCGGTGCTGGACGCCGCACGGGGCAACGCGGTGATCGCACGGGAGGCTGGCGGCTGGGCCTCAGCGGCGACCGTCGAGCAGGTCTACGGCCACGTGGACGTCCACGACCCGGTCTTCACCGCGGCGCTGGAGCAGGTGTGGGGGACACAGCCGTGATCCCGTTGACGCTGCTGCCTGGCCGCACCGACACCACCCGCATCGGCCGTGACCGGCTCGAACTGCTCACAGCCCTTATCGACGCCCCCGCATTCGACCCGCTCTTCCGCGACACGCTGATCTTCATCCCACCTCAGCACCCGGTCTACGCATGGCAATGCGCCGTTGACGGCTGCCTGCGCATCCGCCGGGTCAGCCACAACCTCTGCAACACGCACAACCTGGAGTGGGGGCAGGCCGAGCGGACGGGACGGACCAAACGAGCCTTCATGGATGCGGCCGCCGCTTTGCCCGCGGCGCGGGGGGTGGACTACGGCCGGTGCCTGATCTGTCCCGACCGTCCGGCGATCAGCCCTGCCACCCGGCTGTGTCAGCAGCACCAGACCAGGTGGCAGTACGGCGAGGCCGCCGGCATGGACCAAGACCGGTTCGAGTACTGGACCCGTACACAGCACCCGCTTCCCGGCTACGGCCTGTGCCAGGCGCGGTGCCCGTTCCTGGCCTGCACCTCGCTGGGGCTGTGCCTGCAGCACCTGAACCGATACAACATCGACAACCGTCCGGGAGCAGCCCGGTCGCGCAATTCACGCGGCCCCCTCAAGGACGGCCGGCCGCTACCGGTGGCCTACGGCGACGAGAAGGCATTCCGCGCCTGGTGCGCCACTGCGGAGCCGGTCACGCAGCCAGGACTGGTCAACCTCCACGCCCTGCCCCCGCTGGTGCGGGCCGAGATTCAGTGGGGCCTGCACGCCCATGCCCAGACCGCACAGCACTCCGAGTGGACCACCAACGGCATCAAGAACCTCGTCAGACACTGCTGGCGAGGCAGCATCACGTCCCTGATGGACCTGCACGACGAAGGCTACAAAGACCTGACGCGCAAGCAGATGGACTCCGAGGTCCGCAAGATCATCTGGGAAATCGTCAACGGCCTGCGCTGCGTCTACTACAGCCCATCGGACACCAAGGACGCTGGCTTCCTGGAGACCGATCACTTCGGACGACGCTTCAAGAAGGCCCAGAGCCACTTCGACATCACCACCGTTCCCCAGCGGTGGCTGCGCGACCTGCTCTGGGACCACCTCGCCGAGTGGCTCCGTTCACCGCAGTGCCCCCGCACCCGAGGCCCCTTCGACCAGATGCGCCGCGCCGCCGTCGAACTGGGCGTCTTCCTCCAAGCCGACGCCCCCGACGCCGGCCACGACCCCACCGTGCTGCGCCGTGAGCACGCCGAACGGTTCGTCGCTGACCAGCGCCACCGTGCCCGCCACGGCCTGCCGTCCCTGGGGATGGTCCTGGTCGACGGACGTTCTCCCACCGTCACCGACCTGAGCTGCCAATTCGTCTTCAACCAGGCTCGCAAGCTGCTCTACAGCGCCATCACAGCCGGCCACGCCGAACGCCTCGGCATCGACACCGGCTTCCTGACCGCCATCCCCTTCGGCGGCACCGGCCTCAAGCAGCGCTCCCGCAACCCTTTCAGCGACGACGTCGCCCGCGCGCTGACCGACGAGACCAACCTGTGCCGCCTGGAGGAACTCGACCTCAACGACCGGGGCCTGCGGGACATCTGGGAGACCATCGTCGCCACCGGGCGCCGCTGCAGCGAGGTCGTCGGACTGCGACTGGACTGCATCGGCCGCTACCGCGGCCTGGCCATGCTGTGGCACGACCAGACCAAGGTCGGCAACTACAACGAGGGCATCCGCATCCCCGAGCCCGTCTACCACCGCCTCGACGCCCGCCGCACCAAGACACTCCAGCTCTTCGAAAAGCGATGCGGCCGCACCCCCACAGCTGCCGAACGCCCCGGCCTGGCCCTGTTCCCCTCCCGCATCCGCAACCCCAACGGCCGACAGCCGATCTCCTACGGCCACTTCAACCAGCGCTTCAAGACCTGGATCGCCGACCTCGACCTCGGAGGCGCCTACGTCGCCCACCAGGCCCGCCACACCCTGGCCACCAACCTGCTGCGCGCCGGCGCCACACTCACCCACATCCGCCGCTACCTCGGCCAGCTCTCCGAACGCATGGCCGAGCACTACGTCAAGATCACCAACAGCGACCTCGAAGACGTCCTTAACACCGTCTGGGTGGCCGGGCCCGGCGCACCCAACCCAGGCGAACTCCTCTCCGGCGACACCACCCCCATGGACCGCGAAACAGCCCTCGCCCTGGCCCTGGACCTCTCCCGCCGCAGCACTCCCGCCGACGGCGGATTCTGCACCTACCAACCCGTCGTCGACGGCGGAGCCTGCCCCTGGAAACTCGACTGCGAGAACTGCGACAACTTCGTCCTTTCCGGCGCAGACCTCCTCTACTGGCGGCGCAAAGCCGAACAGTGGCGCACCATCGCCGAGAACGCCCCCGACGACGCCACCGCCGACTACCTCCACACCGTCTTCGAACCCACCGCCAAAGCCATCAAAGGACTCGAGCAGGCCCTGGCCGCCCTCGGCATCCTCGACGAAGCCCTCACGCTCGACCTGCGACGCCCCCAGGACTACTTCCACCGCACCTGGAGCACCGCCTTCCGCGCCCGAGACCTCGCCGCACTGCAAGCCCCCGACCCGGATGCCACAGGGCAGCCATGAACACGTCCCGCACCGACGCGGCCATCCAGGCCCGCCGCCGAGCCACGCAAGAGATGCTCGAACGCCTTCAGACAGCCCTAGCGGCCATGGCACGCGACCACGCACCTGTCACCGTTGCAGCGCTTGCCCGTACCGCCCGCGTCTCACGCACCTTCCTCTACCAGAATCAGCAGGCCAGAGCCCTTGTTGAGCAAGCCACCCGCTCAAGCACCTCCCACCCTGAAACCGCCACAAGAAGCCGCAGCCCCATACAGCCAGCCTGGAAAGAACGCGCACTCAACGCAGAAGACGCTCTCGCTCAAGCCCAGCGCGAAATCCGCGCTCAGCGCACCCGCATCGCAGAACTCCTCGGCAAGATCCGCGACCTCGAACACGACCTTCCCGAAGGGGCACTTCAACGGATCGTCACCGAGAACACCACCCTGAAGCAGCAGGTACGACAGCTCACCCAGGACAATCAGCACATCCAAGAGCGCCTGGCCAGTGCCCGCCAGAACAACCGCTTCCTCGACAAACGCATCGCAGACCTGGAAGCCCGACTCGCCCCGTACCTCACCGTCCAGCCTCCTCGCCCGTGACCTGATCGCCTACGACCAGCGCATGCCGATGTTGGAGAGCTGCTCGATGCGTTCGGGGGAGAGTGTGGCGGCCCGTGAGCGTTGGTTGCTGATCCATGCTCCGAGTCGGAGTTCGTGTTCCTGCTGGTCGTCGCCGGTGACGATCGTTTCGATGTGTTTGCGGGGTACGCGTAGGTGGCCTTCGCGTTGGTAGTACTGCCGTGCGGCGGCGTAGTTCATGGCCCATTTGTCGGCCTGCGTACGGCGCGGCTTGGGTTTCTCGTTCTCGTCTGCGGGTTCGATGGCGAGGATGTGCTCGCACATCCACTGCTGGACGGTGGTGAGCTTGCCCCAGCCGTACCGGACCGAGCGCACCCACCGGCCGAGGTCTTCGCCCTGGTGCACGACCTCGCCCCGCGACATGGGTAGCGCGCCGCCGGTCTCCAGGTGGAGCCGGACGAGGTGGAAGGCGCGTTGCCACTCCACGGGCCAGGCCGGGCACCAGGCGGGGTCGATCTCTTCCAGCTGCTCGCGCCGCTCCTCCGACAGCGCCCCGGCCGATGACCCCACCGGCACCCCCTTGGCGCGCCGTTGCTCGATCTCGGCGGCCTTGCGGGCGGCGGCGCGTGCGTTCTTCAGCCAGATGCCCACCCGGTGTCCCTGGTAGGTGGCGTCCAGTGGGGCCAGGAGGTGCCCGTTCTCGGCGGCCCACCCGCGCGCGACAGCCAGCCCTTCCTCCCATGCGACGTCGAAGTGCGACCAGACCATGCCCAGCTTCTCCAGCTGCGCCACGCGGTCCTCGTCCATGTCCCCACGGGCGTAGACGCGCCTGGCGTCCGCGATCCACTGCCCCAGCGGGAAGGAGGCGAGCGAGGCTGGCCACGCCTCGGTCTGGGCCTCCTGGTCGCCGCGCTCGGGGACGCGGTACGTGAAGGGGACCTTCAGGTCGCCGTGCTCACGGGCGTAGAGGGTGGCGGCTTCGATGCCGCGTCGCCAGTGGGCGTGTTCGGGGTTGAGGACGCGGAGGTTGATGAACGCGGCCAGCTGCGCGGGGTCGCGTGGGGTGCTGAATTTCAGAAGTGCGCGGGCCGGCAGGGACAGTCGGTCGCTTCGGTCGCTGTCGGATTCCTCGTCTTCGGGCCCGCTGCGGCTCTGTACGCCTCTGACGCGGCTTGGTGCCTGTGGTTCGGCGAGTTGCTCCACGACGCGGGCATCGTGTGCCCTGAGCGCTTCCAGCAGTTTGGCGAGGCCGCCGTAGGCGCGACTGGTGAGCATGTTGTCTGCCGTCTCGCCCGGCCCGAGCAGGACAGGGACGACGAGGGAGGCGGTTTTGCCTTCGCCGGGGTGGATGCGCAGGGCGCGGCCGACGGCTTGGACGAGGTCGGGCATGGAGCCGCGTACGTCGGCGAAGTAGACGCTGTCGCAGTTTTTGGTGTCGACGCCTTCGCCCAGCACTCTCACCGAGCCCAGGAAGCTTTTCTCCACCATGGTGCCGTCTGTGGCCATCCCGTCGGCGAACTCCCCGAGTACCCGTTGCCGGTGATTCGGTTTGTGCTCGCCGCACAGCCAGTTGGCCCAGATCGTGGCCGGGTACAGCTCCGGATCGGTGGCGTGCAGCCGCTTGGCGACATCGGGAAGGCCGGCCGCGAAGGCTTCGGCCTCCTTCACCATGTGGTGGAAGACGAGCGTGCGCCGGAAGTTGTCCTCCGCGGACGCCTTCACCAAAGCGGTCTGCAGCGCGGCGAGCCGCGCCCCGCGCACCTTCTCCGAGCGGCCTTCAATACCGAGAAGTTGGGCGGCCTGGAGCTGGGTGTCGGTGATGTCGAGGCACACGACCTGGTACGGCGCGCAGATGCCCCGGTCGATCGCCTCGGACAGCGTGAGGGTGTAGCAGCGGGCGCCGAACGGGCCGTCCGGGTCGTCCTCCATGCTCGCCACCAGCTCGCCCGGCGCGCCCTGCTCGGAGTCCTCGTCGAGTTGCCACAGCCGGGGTGTGGCGGTCATGTACAGGCGGCGGAGGGAGGGGATGCGGGTGTTGTCGTGGACGACCGCCCAGGGCTTGCCGATCCGGCCCGAAACCCTGTGGGCTTCGTCCACGACGATCAGCGACCACCCCGGAAGGCCGGCGGCGTGCGCGCGCTCCAGCGTGCCCAGTCCCAGCGAGGCGTACGTGGCGAACACGGTCACCTTGTCGAAGGGACGCACCCAGGCGACCAGCTCGTCCACGTCCGTGGTGTTCGGGAAGCCC
Organism: Streptomyces sp. NPDC001393; assembly: GCF_053597455.1. Taxonomy (NCBI): domain Bacteria; kingdom Bacillati; phylum Actinomycetota; class Actinomycetes; order Kitasatosporales; family Streptomycetaceae; genus Streptomyces; species Streptomyces sp. NPDC001393. The sequence goes on from NZ_JBSFIH010000099.1 coordinate 15,094, forward strand.
GCCTCCTGCCCGCGCAGGGACGAGACTCCGATCATGGGGCCTGTGCGGCCTCCCTCGCGCCACGCGGCCTCGGTCTGGGCGAGCAGGTCCAGCGAGGGCACGAGGACGAGCACACGGCCCGCGCGGAGTTCCTCGGCGCTCCGGGTGGCCACGAGGGTCTTCCCGGTCCCGGTTGCCATGATCACCTGCGTCCGTAGTCCCCGCTCGGGCACAGTCGAGTGTGCAGGCAATTCGAGCGCGCGGAGTACCGCGTCCACGGCTTCTCGCTGGTGAGGACGGAGTTCCTTTGCTGCCATTCGGATCTGCCTTCTCCTGCGGGCCGGTGATAGGTCTCACTCGATAGGTAACGGCAAACCTGCATGTAGACGGCGCACGAGCGGCTGCGGTGAGCTACCGTGACTAGGCCGCAGCACATTCGGACAGAGGGCGAGCAAGCCCGGTGCAACTCGGATCACACCCCTCACCGGGTCGCTACCTGCTTCCAGAGTCTATCTCATGCTTCAAAATGAAGCAGCAGTCTCCATATCGCTCTTTGAGTATGGTGTACCACCGGTCGCTCCGACCGGGCACGATAGTTTAAGCAGCTTGACAACACATCACCTATCCCCTCAACTTCCCAGCAATTCAAGCCATTCAGCCCCCGCATTCCCCTGACGCAGCACCACCCCGACCCCCCCGTATTGCTGCTGCCGGGCCGTCAGGCCCGTGGTGTGCCGCGCGGAGCGTGGCACACCTGGTGACGCTGGAGCGCAACAGGGTGGCTGGAGCGCAGCGGAGGCCACCGGCCGGGCGAAGGCCGGCCGCGCCTCGCAACGCGAGGCGCATGCACTGCGCTTGACGCCCGAGCGAAGCCGGGCGCCGGGATCAGCAGCGTGGTGATGAAGCTGGAGGCGATCAGGAAGGCGCTCATGATGATCGC
>NZ_JBSFIH010000100.1:0-14439 GCF_053597455.1 Streptomyces sp. NPDC001393
TGGTGGGACGGCCGACCCAAGACCGCCCCACGCATACTCAGCCCCCGCTACACTCCCCACCGCCAGGCCGTTGACCAGGACAAATACAGAAGTCCGGCTGGAGTATTAGTGCTCCAGCAGGATTTCGCTGTCTGACCTGCGGGTTTCTCCGGGCGGCTGGAGTGTAGTGGGCCGCGGAGTGGTCAGGGGTGGCTGTTGCGGCTCGCTTGAAGGTGAGCAGGTCGGTGGTCTCTGAACGGGTCTGCCGCACGATTGGGTGACATCTTGACCTGCCCCACCTCTCAGGTTCCAGTTCTGCTGGCTAACTGACGGCCTTCACGAAAGGCTGCCGGACATGCCCCGCGCCTACCCCGCTGAGTTCTGCGCCCGCGCCATCGCGTTGGTGCGGGCAGGAAAAGAACAGAAGCAGACCGCTATTGATCTCGGCATCCATCCGGTCACGTTGTCGAAGTGGTTGCGCCAGGACGACATCGACAACGGCCGACGCCCTGGCAGGGCCTCGGAGGAGTCCGCAGAGCTGCGTGCGGCGCGTCGACGAATCCGCGAGCTGGAGACCGAGCTCGAGATCGTCCGCAAGGCCGCCAACCCGCCAGCGAATGGCTCACACATACGATCAAGAGAGCCTCTTTTGGGTGTGGAGGCACATGAGACACGCGGGCGAGCTCTTCCGGCGGCCGGGAGTACGCCAGGTCGGGCTGGGCGTGGCGCCCGGCCCGACCTGGTCGTAGGTTCAATCGGGGTGTCAGCCCACGCGGTCCGGGTTCCAGGTCAGTTCACGCTGGCGGCCGTGGCGCCAGCCACGTGTGTGGACCGGGTCGGTGCGGGGGATGTTCCACCCGTCCGGGGACTTGGCGTCGACGTTCTGTCCGCTGTCCCAGAGGGACTGCAGTGCGGCAGCACCCCAGTCCTCCTGTCCTCCCCAGGACCACAGCTGACCGTTCGGGCCGAGGGGCGAGGTGTCCTGATCCTCCATCACCACGGCGCCCTCGTTGCCGCCGGTGTACGACATGTACTGGTCCTTGGCGGGGTTGTACAGGGAGAACTCGGAGGAGGGGCCCAGTCTCTTCCACAGGCAGAAGGCGTTGGTCGAGTCCTTGGGCTTGAGCCAGACCGATTCGTCGTTGGCACTGGCGCACAGCACGTAGCCGGGGAACGCGCCGCTCTCGATCATCACGGGTGGTATGACTGCTGGTCTTGGGCTTGGTGGGGTTCTTCCCCAGGCGGACGGGCCGGCCGTAGCGCAGCCCTCAGCACTCGTCGACCAGTTCGTTCAGCAGGTGAGGTGAGATACCTGCGGCCTCTTCGAGTGCGGCGCGAGCCGCCTTGGTGACCAGTTCCAGGCGGGTCAGGTCACGCACTGCGGCCAGGATGTGCGTGGAGTCGGTGTGCTGCGTGGTGTGCGCTCGTGCACCAGTCCGGCTTCCTTCAGGCGGGCCGGTGCGAGGTCGAGGAGGCGGTCGGCACGGCCGTCCTCGGCGGGACGATCGCGGAAGTCGCCGAGCACACTGTGGTGGAAGCCGGGATCGTCCAGCTTGATGGCCATCGCGTGCGTGAAGTCGATGCGGCCGCGGTCCGCCTCGGTGGCCTGCCTGTCCGGCAGCCCGGGCAGGAACTGCAGCACACAGACGGTGGCCAGCTGAGCGGGCGAGAGCCCCGGGCGCCCGTCCCTGGGGTACCAGTCCGCGAAGTCCTCGTCGCGCCAGAGCCCGTCCAGCCGGTCCCGCACCCATGTCGCCGTCGTGCCGCCCGGGTTGCTCGCCCGCGCGACCTGCGCGTTCAGAGGCGGAACGTGCTCGCCGGAACGGGGGCGCAGGGACAACGGGCACCTCGACGGCTGCAACGGTCGGCAAAACTCCCTGATCATCCCCGTCGACCGTGCTGCCGCACCGGGAAACTCCAAGATCCCCGACAGAGTCACGGGCCGGGCAGGGCGGGTGGGTTCGGATGTTCGTGAACCTCCGGCGGGCCCGGGCCGGGGTGAGGTGTTCGGGCTTGGCGGGCTTCTCCCAGGGCCGACGGAGGTCGGCGGCCGGCGGCTGGGCGAGGCGGGGCTGGGTGTGGGCGACGGCTACGGGCCATGTCCGCCGGTCCGCGGTCTGGGGAGTACGGATCTTCGGGGTGGTCCGGCCGAGGATCTGCTTTTTCGAACCTGTAGGTGTGCTCGAGGTCGAATCTCCTGAGGAACGCCTGCCGCCACGGATCCAGGTCTGTCGGGGCGGCGCCGGTTGTGGAGGACCACAGCCAGACCGGCGGTGCTTCCCGCTGTTTGGAGAGGTGCTCGACCTTCAACCGGACCAAGGTGCTCTCGGCGGCGGCGGGTTCACCGTCGTGCTCCAGCCGGGCCGAATGGTGGGTCAGTCTCGGGTGGACCCGGTCCCATGCCTGGGCTTCGGCCTTGCCGTTGTTGGTGGTGTCGGTGACGGTGGTGATCGCCGCCTCGGGCCGGGTCTCGGGGTTGGCGAAGCGGGACTTCTTGCGGTGCTTCGGCGGTCGCCCGCCCTGGGGATGGGCCAGGGCGTGCTCCTTGAGCGGGGGCTTGGGCAGCCGCATCACCCGGTCGCTGCGGATCCGTCCGACCAGTCCGACAGGAGGATCCCGCAGGACTCGGGCCAGGCGGGTGATGTCGTGACCGGTGTCCATGACGATTGTGATGTCCGGATTGCCGGGTGCTCACTGGCCGGCTGGGATGAGCCGCTGGGCCGCCGCCCGGAGTTGGGTGGCGGTGGCGGCGGTGGCATCGTTTTCGGGGCCGAGCCGGATCACGTCAAGGATCGGCGTCCATGAGGTGGCTCCCGGTTCGGGGACGGTGACGAAGGAGTACGGCCGGCCCGGGATGAGCTGGGCGGCGGACTTCGCCCGGCCGTAGTCGTGGCAGAACAGCCGGTCTGCCGAGCGCGGCGCGTCCGGGCGCAGCCACGGCGGCACGTCGACGGCCGGCACCAGGCGGCGGCCGTCGAACCGGGGCAACGGCGGCCCGGCGAGCAGGGTCCGTAGTTTCTCGACGTCGGACCGGCCCCGGTTGAGAGCTGCGTACGACGTGCCGTGCCCACGGCGGTGCTCGTGCACCATCGTCAGGTCCACCGGCGAGGTGATCGGCCCGTCGATGCACACCAGCGCGTCGGCCGGTTCGAGCTGTTCGTCACGCCGGGCGGTCGGGCACGCGTAGAACTCTGCTCGCAAGCGTGACGCTTCCGCTAATGCTTCCCGTCGGACTTCCGGGCACATCACACTCATGACAATGGCCTTCGACTGGGTTTCCTCGTGACGGGGCACAGGATCAGTCGAAGGCCACTCTCATGTCCGGCGAATGCCCAGGTGAGTGACCTCGTTCGGGACACCGTTCGAGGCCAGAAGAAAAAGAACAGGCTGAGACTCTTCGGCCTTGCGCATGGTGGCTCCATCGACGAAACACTCCGGCGTCCGGATCGGTGACCTGGATCGGCGGGCGAGGGGCGGGATTTCGGGCGGCAGCCGTGCGGCGGCCGTGACGGGCCGCGCGCTCCGGCACGGTCCGTCAGGGTCCGTCAGGCCATGATCCAGGGGGCCTGGCTACGCGTCGTACCGCCCGCAGGGGACGGCCGGCCGGTGTCCCAGGCGGGCTGCAGGGCGGCCGAGACGATGCCCCACAGGTGACCGGCGGTCAGGGTGCGCACCGGCACGGTGACCTGGCCGGCGAGGCTGACGCCGTAGGCGGCCTCCAGAGCGCTGACGATGCCGATGAGCGCCATGGAGTCGAGCCCGTACGCCTCCATCGGCACGTCGACGGCGGGCGTCCTGTCCTTGTGCAGGCCGGGCAGACCCTGCCGGAGAATCGTCTCGAACCTCGCGTTCCACGGAGTCTGGGCCATGGGTACGGACTTCCTTCCGGCTGCCTGGACGGACCAGGTCGCGCACCGCCTGCGCGTCCGCCTCGACGGTGCCCGCCCGCACTAGAGCGCCCGTCGAAGGACGTTGGAACGCGCCGCGCCCGCCTCCTCGCCGTCAGGCGGCGTGGCAGAGCGACACGGGGTCGGCCGCGGCCGAGGCGCGGGCCACGCCGGCGGGGCGGGTGGCCCGGGCGGCCGAGGCCTGCGAGCGGCCCCGCGCGAAGACGACGGGACGCAGCACCGCGAACCGGGCGATGCCGGCGAGTGCGGAGGCGGACAGGTAGACGACCTGTTCGAGCACCGCACCCGGTGCCGCCACCAGCAGCTGCAGGACGATCATCGCCGCGCAGGTCACCGCATACGCGGCCGTCGCGGATCCGGCCGACTGCACATGCTGGCGCCAGGTCGCGCGCCCGCCCGCGCCGAAGGTGAAGCGGGCGTGCAGTTCGGTGGCCAGGAGGGTGGAGGCCACGGTGACCACGGCGTTGGCCAGCGCCCGGGGGACCCGGGAGGCGAGGGCTGCCACGGCGGGGCTGGAGGCGAGCCCCACCCCGCCGCCGCAGAGCACGAAGCGGGCGAAGGCGGCGAAGGCGCCGGGTGCTGCCTGCTGCCGGCTGCGTGCTGTCTCCATGATCCGCCCCCTCGATGACCACTCCGGACGAGCTGTGACGCCATCATGGCACAAGAATGGCGCCGGTTAGAACCGCTTGTGTTGTCATCCGTGCCGCACCAGCATTCCGGAGCGCGCAAGGGAGTCGAGAAGGTGCAGGTCGGCGACTCGGCGCGCCGGCTCATCGCCTTCCCGCTCTGCCTCAAGTCCCCGAAGACCTGCGGCTTTACGGTGGCGCCGGGTCGGTGGACGCAGCGTGGCCCATATGTGGCTCAGATTGGCTCATGATGACGTCATGGTGTGTGCCGTGATGGGGCCGCGGAAGCGGAACGGCGCCGGATGCGGCGTACGACGTAAAGGAGCCTCACCATGTCCGTCACCTTCAGCGACCAGGCAGTGCTCCCCCTGCCGTCCGCCGGGCACCCGGGCGCGACCTCCGCGGCCGAACTCGCCGACCGTGTCCTGTGTGATCTGGCGGCGGCCATGGAGCTGCTCGGGGAGCGGGTGCCGGAAGAGGCCGGCACCGTCGTCGCCGGCTGAGTCTGTCGTCCGGGCCCGCAGGGGCGAGCCCACCCCCACCCACGGAAGGAAACCGATGAGCCACACGCCTCTCGTCCCCCACGGTCTGCCCATGGAGCGCGACGCGGGCCCCTTCGACCCGCCCCGCGACATCACCCGGCTGCGCGAGGCCCGCCCCGTCAGCCCCATGGTCTTCCCCGACGGTCACGAGGGCTGGTTGGTCACCGGCTACGACGCGGTCCGCCAACTCCTGGCGGACACCCGGTTCAGCTCCCGCCAGGACATCGGCGTTCTCCACGTCCCGTACGAGGTCCCCGGCACGCCCGCCGCCACCGAACCGTCCCCGCAGATCCGCATCCGCCGCCCCGAGCAGGTCGTCCACGACATGGCGGCGCTCGCGGCCAAGCACGGCAGCGACAGCTTCATGTTCGTCGACGAGATCATGACGCTGACGTCGCTGCGGGGCGTCTCCCGGGAGCTCAACGACGGCGGGCACGAGCTGTACTGGTACGGCGAGACCCGGTTCAGCAAGGGGCTCGACGACGAACTGGCCGCCGCGCTGCGCCGCTCCGGCTGCCGTCGCCTCGACCTCGGCCTGGAGTCGTACAACCAGCGCGTGCTCGACCTGATGCGCAAGGGCACCAAGGTCGACGACATCGAGCCGTCGCTTAAGGCGCTGCTGGGCAACAAGGTTCCCGTACACCTCTTCTGCATGACCGGGTTTCCCGGCGAGACCGAGGAAGAGGCCCTGCGCACCCAGGAGTTCGCCGCCAAGGCGCTGCGACGGTCCGTCGAGGAGTTCGGCGTGCCGTACTCGACCGCCGCCAACGGGCCCTTCATCCTCGACGTGCTGTCGCCCGTCGGCGAGCGACCCGACCTGTTCGGCGTCGAGCTGATCCCGCCGGACGAGGGCGAGGATCTGGCCTTCGACCTCGACTACACGGTGAGCACGGGGCTCAGCCGGCAGGACGCGGCCCGGCTGACCTCCGGCGGGCCCGGCGGCCCGGCCGTCGGCGCCGCCTTCCACCGGGGGACCTGGATCGGGGACGCCGAGGAGTGGTCGTTCCTGTGGGCGCTCGCCGAGGCGGAGCTGCCGGCCCGGCGGGTGGCCGTGCCCGCCGCGCCTTGCCCCGAGGTGGGGCGGGCCGCCACGGTGCGGCTCGCTAACGGCGTACGCGGACGGGTCTCGGTCACCGGGCGCGGCGTCCTGCTGCACGTGCCGTCGTGCGACGCCCTGCTCGACGTACCGGAGGAATGGCGGCCGCTGCTCGACGGGCGGGACCACGCCCTGGCCGACCTGTGGCGTGACATCCCCTCGCCCCGCGCGGCGGCGGCGACGCTGGCGCGGCTCGCCTCCCACGGCGCGCTCAGTGTCGAACAGGGCTCTCCCGGCGAGGAGTTGGCCTGCGTGTGGTACGCCGCGCAGCCCCATCTCGTACGGGATTCTGGGACCGATGGCAGCTGTCTGCTCGTCTCCCCGGAGACCGGCCGGGGCGTCAGGGTGAGCGCCGCCGGGCGGCTGCTGTGGCTGCTCGCCGCCGACGGCGCGACCGACGCCGAGCTGGCGGAGCGGTCCCGGCTGCCCGAGCGGCAGCGGCGGCTGCTCCTGGAGAACCTCGCCGAACACCGGGTGATCGCCTCCGCCGCGCTCGCACCCGGGCTTCTCGAACTGCCGCGCGTCGCGGCCTGACGACAGGAGTTGCTGTGCCCCACCCGGCCCCCGCGACGGACGCCCGACTGGACCGTTTCTGGAAGGACTTCGCCTCCCGCCACTGGGAGCGCGCCCCGCTGACGCTGCCCTCGTCGCCGGTCCAACTGGGGCTCACGGACGAGCAGTTGGTCCGCGCCCTGAAGCTGGCCGCCGACCCCGCCAACCGGGTCAAGGGCTCGGGCCTGCCCCGGGTCGTGGTGACGGTCGACGGCCGGACCCAGCCCATCGACACCCGGCCGTTCCTGCCGCTGCCCCACGACCACGACCTGGACGCCTATCTCGCCCGGGTCGACGCGCGGATGCGCGAGCACGAGTGGAGCGTCGCCGTCTCCGGACTGCACGCCGTCGACGCGGCGCTGTGGGACCGGGCCAAGAAGTTGGCCGACGACGTCCACCGGTACACGGGCAGCCGGGTCGCGGGACGCGTCGACATCGACACCTTCATCGGCCGCTACACCTCCACCAACGTGGGGGTGCACGTGGACCACGCCGGGAACTTCGGCTTCACCCTGCGCGGCCGCAAGCTCCTGCTGACCTGGCCGCCCGAGCTGGCGGACCGGGTCCCCCAGCACACCGCCGACTACGCCGCGGCCCGCCACCTCGCCGACGAACTGGTCGGTGTACCAGGTGCGTTGACGTACTTCCCCTCCGAGCAGCTGCACGTCGGCGAGGCCCCGGACGCCGTGGCCGTCAACGTCAACATCGCCTTCTTCACCCGCAGCGACCCGGCCGCGCTCGTCGTCGACGCGGTCGGCACCCTGCTCGGCCGGGCTCGTGCGGCGGGCGGGGCCCCCCTCGCCGCGGACGGCATCCCGGCGCAGGCCGCCGCCGCACTGGCCACGCTCGACGGGCTGAGCGGCGCCGAGATCGCGGACGTCGTCTGGGAGCAGCACATGGCCGCGGTGACCTCCGGCGGCCTCGGGGTCGGCAGGCCCGCCGATCCGCTCGTCCCGGTGCCGCGCCGGGCCCGGGTGCGCACCCGTGCGGACGTCGAGGTGCGCCAGCGGCTGCTCGCTGACGGGCGGCACGCCGTCGCCGCCCAGGGGCACACCCTGAAGGTCGCCGGGCATCCGCAGGTCGCCGCGGCCGTGACCGCGCTTGCCGACGGGGACACCCTCGATCTCGCCGACTTCGAGCGCGCGGCGGACCCCGAAGCCGTACCGCTGCTGCACGCCGTGCTGCTCAGGCTGTCGGCGTGGCGGGCCGTCGAGGCCGAGGAGGCGCAGGGCCGGTGACCGCGATCCGAGCGAGCAGGCCCGCGGCGCTTGTGGTGGTCGCCGCCCTGCTGGTGAGCACCGTGGGCGACGAGGTCGCGATGGTGGCGCTCGCCCTGCGCGGCGCCGACCGCACGGGACTGACGTCGGTGGTGTCGGCACAGATGCTGGCCGGTCTGGTGCCCGGCATCGCGCTGGGCGGTCCCATCGGCCGGATCTGCGACCGGTTCCGCCTGGACGGCGTCCTCGCGACCGCCCTGGCCCTGGAGTGCGTGATCGCGGCGGGTGCGGCCGCCGTCGCGGACGGGGCGCTGCTGCTCATCGCCACGATGCTGCTGCTCGGTGTGCTCGGGGCTGTCGCCCAGACCTGTGTGATGACCCTCGTGCCGCAGCTGTACCCGCAGGCCGACGCACAGCTGCGGATGAACGGGCTGATGGAGTCGGTGCGCAACGCCGGATACATCGTCGGCCCCTTGCTGGTGGGCCTGTTGACGGCACACGGCGGCACCGGCCTCGCGCTCTGTGTCGACGCGGCCACCTTCGCCTTCGCGCTGCTGGCGATCCCGGTGATCAGCGCCTGGCTGGCGGCGGCTCCGCGCAGCGGCCGACCCGCGCCGCAGGAGGCGGCAAAGCGGCCCGAGGGCGGCCTGAAAGCCGGCCTGTCGCTGCTGTGGGCGGGGCGCCGGATCACCCTCGGCACGGTCGTGATCACGATCGCGGCGACCTCGGTGGCCAATGTGCTGCTGCCGTTCTTCGCCCACGACATCCCCGGCGGCACCGCCGTCTACGGGACGCTCCTCGCCACCTGGAGCGTGGGCCTCGTCCTCGGCCCGTGCCTGCTGCGCGGCCCGCTCGGTCGCAGGCCCACCGCCCGCCTCGCCGTCGCCGCGGCCACCGTCATCGGCGTCAGCTATCTGGTGACCGGCGCGTTCCCCGTCATCCCCGTCATGCTGGCGGCCTTCCTGGGCGGCGGCATGGCCAACGCCGTGCAGAACGTGGCGCTGCGCACCCATGTGATGGCCGACTGCCCGCCCGAGGTACGGGGCCGGGCAGGCGCCGCGTACGGGGCGACGCTGCAGAGCGCCGTGGCGGTCGGCTTCGCGCTGGCCGGACTCGCCCCGGCCGACTGGGCCCGCTGGGGCATCCTGGCCGGCGGGGTGATCGCCACCCTGGCCGGACTGTGCGGATGGCTGCGGGCGGTGGGAGCCGCGCCGGTGGCCGCGGCGCCGGTTCTTCAAGGAGGCAGGACGTCATGAGTGAACGCCCCCTCGTGCTCGACCCGGTCGTGCCCCGGTTCTGCGCGCAGACGGGAGCCTCGCTCCCCCTCGCCTGGGAACTGGCCTGGACCCCGCACCCCGACGAACCGGTGGTCCGCCTTGCGCCGCCGCCCGAGCCCCGGGTCCTGGACCGCGGGGTCTGGCCCCGCGCGCTGCCGCCGGACACCGTCCTGGCACCGGCGCGGACGGCCCGGCTGAGCCGCACCCCCGTCCCGTTCCTGGGTGAGGGCGGACCGGTGGCCGTACTGTCCTGCGCGCAACCGGCCGTCTTCGCCGAACTGCCCGTGCCTGTCGGCGAGTTGCTGGATGGCGGCGCCTCGGTCGCCGAGCTGCGCGCGGCGTGGGGCGGGGCGGACGCGGCCGTCGACCACCTGCTCGTGGGCCTGGTCCGCCTTGGCCTGCTGACCGGTGCCCCGGCGGCGCCGAACGACGCGCCCCGGGCGCTGGTGCGGGAGGCCTGGGTGACGGACGCCGGGGACAACGTCCTGGCGCACACCCCGACGGGCAACTTCCTCCGGGTGGGCACGGCGGCGCTCGCCCTGTGGCAGCTGGCGGGTACCGGGCCCGGTGTCGCCGACGACGACGTTCCGGACCGACTCCGCGACGTGGCCGACCGGTTGCTGTCGGCGGGGATGCTGCGGGCCGTCGCCTGACGGGCGCCCGGTGACGATGCGAGGGACGAGAGGGGACATACGCGTGGACGTGTCGGCCGACGAGGCGGTGCGGGGGCTCACCCGGCCCGGAATGGGGACGGAGAACGCCGGACCCGTGCTGCGGGCGGTGACCAGGATGACGCGGCCGCGCACGGTGGTCGAGGTGGGCGCCGGTTCCTCGACACTGCACCTGCTGCTCGGGCTGCGCGACGCCCAGGAGGAGGCCGCCGCGGACCGGCGGCTGATCGGCGGTGCGGTGTCGGACGACGAGCGGGCCTCCGTCCTGCACCCGCGCTCCGCGCTCGACGACTACGCGCCCCGGCTCCTCGTCGTCGACGACATCTCCGTGGCCGGGACGTCCGCGCACCAGGTGAGCGACGCGGCCCGCGCGCTGGGCCTCGACTCCCTGCTCACCTTCGTCGAGCGGGACTTCTTCGACCTCACCGAGCAGGAGCTCGACGCCTGGGGGCCGCTGGACCTGGTGTGGCTGGACGCGGGGACGCAGGCCGACGACGCCGGGTTCCTCGCGGCGCTGTGGCCCCGCCTGGCCCCGGGCGGCACGGTCGTGCTGCACGAGCCGTATCTCGCCACGACGGCCGAGACCCGGGACGGACGGACGGCGTGCCGGGTCGTCCCCACACCCCTGGTGCAGGATCTGCGTCGCCAAGTGGCGGTGCCGCAGGGCGAGTTCGACGTCCTCACCCTGAGCGAGCCGCACAAGCACCGGCAGACGGGTCTGCTGCTGCTGCGCAAGCACGCCGCGTGGGAGCGCGACCGGGGCGTCCCGTTCACCGAGGAGCTCCAGGCACTCGGGGAGACACCCTCGGTCGGGGTGCCCCGGCTCGGCGCAGCCCCGCGGCAGCCGATTCTCGCGGCGCTGGCCGACGCCACCCGCCGCACCGTCCACAGCGCGCTCGTCCTGAACCCCGACACCGCCGAGGGCCTCGCCGCCCGCCTCGGTACCGCCCCGGCCCAGGTCACCGAGGCCCTCACCGTCCTCCAGCGGGCGGGCCTCGTCTCGTACGAGGACCAGCGCTGGTCGGCGGTCGACGAGCTCTGGCAGCCCCAGTAGGACTCCGTTACTCAGTGTAGGTAGGTCGAGGCTCTGACCTGCGGTGCCTACGGCTATGTGGGACAAGTTGGTGGTCTGTGTCCCGCTCAGCCGTAGGCAGCGTGATGGTTCACCCGCGGAGCCAAGCCAGCAGGCGCCGTGGAGTCGGGCGCTGTGTATTGGCCGACATGGACCGAGAGGCCGATTTAGCTTTCCTGACTTGCTGGGCGAGTCGGTATTCGTCTGCCTCGCGGATGAGTTCGTGGGAGCGGACCTGGTGCAGCTCGAAGTGCATGCCGCTCGCTCCTACTGCTGGAGCTCCATGACGTCGGCGACCACGCAGCTGACGTTGTCGGGACCGCCGGAGCCGTTGGCGAGGGCGATGAGTTCGCGGACCGCCTGCTCGGGCTCGCTGATGTCGGCGAGCACTCGGCGGATTTCTTCGGTCGACACGACGGTGGACAGGCCGTCCGAGCAGAGCAGGTAGCGATCTCCCTGCCGGGTGTCGTGCAGACGCATGTCGGGTGTGGAGTCGGCTCCTTGGCCCAGGGCGCGTATCAGCAGGGACCGCTGAGGGTGGGAGGCGGCTTCCTCCGGGCGGAGGCGTCCTTCGTCGACCATCGACTGCACCATGGTGTGGTCGTGGGTGATCTGGAACAGCTCTCCATCTCGCAGGAGGTAGACGCGGGAGTCGCCGATGTGGACGAGGGCCAGCTGCGAGCCAGTCCAGAGCATCGCGGTGAGTGTGGTTCCGACGTCTTCGGAGGAAGGGCCGAGTCCGGAGACGCCGTGCACGGCCTGCTTGGCCTGGTCGATTGCGTCTTCGAGGGCGTTGAGGAGATTGCCCGCCGGGATGCTGTCGGTTTCGAGGCTCTTGAGCGCGTCGACAGCGGCGGCGCTTGCGGGGGCACCTCCGCTGCCGTAGCCGTCGGCGACGGCGAGCAGGCGGGACCCTGCGTAGGCGGTGTCCTGGTTGCTCTCGCGGACAAGGCCGGCGTCGGAAAGGGCGGCGAAACGAATGCCCAGGGGCTTGGCGGTCGGGGACATGGCAGGGTCCTTCCAGGAGAGGTGGCCGATGAGGAAGGTGGCCAAGTCCCGCCGTGCGGCGGTGTCGGCTTCGACCTGGGCCCAGAACGCGCGGATCTCTTCTGCTGCCGGACCTGCTTCCAGCGTGCAGACCTGCCGGATGCGGGCGAGAGGCATCCCCAGCCGTCGAAGCCAGGCAACCAGCCGGGCCTGATCCAGCTGCTCCGGTGCATAGAGGCGGTAGCCGGTCACCGGGTCGACACGAGCGGGAGTCAGCAGGCCGAGCTCGTCGTAAAGACGCAGCGCCTTCGGCGACAGCCGGGACGCCTTCGAGAACGACCCGATGGTCAGCAACTCCATGCTCGTTCCTCCTCATGCCAGGCACGTCGCCCGGCACCACTGATGCTGTGGGCTCCCCCAAGGTGAAGGTCAACCAAAGGCCCTGTTCGGCCCCGTCTGATGGTCTCCCACTCGGTCGGAGGCTGCCTGATCAGCCGCAACCGTCCAGGAGCGCGTCGGCCTCTCCTATGCCGCGGCCGCGCGCGCCCTGCCCCGGCTGCGCGGGGAGCGGATCGCCGACCTGCTGCAGGCCGACCCGGACCTGACCCCCGAGGAAGCTGCCACCCGGCTCGGCTACCCGACCGCGGTGCAACGCACCGCCCTTGCCAGCGCCGCCACCGAACTGCGCGCCCGCCAGGTCCAGCCGTACCTGCAGCGCGTCGCCGACGTCCTGGTCGGCGCAGGCCGGGCCCAGGCGCAGGACGTGCGGGTGCAGCGCCTGGAGGGCGACGTGCTCGCCGCGGCCGTGGCACTGAGCGGATCCGATACGCCCGCCTTGGTGTGGGATGAGCGCTACGGCTGGCGTACCGCGGTCAGCCGGCGGCACCCGATCGGCAAGGAGACCGGCACCCCGCCGGAGGGCGAGGGCGTCCGCTACCTCAGCGAGCACCAGCAGCCCGAACCCTCCGAGTTGCTGGCCGCGCTCACCGGCCACCGGCACGGAACCAGGCATCCCAAGACCGTCCACCGGGCCGGAGGCTCTCTGCAGGGCTGAACCCGCCGGCTGTTGCGGGCCCGGCCCTCCACTCGCGATCTGCGCCGCGGGCGGTTCCATGCGCTCGGCTTGCAGTGGCGCCCGCCCATTCAGGTTCACGGTGCCGGGAGCAGGGGTTCACCCGGACGACGGAGCAGGGCAGGATGAGGCGTCCATGACATACCCGTGCGGTGCTGACCGGAAGGGAACCGTCTCGTGCTCCGTAAGCCAAGCGCCCTGTTCGCCGCCTCCGCCCTGCTCCTCCTTGGTACCGCGACGCAGGCCGCAGCCGACAATCCGCCCCCTGCCGCGCCGTCGGCCGCCTGCACCTACACGCCGGCCGTTCCCGCGGACAACTTCAAGGGGATACCGGTCTTCGACCCGGTGAAGGCCGCCAAGCCGTACAGCGCGACGCTGCGCACCGGCCAGGGCGCGGTCACCTTCCGGGCACTGACCGACAAGGCTCCCTGCACCACGTGCTCCTTCAAGTTCCTTGCCCTGCGCCACTACTTCGACCGCTCACACTGCCACCGGCTCACCACCGCGCGCATCTATGTGCTTCAGTGCGGCGACCCGACCGGCACCGGTAGCGGCGGGCCCGGCTACTCCTTCCCCGACGAGAACTTGACCGGGGCGACCTATCCCGCCGGGACGGTGGCGATGGCCAATGCTGGGCCCAACACCAACGGAAGCCAGTTCTTCTTCGTCTGGAAGGACACCGAACTCCCGCCCGCCTACACGCCGTTCGGCAAAGTCACCGTGGGCCTCGAGGTGCTCCAGAAGATCGCGGCGGGCGGCGAGGACGACCAGAACGGGCCGGGAGACGGCTTTCCGACGCTGCCGGTGAACATCAAGCGCGTACAGATCAAGAGCAGGTAGTACGGTCCTGCACCGGCCCAAGGGCGACTGCCCGAAGGAGGCGTTCAAGGCCGGCGCTCTGGGACGCCGGGTGACGGTGACCGGTGTCGACTTCGTGTTCCGGCCGCAGCCGACGGTCTACCTGTTGTGGGCGCTGGGGGATGAGGAGACCGGGCGGGTGATCGAGGCGGCGCACGAGCGCGCGATCGAGCGGGTATTGGAGTGGATCGAGGACGAGGCGGCGGTGGTCCGGTACAGCAAGGACGGCGTCTACCGGGTGCGGCCGCCCGGCGGTCTGGTCGCCGCCCGCTTCCGCCACTATGAGGCACGTTCCGGGCGACCCTTGCTCCATGACCATCTGCGTGTGTCCGTGAAGGGGCAGCGCCTGGACGGGAAGTGGGGCTCGATCCACACCACGGCCCTGCACGAGAACACCGTCGCCGCCTCCGCGCTCTACAACGAGATCGTGGCCGCTGAGGTCTGCGAGGCGCTGGGGCTGGCGACCGAGCCGCGCACCGTCACCCCTGGGCGCCGGCCGGTGATGGAGATTGCCGGGGTGCCGCGAGAGCTGATCCGTTGGACCTCCCGGCGCAGCGACCGGATCGCCGCCTGCCTGGCCGG
>NZ_JBSFIH010000101.1:0-14167 GCF_053597455.1 Streptomyces sp. NPDC001393
CCCTCCAGGGCGGACTCCAGCACCCGCTTCGTCAGCTGCTGCAGCAGCCCGCCCTCGCCGGTCAGCTGCAGGCCATCGGAACGGGCACGGTCGACAAGCATCGCGATCAACTGCTCGTCCGACACCGCCTCCGCAGCCGACTCGGCGACCGGCTCCTCCACGGCCTCGTGCTCGGTGATGGTCTCGCTCATCAGGCGTCTCCTTGATCATCGGATCCGCCGTCTATTGGACACTCCCGGATCGCTTGGAGAATTACCTGCACGGCGCCGTCTGTGCAGGGACGATGTCTCTTCGCAGGGGCTCAGGTCGCCATCGCGACGAACTGGGTGAAGGCGTACTGCGACGCGAAGCTCGTGAATGTCCGGCTCGCATTCATTAGATGCATGTCGGGGTGGCTGCATCGGCAAAGGAAGTCGCCGCCGCATCATTGGCTTCCTTGCATCTGACGAATGATCCTGCATCACATGCAAGATGTGACGCGCCCGGATCCGGTGGCCTCCGCGGTGTTCACCGCGACTGCGAGGCAGACCCGCAAGCTGCTGTCCAGCGGGGTCGTGCTGCTGCGTCCTGAAGAGGCGGTCCTGGAAGCGGCGTTGGGCTGCTGGATCATGCAGATGGAGTCCCGGAACCTCACTGCGGACTACATCGAGGATTCACACCGAGCGGTGATGCGGTTTCACCACTACACCAGCGACTACCCGTGGAATTGGTCGGCCGGCGATCTGGAGTCCTGGTCCTCGGAGTTGCTCGCTGGGCGCCGTGCCCGGACGGTCCGCGCTCTGCAGAACCACATCGGCCGGTTCCTGAGCTACCTTCTGGACCCGGCCTATGAGTGGATCGACGTCTGCGAGCACTACTTCAGTACGCACCCGGTCCAAGTCTGCAGTGAGTGGAACACCATCCGGCAGCACGAGGTTGGCGACCACCCGGAGCCTCGGCCTTTCACCCGCACGGAACCCGCGGACTTCTTCGACTTCTGCGATACGCGCATCAACCGCGCGCGAAGAGCCCGGAGGAAGGGAGCGTTGGCTGCAGCACGGGATGCGGCCATGTTCAAAGCCCAGTACGCCTGGGGGCTGCGCCGCCGGGAGATCTGCCGCCTGGACTTGATCGACGTGGCGGACAACCCCCGGCACCCGGAGTTCGGCCGGGCGGGGGTGCTTGACGTGCGGTGGGGCAAGGGCAGCAACGGCAAGGGGCCCAAGCGCCGCCCCGTACTGACGGTGATGCCGTGGTCGGCGAACGCGCTGGTCCAGTACATCGAGGTGGTCCGCCCCTGCTACAGGCCGGGCCCGGCCCTGTGGGCGTCGGAGCGGACCAGCCGGGTGTCGTTGTCGTCGTACAACGACCGCTTCAGCGAGTACCGGGAGGAGCTGAAATTCCCGCAGGAACTCGCCCCGCATGCCTTCCGCCGCAGCTACATCACCCACCTGCTGGAGGACGGGTGGGACCTTCGCTTCGTCCAGAAGCAAGTCGGCCACGTCCATGCCAAAACCACCACGATCTACTCCCACGTCAGCGACGACTTCATGACGTCGACGCTGAACGACGCGCTGATGGACGGAGCGCCGGAAGACCTGTGGACGAGGGG
Source organism: Streptomyces sp. NPDC001393 (assembly GCF_053597455.1). Classification (NCBI taxonomy): domain Bacteria; kingdom Bacillati; phylum Actinomycetota; class Actinomycetes; order Kitasatosporales; family Streptomycetaceae; genus Streptomyces; species Streptomyces sp. NPDC001393. The sequence continues at coordinate 1,592 of NZ_JBSFIH010000101.1, forward strand.
AGCGGCACGATGATGGAACCCCGGGCTGAGCGGAAGCAGACTGCAAAGGGCCGGCCGGACGTGACCCGGCCGGCGAACTACCACTGGCGGCTCGCCCGGCTGATGGAGGAGCGGGGCCTGCGTTCGACCGTCGAACTGGGACCGCTGCTGGCCGAGCGGGGTGTGGTGCTCTCGGACGCCCAGGTCTACCGGCTCGTGCAGTACATCCCGGAGCGGCTGAGCCTGAAGACACTCTCCGCCTTGTGCGACATCTTCGAGTGCACGCCGAACGACCTGGTGATCCCGTACATCGAGGGAGCCGAGCAGCTGCTGCGCACCGTGTCCGGACAGGCGAAACCTCGCCGCCCGGCACGGGAGACCGGTCCTTCGACAGCGGAACTGCCCGAGGAGTTCGCGCCGGTGAAGGCCGACCTCGGCCCCACCCGACGACGCCGGTGAACGCCAAGGGCTACGTCGCACCGAGCCACCCCTGCGGCTTCTGCGGCCGACTCGCTCCCATCCAGCGCCACCTCGACGACAACGGCACCCGGCTACCGGCGTGCAGCAAGTGCTCTTCCAAGCCCATCGGACGGTGCACCAGGTGCGGGACGACCGGTGCCCTCTACGGCACCCGCCAGCGTGTCCCACTCGTATGCGGCCTTTGCTGGAACGCCCACACCGCAACATGCGAGACCTGCGGCACCCAGACGGTGCTGATCCCCACCGGCGACGGTCCGCCGTCCGTGTGCGAGCCCTGCTACCGGCCGCGAGCTCGCCGCTGTGGCAGCTGCCTCAAGACCGGCGGTCGCATCAAGGTCGTCGCCCGCGACGGTGAACCGGACCTGTGCGAGAACTGCTGGATAGGCCCCCGCACCACCTGCATTGTCTGCGGCCGCGAACGCCGCTGCCCGACCGGACAAAAACCAGGCACCCCGGCGTGCGCCGCATGCGTGCCCCGCCGACCCCAGCCCTGCGGTACCTGCGGTCACACTGACATGCCGTTTTCCGTCCGCGACGGCACCGCGATCTGCTGGCCCTGCCACCGCGCCCGAAACGACACCCCGCCCCGCACTCCCGCTCCGGACGCCCTCCGCGGCTCGGCACGGCGCGCCGGCGACCTGAAGCGTGACTACGGCTGCCATGACTGCCGCGCCATTCACCCGCGCTACACCTATGGCCGCTGTGACCGGTGCGCGCTCGCCGCCATCTTCGACCACATCACTCCCGACCCCGGGGCTCGGCGCACTCTGGCCCCCCTACGCGAAGCACTCCTCGCCGGGCCCCGGCCGGCGAGCTCGCTGGGGTGGCTGCGCAAGAATCCCGAGTTGCTGATCGGCATGGGCAACGGCGCCATCCCTATCAACCACGCCACCCTGGACGCACTGCCCCGCAGCCGCACCACCGAGACCCTCCGCGGCCAGCTCGTCGCCACCGGCTGCCTGCCGGCCCGCAACAACTTCGCCGCGGACTTCCAGCACTGGCTGACCAACCACCTCACCACCGTGACGCCGGCCGACCACCGCCTCGTCCTCCACGAATACGGCACCTGGCGACTACTGCCCAGAATCCACCGCCCCCGGGACAGCAGACCCCAGACCTATTCGACCTTCCAGTACGCCAAGACCCGGATCAGAGCCGCCCAGTCCTTCCTCACCTGGCTCGCCCAGCAGGACACGCCCCTTGTCAAAGCCATCCAGGCGGACGTCGACAACTTCCTCACCCACAGCCCCCAACTCCTGGGAGAACTGGAGCCATTCCTGCGGTGGACGACACGAACCCGCAAGACCCGCAAGCTCGCATGCCACAAGCCCCGCAGTGACCAGCCGAAACCCGCTCTCACCGCGGAGCAGCGGTGGCAACTGCTCCGCCGCCTGCTCCACGACGACGACCTGGAACAGGCCGACCGCCTCATGGGCGCGATCATCCTCGCCTACGCCGCCCCCCTGACGAAGATACTGATGATCCGCACCGACGACATCCGGATCACCACAACGACGACGCAGACACCGAGGTCTACCTCAAGCTCGGCAAGACCGAGATCCACCTCCCCCCTATCCTCGACCAACTCGTCATCCAGCACCTCAAGCACGGCTGCCTCTCGCGCACCGGAACCGCAATCGCCACCGGCGATTGGCTCTTCCCCGGCACGAAGGCCGGCCAGCCACTCAGCCACGCCCGGGCCGTAGTCCGTCTACGCAAGCTCGGCCTTCCTCCCGGACCGGGACGGACAAGGGCCCTGCTGCACCTGGCTGCACGCGTCGAGGCCCCTCTGCTGGCGCAGGCCCTGGGCATCACCGCGAGTACCGCCGTCCGCTGGTCAGAGCTGGCCGGGCGCACTTACAGCGGCTACGTCGATCGCGTGGTCGGTGGCGAGACGGTCACCGGTCAGAACTGGACCGCGTTTGAGAAGCAAGATCGGTCGCTGCCATGGCTTGAACCTCACGCGATGTCAGGATGCATGGTGGCTCCATGACCACTTCTGCAACCTGGAAAGTAGGCCGACTCGCGGAGGCCAGCGGACTGACCGTGCGCACGCTGCACCACTGGGACACCATCGGTCTGCTCAGCCCATCACAGCGCACCACGGGAGGGCACAGGGAATACACCGAGGAAGACCTCGTCCGTCTCTATCAGGTGCTGGCGCTCCGCAGTCTGGGCCTGGCTCTGGACACCATCGCCGTCTGTCTCGATGCCGGCGTCGACCCGACGCGGCTGGTCCGCGACCACTTGGCGGGGGTGGAGGCGTCCATCGCCGCGCTCGGTGTCCTGCGAGAGCGGCTCGTGCGACTCGGTGAGGAGCTGTCGGCCGACCGGGCCCCGACAGCCACGGCTCTGGTCGACGCGCTGCGGGCGATCGGCGGCATCGGCCCGGAGGGCGAGCACACGCTGGGCCGTCACCTGGACGCCGACCAGATACAGGTCCTGCACACTCGTGCCGCCGCCCTGGGGCCCGCGATGCAGTACCTGCTGGAAGTCGAGTGGCCCGAGTTGTACCGCAGGGCTGAACGGCTCCGTGCGGCTGGAACTCCTGCCAATGATCAGAAGGTCCGCCGGCTGGTGGCCCGCATGGATGAGCTGAGCACATTGTTCACCGGCGGCGATGCCGGCATCGCCGCCGGTGTGAGGGCTGCCTGGCACGACGATCCAGCCGCCATGTCCGCAGACCCCGATGCTCCAGCCGACGACTGGCGTGAGCTGGCCGAGTACCTGGACCGCGCTCGCCACAGCCCCGCCTGACTCGCAAGTTCCCGGCTCCCGCAACTACCTGGGCTGCGCGGCGCTGGGCCGTGATGGACCTGAATGACCTATTCCCGACCAAGGAATCCCCGGACAGTTCCGCATCCGGCCGACCCGGGCCACAAGCCGGGCTCGGGGGTGAACAACAAGGAGGACCCCGTGGAGACGAAGCTGCAGACGGCCGTCTGTTCCGGGAAGATCTCCTTTGCCGCCGCGCAGAACGCCATCGTCACCGACTGGACCACAGCCCTCAGTGAGCTGGGCCTCAACTGACCTCTTTCAGCTGGTAGGTGCGGCGCCTGGCGGATGGCGCCGCACCGGGATGGCCAGCGCAAGCGGCTGAGGGTAACTCCTGCGCCGTTGCCGACGGAGAAGATGACCATGCTTGAGGCCGCCCGGTGCGGTGCCGGCAGATCGGATTCGGCTGACGGTTAGCTGAGTGTAAGGGCAGTGTCGTCGATGACGAATGAGGTCTGCAGGGATGTGTCTTCGGTGCCGGTGAAGGTGATGGTGACGATCTGGCCGGCGAGGGAGGAGACGTCGAAGGTCTTCTGGGTGTAGCCGGTGGCGGCGTCGAGGTTGGAGTAGGTGGCCAGTGTGGTGCCGCCAGCCTTGACGGTCAGCTTGTCGTACGCGGTGGAGGTCGTCGTCTCGGCGGTGTCGACGTGCAGGTACAGGCTGAGGGTGGCCTTGCAGCCGGATGGGATCGTCACGGGCTGCGAGAGGGTGTCGGTGTGGGAGCTTCCGTAGCCGTCCAGCCATGCGTCCCATGTGCCGCCGTGCGGGGGCTCACCCTGTGAGCCGTACTGCCCGATGACCCCCGTGCTGGCGGACCATACCGTGTTGCCGGACTCGAAGCCCGGGTTGCTGAGTTTTTGGCCGGTGCTGGTGCAGGTTCCGCCGCCGGCCGGGTTGACCGTCCAGGTGAAGGTGGTGGAGCCGGAGACGCCTGTGTCATCGGTGGCGGTGGCGGTCACGTGGTAGGTGCCGGCGGTGGTGGGTGTGCCGGAGATCAGGCCGGTGGTGGAGGCCATGGTCAGGCCGGGTGGCAGGCCGGCCGCACTGTAGGCGAGCTTGGCGGACGAGGAGGAGTCGGCCGCTGTGATCTGCAGGTTCACCGCGGTGCCGGCGGTACTGGTCTGGTCGCCGGGGTTGGTGACAGTGACGGAGTTGCCGCCTGGCTGGCCGCTGCCGATCGGCAGGCCGCCGGTCGGTGCGTACATCGCCACGTCGAAGGTGCTGCCGCTCGGGGCGTGGGCGACGGGTATCACGGTGACGGCGTTGCCGCCGGACAGCACGGACGTGGAGATGTAGTCGCCGAACATCCGGCCCTGGGTGGTGTTGGGCAGCCAGGCCAGTGTCATGGGGCCGGCGAGCTGGGTGGGTGCCGTCCAGGTGGTGCCGCCGTCGGCGGACGAGACGTAGCCCGCGTCGAGCTGGCAGGTGGTGTCCGTGCAGGAGGCGTTCGGGTAGTAGTAGTACGTCAGTCCGATGCGGGCGGTGTTGCCGGCACTGGTGGGGTCCACGCCGATGCCGGGCACGAAATGGTCGGCGGAGCTGTTGGCGGCGTCGATCGGCACGCGGGCCGGCGAGCTCCACGCAGTGCCGTTCGTCGAGGTCGACATGATGATGTCGTTGCTGGTGCAGTTGGTGCGGAAGCGGCAGTCGGACCAGACCACGTAGACGCGGCCGGAGGCGTCGATCTCTGCGGAGGGCAGGGGGCCTTCGCGCAGGGTGTCCAGCCGCGACATGTCGGCGGCGTTGTCCTCCAGACCGGCGACCGGGTGGTGCGAGACCGTGGCGATCTGCACGCTTGAGCCCCAACTGCTGCCGCCGTTGGTGGAGATGAACGCCCGCTCGCTGTCCTCACTGCCGGAGGAGAACGGTACGACGACGGTGCCGCCCGGCTGCACGACCGGCTGGCCGCCGAGTCCGCTCGGGCTGTCGGCCGGGCTCGCTTGCGCGCCCCAGGTCGCGCCGCCGTCGGTGGAGGTCTTCATGTGCTCGGCGTCGCCGGCGTTGGCGTCGTCGTATTCGGTGTAGCAGCGGCCGTAGTACGGGCTGGAGGAGTGGTTGTCGCAGACCGTCCAGTTCTTGTCGTCGAAGGTGCCGGTGGAGACGGTGACCGGGGCGCCCCAGGTGTGGCCGCCGTCCGTGGAGCGGCTGGCCTCGACATCGACGCTGTTACCGGAGCGGATGCCCAGCCAGGAGACCATCCACACGCCGTCCTTGGCGTCGTATGCCACGGAGGCGTCACTGGCGGCGGAGTACGGGCCGCCGGTGTTTGTGGTGGAGCTGGGCAGGAAGCCGTGCGTCCAGCTCTGTCCGTTGTCGGTGGAGGTTGCCCACCCGATGTTGGACGCCCCGCCGCCGGAGACCCGGCCGACCTGGAAGGCTGCGACGACGGTGCTGCCGAAGCTGTAAGTGTCCGGCTCGACTTCGGTGGCGTGCTGGGCCTGCGAGTCGGAGTACGGGTCACTGCTGACCTGCGCGAGAGAGGGAACAATGGCATGGGGGGCCACTAACGCGGTCGCGGAGCTTGAGGGGCTGGCGAAGGCGGGCGCGGCGAACGCCATCGCCGCGGCCAGGGCACCGATGAGCAGGGGGGTTCTTCCTCTTGCCGGTCTGGACATGTCACTCCTGGCGGTATGTGTGGGGCACCGGCGGCCGCTGACAGACGCGGCGCGACCGGCAGGAACGCTATGCGGCGGAACCGCGTCAGGTGGTGCGGGGGCTTTCGCGCAGTCGCACCACGGGCTGGCGCATGCGCGTCGCGCTCGGGGATGGCATGCGCCGCATCAACACCGATCAGCGCTAAGGCGCGCTCCAAGCGGCGGCTAAGTTCGGGGCGTTGGTCGTCCTGATCGCGCCCACGGTCGGCGTCGCCAACGTGGCTCCTGTTTGCCCGCCGCTCCAAGTTGCTGGGCTGACTGTGGCCGCACGCGTGGTGAATGCGGTGATGAGGCGTCTTCGGCCTGGTGCGGAGCGTGACACTGAACATCCCTTCAGGCAGCCGGTGGTCGACCGGCGGTGGGAGTGAAGGACGTTCGCGCAAGGTGCACGCGTGGTTCCCAAGCCGGAGTCTGGACCCGTACATGACACCACGCAAGGGGGTGGCGACAAGTCCGCCGGCACCCCGCACCTTTCGAACCCGGTCGAGGCCCTCACGCAGCGCAGCCGGGCGAACGCCAGCCGAGGCAGCGACGCTGCTGTCCGCGCCATGTCGGACACGGCCGCGACGGCCGCTGGTCGCATCGCTCTGTTAACTCTCGCGCGTGCCGTTCGGGAGGTCACCGGCAGGATCCGGCGCCTGCGCAGTTCACGGCGGTTGGGGTTGCTGTCGTAGCCTGTGTCGCCGAGCACGGCGTCCGGCCGGCGCCGGGGGCGGCCGGGCTTGCCGGCCACGGGCGGGATGCTGTCGACCAGGGCCAGGGTCTGGGTGACGTCGTTGACGTTGGCCGCAGTGGTGATGACCTTGAACGGGGTGCCTCTGCCGTCACAGATCAGATGGTGCTTACTGCCCGTCTTCCCGCGGTCGACCGGTGACGGGCCGGTTGCTTCACCCCCTTTTTTTCGCGCGGATCCGGGAGGCATCCACGCAGGCCCGGGACCAGTCCAGCTCGTCGGCCGCGTGCAGCTCGGCGAGCAGGAGACGGTGCAACTGTTCGAAGACGCCGGCCTCATGCCACCGGCCCAGCCGGCGCCAGCAGGTCTGGCCGGAGCCGAACCCCAGCTCCGGTGGCAGCAGTTGCCGGCTCACGTCGTTGTAGAGCACGTACAGGATGCCCTGCAGGCACAGCCGGTCGTCCACCGGCTTCGGGCCGGGCGCCTCCTGCGGCCAGGGCGGCAGCAGCGGCTCGATCAGTGCCCACAAGTCGTCTTCCAATGGAGGCCACTGCGCCGGAGCCGTCGATCACGGGTGTGCTCGACTTCGACCGTACCCTGTGGGGCGATCCGGCAGCGGACTGGACAATCCGCATGGCGCTCGCCAAGAAGGGCGAGCGCGAGACGTTCTGGGAGTCCTACGGCACGCCGGACCGCTCGCCGGCGGCGGTGTGGCGGGCACGGATCTACGAGGCCAGGCATCCGGGTGCGATCCGCCTGGAGCGCCGGAGGCTGGGAAAGACGGACGCGGTCGCCGAGAGCTATGGGGCGATGGTCGCCGTACTTGCCGAGCTGACCTGACCAGGCCCACCCGGTGAGGGCGGTGTAGGTTCCGGGTTCGCGTTGGCAGTGTCGGTCGATCTCTAGCAGTCGGCCAGCAATCTTCCGGGTGGCGTTAGCAGCACCTGTGGTCGGTGGTGGTCAGCCCCAAGAACTTCTCGGTCATCCGGCCTCTTGGTCCTGGGCGGCGGAGCTGCCCGAACCCGATGCTGCGGACCGAGTCGTCGTACCGGATCGAAGCCGTCGCAGGCGACGCTCACGCACCAGCTGAATGCCCTGGAGAAGGCCGCAGGCGTTCAGCTGATCGTACGGACCAGCCCCCTCGCGGCCATTTCCGCGGGCACGCTCTCATCCGGGAAGCAGAGCACCTGCTCGGCCTCCGGGACGCAGCGCCATCCTCCGTCACCTGACCGGCGGCCCGACCTGCGCCTGGGGTGGTCGCAAGGCGCCGGCGATGACGGTGGTCACCATCTTGCGGACGGCGGCGGTCTGCGGCGGGGCACTTGTCCGGTCGGCGAACAGCAGGTGCCCGGCCCCGACGAGGGTGGGGGCGAGTGTGTCGATGTCGGCGTCACCGGCCAGGCGCCCCAACTCCCGCTCGGCGGAGAGGTATGCGGCGATCATGGCGGTGCCTTGCATGGCCAGTGGGATGCCGGTCAGACCGGCCTCGCGCAGCCGGGCGCGGAGGCCGTCGCGGAAGGTGATGAGCGCGACGATTGCCACCGTGACTGGCCCGAACAGGTCCTGCAGGGCGTCGGCGAGGTTGTCCACCACGCTCCCGGTGCCGGCGGCGGCACGCAGAGTCGTGGTCCGGTCCTCAATGCCGCGGACGCGGTCGAGGACCAGTTCCGCCAGGAAAGCGTCGAAGTCGGTGAAGTGCCGGTGCAGCACGCCCTTGGCACAGTTCGCCTCCTCCGTGACCGCCCGGCTGGTCAACGCGTCGGGCCCGTCCCGGAGCAGGACACGCTCGGCGGCTTCGAACAACTGGCCGCGCACGTTGTGGATGTGCACCCCTGACGGCATTGTCTCCCTTTCCGCGCCGCCCCGCCTTAACAAGTGGGCAACCGCCCATTAGTGTGGGCGCATGCCCACTTTATCGCAGGGACAGCCGGACAAGTCCGGACCCGAGCCCCACCGCCACCGGCAGACAGCCGAGTCGTTCGGCGTGGACGCCGAACGCTACGACCGCGCCCGACCGCCGTATCCCCAGGCCCTGGTGGACCGGATCGTCGCGGCAAGCCCCGGTCGGTACGTCCTCGACGTCGGAGCCGGGACCGGCATCGAGGCCCGGCAGTTCCAGGCGGCCGGATGCACGGTGCTCGGTGTCGAGCCCGACGAGCGGATGGCCGCCTTCGCGCGACGCAGCCATGTCGAGGTCGAGGTCGCCAGGTTCGAGGACTGGCAGCCGGCCGGGCGGCAGTTCGACGCGGTCATCGCCGGCACCGCCTGGCACTGGGTGGACCCCGTCGCCGGCGCGGCCAAGGCGGCCCAGGTGCTCCGGCCCGGCGGCCGGCTCGCCCCCTTCCACCACGTCCCCCAGCTCCCGGCCGAGGTGATCGACGCCCTCGCCGAAGCCCTCCAACGAGTCGCCCCCGATTCTCCGTTCAACCCCGGCCTGCTGAAAGGATCGGCCGTGGACGCCTACCAGCCACTGTTCGCGAAGATCGCCGACGGGATCCGGCAGACCGCCACCTTCAGCGAGCCGGAACAGTGGCGCTTCACCTGGGAGCGCACCTACTCCCGAGAGGAGTGGCTCGACCAGCTCCCCACCTTCGGCGGCCTCACCCAGCTCCCCGCAGACAAACTGGCGGAGGTCCTGGACAGCGCCGGGACCGCGATCGACAAGCTCGGGGGCCACGCCACCATGCCCTACACATCCGTCGTGATCACCTCGACCCGCTCCAGCACGGCCTGACCACCGCAAACGTCGGGCGTCGCCGAGCGCGAGCAGACTCATGAGCTCGGCGACTCCCCCGGGGAGGCGAGGCAGGCTCTCCGGCTCCTTGCACCGGACCTCAGTCCAACGGTCCGTCCCAGCGGACGGCACGATTGCTAAAGATCAGCCGATCGTCCCACTCCTAACGCAACATGGAATCCAGAGTCTCAGCGGGACTCACAGCTAACGGAGCGGCTCAACCTAGAGGCGGCGGTTCGACCTGGAGGCGAACCTGCCGTGTGAGCGCGCCGGCCCGCTGTTCCACCTCGCACGGGTCTGTGCCGGTGACGACGAAGCAGCCCAGCCGGTCGGCGTTGGTGACGGCGGCGTTCACCGGGCCGCCGATCGCTGCCCGCCGGCGCACGAACGGTACCCCCGGCCCCTGCTTCGGGAGCCCGCACAGCGAGGTGAGCCGTCCGGCGTGCGGGCTGGTGATGAAGCGGACGGTGGCGTGGCCGTGGGCGGTGGGGGTGAGCGCGGCCGGACGGCCCAGGGCGACGTCGAGCAGGGCTGCGAAGACGTCGATGCCCAGGGCGTGCTGGAGCAGGAGACCGATGTGCCCGGCGCCGAGCCGGGCAGGGATCTCGATGACCGTGCACCGGCCGTCGGGGTCGATGACGACCTCGGTGTGCGAGGCGCCGTGGCGGATGCCGACCGCCCGGATCGCCGTGTCCACCTCCCGGTACACGGCCGCCTCGGTCGCCGCAGGGAGGCGGGCGGGAAGGCTGTGCCCGGTCTCGACCCGGCGGGCGCCGTCGGTGACCGCCTTCCGCGTGATGGCGAGGTGCGTGGTGGAGGAGTCCTGGGTGACGGACTCGACCCTGTACTCGTCGCCGGCGGCGTACGCCTGGACCAGGAGGCGCGGGGCGTCCTCGCCCCCGTACCGCCCATGCGTCACGCGGGCGGCGTCGGCGGCCGCGGCGGCTGCGGAGGCGGACGTCACCACGGTGACACCGGCCGAGCCCGCGCCGCCGACCGGCTTGATCACACACGGGAAGCCGACGCGCATGTCCATGAGCGCGTCGTGCAGCTCGGTGTCGCCGTGCACGAGCCGGGTGTACGGGATGCGCACGCTGGCCGCGGAGAGCGCGTGGGACATCGCCGCTTTGTCGCGGGCCGCGTGTGCGAAGTGCGAATCGTTGCCGGGCAGTCCGAGTTCGAACGAAGCCGGCTTGGATCACTACCAGGTCCGTCACTACCCGGCTTGGTATCGGCACATCAGCCTGGCCATGGCTGCCGCCGCCCATCTGGCTGCCGTGCGGGACATCGCCGCCGAAAAAGGGGAGACGGCCGCGACCTGATCCGACTGAGCGTGAACGAGACCGCCGCTTGCTGAGCAGATTCGCCCACGCCGTCCGGCACGAGGCCGAATACATCCTGCACTGGTGGTGCCGGCGCCGCCGACACCAGCACCAAGCCCGCCTCAGTCACTACCGCCGCCGCGGCCCGACCTCCATAGCCGCAGATGCACGTCTACACTGCCATCGCTCCGGCGTTCCCTTCTGACGCCTTCAACAGCCCTGGAGGCCCCGACGCGATGAACCTCACAGAAGTCAAGAGGCAGTTCCAGAGCATCGTGGAGCAGCGCCGTGATGGCATGCCATTGGATGCCACGACTCGCGCAGCGACGCTGGTCGAATACCTACCAGCACGCGATGCAGAAGATCGACCGGTTCACCGCTGAACAGCGCGGGCGGCGCCCTGGCTTCCTGCCGAGGAACACACGAAGCGGACTGGTCGGCAAGCTCGACAGGCTCTATTCATCTGGCAAAGCGGAGCTGGGACTCGACTGACGTACCTCGGCACTGCTGCCAAGCAGTTCGACCGCACTCACACGAGCGCCGACAAGGCAACTGCGGCTGCAGTATTAGTACCCCAGCCGGACTTCTGTATTTGTCCTGGTCAACGGCCTGGCGGTGGAGAGTGTAGCGGGGGCTGAGTATGCGTGGGGCGGTCTTGGGTCGGCCGTCCCACCAACGGGTGCCCGCGCCGCATGTAGTGACAGCGTCGGGCACGTGCTTGGTGGCGGCGCCTCCATCGGGACCAGTTCACCGCGTGGTCGCGGCGTGCAGCACGGCGGCGGGGTTGAGTTGCCAGCAGACGACGGATTTCGGCTGGTGTGAGGTCCACGAGGTCGGGCGTGTCGGCCTCGTCACCCCCTTTTCGTGCTCCTGCGCGGCCATCACGGCGAGGAAGACGTGGGCGAGCATGGCCAGCGTGATGTGCCGATACCAGCCCACGTAGCGGCGGACCTCGTACTGGTCCAGGCCGCACTCGTTCTTCGCGCTTTGGAAGCACTCCTCGATCTTCCAGCGGCGGCCGGCGACTCGGACCAAGTCGGGGACCGTGACCTCCAGCGGGGCGCAGGCGAGGTAGTAGGCGATCTCGTCGGGCTTGCTGATGCTGCGGCGGGCCAGCATCCACCGCTGCCGGGTCGCCTCGTGGCCGTCGGACTCGGCCGCGGCCGGCAGACGGGCGGCGGCCCAGTCATAGAATCGTTCGCCCTTGGCTCCCGGCCCCGCCGACAGGCGCTGCCATGCCTCGGGCGGCGCCTGAGCGATGAGATGGTCGATGCGCGGGCCGTGGACTTGCTGCGACTTGGGGACGGCGACGACATAGGAAAGCTGGGCGTCTTCCAGGAAGCGCCGGAAATGGGAGTCCTGTCCGTAGGCGGAGTCCGCGGTGACCCAGGCGATGGGAAGCGGAGAGGCCAGGGCGCGCAGGATCATGTCGCGGGCGAGGTCGCCCTTGGTGGCGAACGTGCGCTCGTCGGGGATGCGGGCAGCTTGGCAGCGTTCGCGGTCCTCGGTCCAGGACTTGGGCAGGTAGAGCTCGCGGTCGACCAGGGCGTGGCCGCGGGTGGTGGCGTAGGCGGCAAACACCCCGATCTGGCAATTCTCTGTTCGCCCGGCCGTGCCGGAGTACTGGCGTTGCACTCCGGCGGAGGTGGTGCCCTTCTTCACGAAGCCGGTGTCATCCAGGATCAACACACCTTCTGGCGTGCCGAGTTGTTCGGCGACATAGGTCTGCCGGTCGTCGCGCAGGCCGTCAGTGTCCCAGCGGCTGTGGGAGAGGAGGTGCTGCAGGCCGTGCGGGGTGGCGTGGCCGGCGTACTCGGCGAGCTGCCAGCTGTTTTTGCGGCCTACCGGGCCGAGCAGTCCGCGGACGTAGTCCCGCATCCGCCGCCGGACCTCCACGCGGCAGAAGCGGGCTCCGGTCTTCAGGAAGAGTTCTTCGAGTTCCAAGTCCCAGGCATTCGT
>NZ_JBSFIH010000102.1:0-14073 GCF_053597455.1 Streptomyces sp. NPDC001393
GGCCGGAACCGTGAAGTTCCGGCCACCCCGGCGGCACGTTTCTGCTCAGGCGCTGGAGGTCATGCCTCTTCGTGCGTCGCCACCGCGCGGCGCGCGTCCGCGTCGAGGACGCCCCAGCTGATCAGCTGCTCGGTGAGGACCGAGGGGGACTGGTCGTAGATGACGGCGAGTGTGCGCAGGTCGTCCTGGCGGATGGAGAGCACCTTGCCGTTGTAGTCACCGCGCTGGGACTGGATCGTGGCCGCGTAGCGCTGCAGGGGGCCCGCCTTCTCGGCCGGCACGGTGGCCAGCCGCTCCAGGTCCAGGACCAGCTTCGGCGGCGGCTCGGCGGCGCCGCCCGGCGTGGTGCCCGGCAGCAGCTCCTGCACCGGAACGCCATAGAAATCGGCCAGCTCGGCGAGTCGCTGCACGGTCACCGCACGGTCGCCGCGCTCGTAGGACCCGACCACCACGGCCTTCCAGCGACCCTGTGACTTCTCCTCGACACCGTGGAGGGAAAGGCCCTGCTGGGTGCGGATGGCCCGGAGCTTGGCCCCGAGCTGTTTGGCGTATTCGCTGGACATATAGCTCCCCGGACACTGTGTCGACGCGGCCGGAGGGTGTTCCCGCCGCGCGGCTGGTAACTCACTGTGAGGTTACGCAGCGTGACTCTCCTGCGTCAAGCCGAATGGTCCACCCCGACTCTTCCGTGGTAGTGGCGGCCCCTTACGCCAGGGGGGTGATCGGGGGCCTCCCCGTGACCTGCTAGGGTGGATGGCGCAAATCAGGCGTCCTTTAAGGTCCGTCCCGTGAGGCGGAGAAGGAGGTCCTTTTCGTATGGACAAGCAGGACTCACACGCGACCCCGCATTCCGATGCGCGGCCCGTTCTCGAAGGCCCCGACATCGCGCGGGTGCTGACCCGTATCGCCCACGAGATCGTCGAGCGCGCCAAGGGCGCCGACGACGTGGTGCTCCTCGGCATTCCGACCCGGGGCGTCTTCCTCGCCCAGCGGCTCGCCGTCAAACTGGAGCAGATCACCGACCGCAAGATCCCGGTCGGCTCGCTCGACATCACCATGTACCGCGACGACCTGCGCATGCACCCGCCGCGTGCGCTGGCCCGCACCGAGATCCCCGGTGACGGCCTGGACGGCAAGCTGGTCGTCCTCGTGGACGACGTGCTCTTCTCGGGCCGCACCATCCGCGCCGCCCTCGACGCCCTGAACGACATCGGGCGCCCCCGCGCGGTGCAGCTCGCGGTCCTGGTCGACCGCGGCCATCGCGAACTGCCCATCCGCGCCGACTACGTCGGCAAGAACCTCCCCACGTCGCTGCGGGAGACGGTCAAGGTCCAGCTCGCCGAGGAGGACGGTCGTGACACCGTGCTGCTCGGTGTGAAGCAGACCGGCCAGTAGCAAGTCAGGCGCCGGGCCGCTTCGGCATGCCCGTACCCGCGCCGGTTTGCACCGATCCTCCCGACCTGAACTGCCTTACGGAGCCTGACAGATGCAGCGTCATCTCATCTCGGCCGCCGACCTCACCCGCGACGACGCCGTCCTGATCCTCGACACCGCCGAGGAGATGGCCCGGGTCGCCGACCGGCCGATCAAGAAGCTGCCGACCCTGCGCGGCCGCACGATCGTCAACCTCTTCTTCGAGGACTCCACCCGCACGCGGATCTCCTTCGAGGCCGCCGAGAAGCGCCTGTCCGCCGACGTCATCAACTTCTCCGCCAAGGGCTCGAGTGTCTCCAAGGGCGAGTCCCTGAAGGACACCGCCCAGACCCTGGAGGCCATGGGCGTCGACGCCGTCGTCATCCGGCACGGCGCCTCGGGAGCCCCGTACCGCCTGGCGAACTCCGGCTGGATCGACGCGGCGGTCATCAACGCCGGCGACGGCACCCACCAGCACCCCACCCAGGCCCTCCTGGACGCCTTCACCATGCGCCGCCGGCTGATCGGACGGGACGCCGGGCTCGGCCAGGACCTGTCCGGCAGGCGCATCACCATCGTCGGCGACATCCTGCACAGCCGGGTCGCCCGCTCCAACGTGGACCTGCTGCACACCCTCGGCGCCGAGGTCACCCTGGTCGCCCCGCCCACCCTGGTGCCGGTCGGCGTCGAGACCTGGCCGTGCGAGGTGGCGTACGACCTCGACAGCGCGCTGCCCAAGTGCGACGCCGTGATGATGCTCCGCGTCCAGCGCGAGCGGATGAACGCCGCCTTCTTCCCGACCGAGCGCGAGTACTCCCGCCGCTACGGCCTCGACGGCGACCGCATGGCCAGGCTGCCCGAGCACGCCATCGTGATGCACCCCGGCCCGATGGTGCGCGGCATGGAGATCACCGCCGAGGTCGCCGACTCCGACCGCTGCACCGCCGTCGAGCAGGTCGCCAACGGCGTCTCCATCCGGATGGCCGTGCTGTACCTGCTGCTCGGCGGAAACGAGCCTGCCGTCACCCACGCCCGCACCAACGAGGAGAAGTAAGACCCATGAGCAAGATCCTGATCCGTGGTGCGAAGGTGCTCGGCGGCGAGCCGCAGGACGTGCTGATCGACGGGGAGACGATCGCCGAGGTCGGTTCCGGTCTCAGCGCCGAGGGCGCGGAGGTCGTCGAGGCCGGCGGCAAGGTGCTGCTGCCCGGCCTGGTCGACCTGCACACCCACCTGCGCGAGCCGGGCCGCGAGGACTCCGAGACGGTGCTGACCGGCACCCGCGCGGCCGCGTCCGGCGGCTACACCGCCGTCTTCGCCATGGCCAACACCTTCCCGGTCGCCGACACGGCCGGCGTGGTCGAGCAGGTCTACCGGCTCGGGCAGGAGCACGGCTACTGCGACGTGCAGCCCATCGGCGCCGTCACCGTCGGCCTCGAGGGCAAGAAGCTCGCCGAGCTGGGCGCCATGCACGAGTCGGCCGCCGGGGTCACCGTCTTCTCGGACGACGGCAAGTGCGTGGACGACGCGGTGATCATGCGCCGTGCGCTGGAGTACGTGAAGGCCTTCGGCGGAGTCGTCGCCCAGCACGCGCAGGAGCCCAGGCTGACCGAGGGCGCCCAGATGAACGAGGGCGTCGTCTCCGCCGAGCTGGGCCTGGGCGGCTGGCCGGCCGTCGCCGAGGAGTCGATCATCGCGCGGGACGTGCTGCTCGCCGAGCACGTCGGCTCCCGCGTCCACATCTGCCACCTGTCGACCGCCGGGTCCGTGGAGATCGTCCGCTGGGCCAAGTCCCGCGGCATCGACGTCACCGCCGAGGTCACCCCGCACCACCTGCTGCTCACCGACGAGCTGGTGCGCACGTACAACCCCGTCTACAAGGTCAACCCGCCGCTGCGCACCGAGCGCGACGTGCACGCCCTGCGCGCGGCCCTGGCCGACGGCACGATCGACATCGTCGCCACCGACCACGCCCCGCACCCGCACGAGGACAAGGACTGCGAGTGGGCCGCGGCCGCCATGGGCATGGTGGGCCTGGAGACCGCGTTGTCAGTGGTCCAGGAGACCATGGTCGACACGGGCCTGCTGGACTGGGCCGGCGTAGCCGACCGGATGTCCGTCAAGCCCGCGCAGATCGGACAGGCCACCGGGCACGGCCGTCCCGTCTCGGCTGGTGAGCCCGCCAACCTCACCCTCGTCGACACGGAATACCGTGGCCAGGTGGACCCCGCGGGCTTCGCCTCGCGCAGCCGCAACACCCCCTACCAGGGACGTGAGCTGCCGGGCCGTGTGACGCACACGTGGCTGCGGGGCAAGGCCACGCTCGTCGACGGGAAGCTCACGTGACACCTGTAATCCTGCTGGCCGGGGCGGAGAAGTCGGCCCCGGTCACCGACTGGCCGGCCCGCATCGGCTGGCTCGTCGGACTCCTGCTCTTCATCGCGCTCGTCTACTGGCTGATGCGCGAGGGCTGGAAGTGGCGCGGCACCCTGCAGAGCGACCTGCCCGCACCGCCCAGCGCGCCGGAGCAGACCGGCCCGGCGAGACTTGAGCTGAGCGGCCGCTACCACGGCTCGACCACCGCGGGGCAGTGGCTGGACCGCATCGTGGCCCACGGCCTGGGCACCCGCAGCCGGGCCGAGCTCACCCTGACCGACCAAGGGCTGGAGGTCGAGCGTCCCGGAGCGAGCGACTTCTTCATCCCCACCGCCGCGCTGCGGGGCGCCCGGCTCGACAAGGGCATCGCCGGCAAGGTCCTCACCGAGGGCGGACTGCTGGTGGTGACCTGGGCGCTCGGCGACAAGCTGATCGACTCCGGCTTCCGCTCCGACCACGCGGCCGAGCACACCGAGTGGGTCGACACCCTGAACCACCTGATCAACGACACGGAAGGCGCACGATGACGACCTCCACAAGGGGAGCCTCCAGGGTTCCCGCCGTACTCGTCCTGGAGGACGGCCGCATCTTCCGCGGCCGTGCCTACGGGGCCGTGGGGGAGACCTTCGGCGAGGCCGTGTTCTCCACCGGTATGACCGGCTACCAGGAGACCCTGACCGACCCGTCGTACGACCGGCAGATCGTCGTCGCGACCGCCCCGCAGATCGGCAACACCGGCTGGAACGACGAGGACGACGAGTCGAGCCGCATCTGGGTCTCCGGCTACGTCGTGCGCGACCCCGCGCGCGTGCCGTCCAACTGGCGGGCCAAGCGCTCCCTGGACGACGAGCTGGAGCGGCAGGGCGTGGTCGGCATCTCCGGCATCGACACCCGGGCCCTCACCCGCCACCTGCGCGAACGCGGCTCGATGCGCGCCGGCGTCTTCTCCGGAGAGGCAATCACGGCCGAGTCCGAGCTCCTCGCGCGCGTGCAGGCCCAGCCGCACATGAAGGGCGCGAGCCTCTACGAGGAGGTCGCGACCAAGGAGGCGTACGTCGTCCCGGCGATCGGCGAGAAGAAGTTCACCGTCGCGGCGATCGACCTCGGCATCAAGGGCATGACCCCGCACCGCATGGCCGAGCGCGGCATCGAGGTGCACGTGCTGCCCGCGACCGCCACGGCCGACGAGGTCTACGCCGTCGAACCGGACGGCGTGTTCTTCTCCAACGGCCCCGGCGACCCGGCCACGGCCGATGGCCCGGTGGCTCTCATGACGGCCGTCCTGGAGCGGAAGACGCCCCTGTTCGGCATCTGCTTCGGCAACCAGATCCTCGGCCGCGCCCTCGGCTTCGGCACCTACAAGCTGAAGTACGGCCACCGGGGCATCAACCAGCCGGTCCAGGACCGTACGACCGGCAAGGTCGAGGTCACCGCGCACAACCACGGATTCGCCGTGGACGCGCCGCTCGACAAGATCAGCGACACCAGGTTCGGCCGCGCCGAGGTCTCGCACGTCTGCCTGAACGACAACGTCGTGGAGGGGCTGCAGCTGCTCGACCAGCCGGCCTTCTCCGTCCAGTACCACCCCGAAGCGGCAGCGGGTCCGCACGACGCCGCCTACCTGTTCGACCGCTTCGTTTCCCTGATGGAGGGCCAGCGTGCCTAAGCGCACCGATATCCAGTCCGTCCTGGTCATCGGCTCCGGCCCGATCGTCATCGGCCAGGCCGCCGAGTTCGACTACTCCGGCACCCAGGCGTGCCGCGTGCTCAAGGCCGAGGGGCTGCGCGTCGTCCTCGTCAACTCCAACCCGGCGACGATCATGACCGACCCGGAGATCGCCGACGCGACGTACGTCGAGCCGATCACCCCGGACTTCGTCGAGAAGATCATCGCCAAGGAGCGCCCCGACGCCCTGCTGCCCACCCTGGGCGGCCAGACGGCCCTGAACACCGCGATCTCGCTGCACGAGAACGGCGTCCTGGCCAAGTACGGCGTGGAGCTGATCGGCGCCAAGCCCGAGGCGATCCACAAGGGCGAGGACCGCGACCTGTTCAAGGCCGTCGTGGACGCCGTCAACGCCAAGATCGGGCACGGCGAGTCCGCCCGCTCGGTGATCTGCCACTCCATGGACGACGTCCTGAGCGGCGTCGAGCAGCTCGGCGGCTACCCGGTCGTCGTCCGCCCGTCCTTCACCATGGGCGGCGCCGGCTCCGGCTTCGCCCACGACGAGGAGGAACTGCGCCGCATCGCCGGACAGGGCCTCACGCTCTCCCCGACCACCGAGGTGCTCCTGGAGGAGTCCATCCTTGGCTGGAAGGAGTACGAGCTGGAGCTGATGCGCGACAAGCACGACAACGTCGTGGTCGTATGCTCCATCGAGAACTTCGACCCCATGGGTGTGCACACCGGTGACTCCATCACCGTCGCGCCCGCGATGACGCTGACCGACCGCGAGTACCAGATCCTGCGCGACATCGGCATCGCCGTCATCCGCGAGGTCGGCGTCGACACCGGCGGCTGCAACATCCAGTTCGCGGTGAACCCCGAGGACGGTCGCGTGATCGTCATCGAGATGAACCCGCGCGTGTCGCGTTCTTCGGCGCTGGCGTCGAAGGCGACCGGCTTCCCGATCGCCAAGATCGCCGCAAAGCTGGCCGTCGGCTACACGCTGGACGAGATCCCGAACGACATCACCCAGGAGACCCCGGCCTCCTTCGAGCCCACGCTCGACTACGTGGTCGTCAAGGCTCCCCGCTTCGCCTTCGAGAAGTTCCCGCAGGCCGACTCCACGCTGACCACCACCATGAAGTCGGTCGGCGAGGCCATGGCCATCGGGCGCAACTTCCCCGAGGCCTTCCAGAAGGCGCTGCGCTCGCTGGAGAAGAAGGGCAGCCAGTTCGCCTTCACCGGAGTGCCCGGTGACAAGTCGCTGCTCCTGGAGGAGTCCCGCCGTCCCACCGACGGCCGGATCAACACGGTCATGCAAGCCATCCGCGCGGGTGCCACGCCGGAGGAGATCTTCCAGTACACGAAGATCGACCCGTGGTTCGTGGACCAGCTGTTCCTGATCAAGGAGATCGCGGACGAGCTGGCCGAGGCCTCCGAGCTGACCGCCGAGCTGCTCGCCGAGGCCAAGCGGCACGGCTTCTCCGACCAGCAGATCGGTGAGATCCGCGGGCTGCGCGAGGACGTCGTGCGCGAGGTCCGGCACGCACTCGGCATCCGCCCGGTCTACAAGACGGTCGACACCTGCGCCGCCGAGTTCGCCGCGAGGACGCCGTACTTCTACTCGGCCTACGACGAGGAGACCGAGGTCGCGACCCGCGAGAAGCCGGCCGTCATCATCCTGGGCTCCGGCCCGAACCGCATCGGCCAGGGCATCGAGTTCGACTACTCCTGTGTCCACGCCTCCTTCGCGCTGAGCGACGCGGGCTACGAGACCGTGATGGTCAACTGCAACCCGGAGACCGTCTCCACCGACTACGACACCTCCGACCGGCTGTACTTCGAGCCGCTCACGCTGGAGGACGTGCTGGAGATCGTCCACGCCGAGCAGCAGGCCGGCCCGGTCGCGGGCGTGATCGTGCAGCTGGGCGGCCAGACCCCGCTCGGCCTGTCGCAGGCCCTGAAGGACAACGGCGTGCCGATCGTCGGAACGTCTCCCGAGGCCATCCACGCGGCCGAGGACCGCGGCGCCTTCGGCCGCGTCCTCGCCGAGGCGGGCCTGCCGGCGCCGAAGCACGGCACGGCCACCACCTTCGAGGGGGCCAAGGCCATCGCCGACGAGATCGGCTACCCGGTCCTGGTCCGGCCGTCGTACGTGCTCGGCGGGCGCGGCATGGAGATCGTCTACGACGAGACCCGCCTCGCCGCCTACATCGCCGAGTCGACCGAGATCAGCCCGTCCCGGCCGGTCCTGGTCGACCGCTTCCTGGACGACGCGATCGAGATCGACGTCGACGCGCTCTACGACGGCGAGGAGCTGTACCTCGGCGGCGTGATGGAGCACATCGAGGAGGCCGGCATCCACTCCGGCGACTCGGCGTGCGCCCTGCCCCCGATCACCCTCGGCGGCTTCGACATCAAGCGGCTCCGCACCTCGACGGAGGCCATCGCCAAGGGTGTCGGTGTGCGCGGTCTGATCAACATCCAGTTCGCGATGGCCGGCGACATCCTGTACGTCCTGGAGGCCAACCCGCGCGCCTCCCGTACGGTCCCCTTCACCTCGAAGGCGACCGCGGTGCCGCTGGCCAAGGCCGCCGCCCGGATCTCGCTGGGCGCGACCATCGCCGAGCTGCGCGCCGAGGGCCTGCTGCCGAGGACGGGCGACGGCGGCGAGCTGCCGCTGGACGCGCCGATCTCGGTCAAGGAGGCCGTCATGCCGTGGTCGCGCTTCCGCGACATCCAGGGCCGCGGCGTCGACACCGTCCTCGGCCCGGAGATGCGCTCCACCGGCGAGGTCATGGGCATCGACTCCGTCTTCGGCACGGCGTACGCCAAGTCGCAGGCGGGCGCCTACGGCCCGCTGCCCACCAAGGGCCGCGCGTTCATCTCCGTCGCCAACCGCGACAAGCGCTCGATGATCTTCCCGGCGCGCGAGCTGGTCGCCCACGGCTTCGACCTGCTCGCCACCTCCGGCACCGCCGAGGTCCTCAAGCGCAACGGCATCAACGCCACCGTCGTCCGCAAGCAGTCCGAGGGCACCGGCCCGAACGGCGAGAAGACGATCGTCCAGCTGATCCACGACGGCGAGGTCGACCTGATCGTCAACACCCCGTACGGCACCGGCGGCCGCCTCGACGGCTACGACATCCGTACGGCGGCCGTCGCCCGGTCCGTGCCGTGCCTGACGACCGTCCAGGCGCTCGCCGCGGCCGTGCAGGGCATCGACGCCCTCAACCACGGTGACGTGGGCGTCCGCTCGCTCCAGGAACACGCGGAACACCTGACCGCGGCCCGCGACTAGCAGCCCTGAGGGGGACACCGGAAACGGTGTCCCCCTCTTCACGAGGACACGTACATGTACAAGCTTTTCTTCCGTCTGGTTTTCACCCGGATGGACCCGGAGCAGGCGCACCACCTCGCGTTCCGGTGGATCCGTCTCGCGGCGCGCATCCCCGGCTTGCGCACCTTCCTCGCGGCCGCCCTCGCGCCCCGCCACAAGGAGCTGCGCACTCAGGCCTTCGGGCTGCGCATGCACGGCCCCTTCGGGCTCGCCGCCGGCTTCGACAAGAACGCCGTCGCGATCGACGGCATGTCCATGCTGGGCTTCGACCACGTCGAGATCGGCACCGTCACCGGCGAGCCGCAGCCCGGCAACCCCAGGAAGCGGCTGTTCCGCCTCGTCGCGGACCGCGCGCTGATCAACCGGATGGGCTTCAACAACGACGGCTCGCTGGCCGTCGCCGCCCGCCTCGCGACCCGGGAGCCGGTCTTCAGGACGGTCGTCGGTGTCAACATCGGCAAGACCAAGGTCGTCCCCGAGGCGGAGGCCGTCGGCGACTACGTGAAGTCGGCCGAGCGGCTCGCGCCGTACGCGGACTACCTGGTGGTCAACGTCTCCTCGCCGAACACGCCCGGCCTGCGCAATCTGCAGGCGACCGAGGCGCTGCGCCCGCTGCTGACCGCCGTCCGCGAGGCCGCCGACCGCACGGTCGCCAACCGGCGCGTACCGCTGCTGGTGAAGATCGCCCCGGATCTCGCCGACGAGGACATCGACGCCGTGGCCGACCTGGCCGTGGAGCTGGGCCTGGACGGCATCATCGCGACCAACACGACCATCGCACGCGAGGGCCTCGGCCTGAAGTCCTCGCCCTCGCTGGTGCAGGAGACGGGCGGCCTGTCCGGCGCGCCGCTCAAGGCGCGCTCCCTGGAGGTCCTGCGCCGCCTGTACGCGCGCGTGGGCGACCGGATCACCCTCGTGGGCGTGGGCGGGATCGAGACCGCCGAGGACGCCTGGCAGCGCATCCTGGCCGGTGCCACGCTGGTGCAGGGCTACAGCGCCTTCATCTACGAGGGCCCCTTCTGGTCCCGCAGCATCCACAAGGGCCTCGCCGCGCGCCTGCGCACCAGCCCGTACGCCACCCTCGCCGACGCGGTCGGCGCCGACGTGAGGAAGCCCGCATGAGCCCGATGGAGCCCTTCGGTGCCCGCCTGCGCCGCGCCATGGACGAGCGCGGCCCGCTGTGCGTCGGCATCGACCCGCACGCCTCCCTGCTCGCCGAGTGGGGCCTGAACGACGACGTGGCCGGTCTGGAGCGGTTCAGCCGCACGGTCGTCGAGGCGGTGGCCGACCGGGTCGCCGTGATGAAGCCGCAGAGCGCCTTCTTCGAGCGCTTCGGCTCGCGCGGCGTCGCCGTGCTGGAGAAGACCGTCCAGGAGGCGCGCGCGGCCGGCACCCTCGTCGTGATGGACGCCAAGCGCGGCGACATCGGCTCGACCATGGCCGGGTACGCCGAGGCCTACCTGCGCAAGGACGCCCCGCTGTTCTCCGACGCCCTGACCGTCTCGCCGTACCTGGGCTACGGCTCGCTCAGCCCGGCCGTCGCGCTGGCCCGGGAGAGCGGCGCGGGCCTGTTCGTGCTGGCGCTGACCTCCAACCCGGAGGGCCCCGAGGTCCAGCACGCGGTCCGGGCCGACGGTCGCAGCGTGGGCGCGACCATGCTGGCCCACCTGGCCGCCGAGAACGCGGGGGAGGAGCCGCTGGGCTCCTTCGGCGCGGTCGTGGGCGCGACGGTCGGTGACCTGTCGTCGTACGACCTGGCCATCAACGGCCCGCTCCTCGCGCCCGGCGTCGGGGCGCAGGGGGCGACCGCGGCCGACCTGCCGAAGGTGTTCGGGGCGGCCGTGCGCAATGTCGTGCCGAACGTCAGCCGGGGTGTGCTGCGGCACGGTCCCGACGTGGGGGCCCTGCGCGCCTCCGCGGAGCGCTTCGCGGAGGCGGTCCAGGCCGCCGTCGCGGGTGCCTGAGCCCTCCGAAGGGTCCTCGGAGAGCGGCGGGGCGGCGACTTGAGTGTGAATACATCCTCAAATCGGGGGCATTATGTCTGAAATGTCCGACCTGGCGGAGGCTGACCAGGACTTTTCCGCTGTTCTCGCTGACTCTGGCGGCCTTGACCGCTAGTCTCCGAGCAGAGTGAACGGGCGAAGCGTGTTGCTCGTAGCTCCCCAGGTGTGGGGCGACTAGGTTCCTCACCGGTCCGTATCCGACAGTTCGACATCCGAGGTGACGTAGGCGTGGCTCTTCCGCCCCTTACCCCCGAACAGCGCGCAGCCGCGCTCGAAAAGGCCGCCGCGGCTCGCCGGGAGCGGGCCGAGGTCAAGAATCGACTCAAGCACTCCGGCGCCTCCCTGCACGAGGTCATCAAGCAGGGCCAGGAGAACGACGTCATCGGCAAGATGAAGGTCTCCGCACTGCTCGAGTCGCTGCCCGGCGTGGGCAAGGTCCGCGCCAAGCAGATCATGGAGCGTCTGGGCATCTCCGAGAGCCGCCGCGTGCGCGGTCTCGGTTCCAACCAGATCGCTTCCCTGGAGCGTGAGTTCGGCAGCACCGGCTCCTGATCCGGGCCCTGCCGGACCGGGAGTCCCGGGCACTCCGGGATTGCTGGAATAATCGCTGCATGAGTGAACGTCCGCGGCTGACCGTGCTCTCCGGCCCCTCGGGGGTCGGCAAGAGCACGGTCGTCGCCCATATGCGCAAGGAACACCCAGAAGTCTGGCTCTCGGTGTCGGCCACCACCCGCAGGCCGCGGCCCGGCGAGAAGCACGGAGTCCACTACTTCTTCGTCACTGACGACGAGATGGACAAGCTGATCGCCAACGGCGAGCTGCTGGAGTGGGCCGAGTTCGCCGGCAACCGCTACGGCACGCCCCGCGCGGCCGTGCTGGAGCGGCTGGAGAAGGGCGAGCCGGTGCTGCTGGAGATCGATCTCCAGGGCGCCCGGCAGGTCCGGGAGTCGATGTCCGACGCCCGGCTGGTGTTCCTGGCTCCTCCCTCCTGGGAGGAGCTGGTGCGCAGGCTGACCGGCCGGGGCACCGAGCCGCCCGAGGTCATCGAGCGCCGCCTTCAGGCGGCCAGGACCGAGCTGGCGGCCGAGCCGGAGTTCGACACGACCTTGGTCAACACCTCCGTCGAGGACGTGGCGCGCGAGCTGCTAGCCTTGATGGATGTTGTGTGATCACGAGCGTGTGATCATGAATGATCTTTTCCCACCCATCGGAAGGTAGAGCGTGTCCTCTTCCATCACCGCGCCCGAGGGCATCATCAACCCGCCGATCGACGAGCTTCTCGAGGCCACCGACTCGAAGTACAGCCTCGTGATCTACGCGGCCAAGCGTGCCCGCCAGATCAACGCGTACTACTCGCAGCTCGGCGAGGGCCTCCTCGAGTACGTCGGTCCGCTCGTCGACACCCACGTCCACGAGAAGCCGCTCTCGATCGCCCTGCGTGAGATCAACGCGGGTCTGCTGACGTCCGAGGCCGTCGAGGGCCCGGCGCAGTAGTACTTTCAGATCGCGTCGCGACTTATCCACAGGCCCGGCAGCACATAGCCGGGCCTGTGGTGTGTGATGGAGTCGTACAGTGCCGAGCCGGGGAGAGATGGTGGACAAGCCGAGGGTGGTCCTGGGGGTCAGCGGCGGCATCGCCGCCTACAAGGCCTGTGAGCTGCTGAGAAGGTTCACGGAGTCGGGCCACGACGTCCGCGTGGTGCCCACCGCCTCCGCGCTGCACTTCGTCGGAGCCCCCACCTGGTCCGCCCTGTCCGGCAACCCCGTCTCCACCGAGGTCTGGGACGACGTCCAGGAGGTCCCGCACGTCCGCATCGGCCAGCACGCCGACCTGGTGGTCGTCGCACCCGCCACCGCCGACATGCTCGCCAAGGCCGCGCACGGCCTCGCCGACGACCTGCTGACCAACACGCTGCTGACCGCCCGCTGCCCGGTCGTCTTCGCGCCCGCCATGCACACCGAGATGTGGGAGCACCCGGCTACCCAGGAGAACGTGGCCACGCTGCGCCGCCGCGGTGCCGTCGTCATCGAGCCCGCGATCGGCCGGCTCACCGGCGTCGACACCGGCAAGGGCCGGCTGCCCGACCCGGTGGAGATCTTCGAGGTCTGCCGCCGGGTGCTGGCCCGCGGCGTCACCGAGCCCGACCTCGAAGGGCGGCACGTCGTCGTCTCCGCCGGCGGCACCCGCGAGCCCCTCGACCCGGTCCGCTTCCTCGGCAACCGCTCCTCCGGCAAGCAGGGCTACGCCCTCGCCCGCACCGCCGCCGCCCGCGGTGCCCGGGTCACGCTGATCGCGGCCAACACCGGCCTGCCCGACCCGGCGGGCGTGGACGTCGTACCGGTCGGCACGGCCGTGCAGCTGCGCGAGGCCGTCCTGAAGGCCGCGGCGGACGCCGACGCCGTGGTCATGGCCGCCGCCGTCGCCGACTTCCGCCCTGCGGCCTACGCCACCGGCAAGATCAAGAAGAAGGACGGCCAGGACCCCGACCCGATCGTCCTGGTGCGCAATCCGGACATCCTCGCGGAGATCTCGGCCGAGCGCGCCCGCCCCGGTCAGGTGATCGTCGGCTTCGCCGCCGAGACCGACGACGTCCTCGCCAACGGCCGCACCAAGCTCGCCCGCAAGGGCTGCGACCTGCTCGTGGTCAACGAGGTGGGGGAGCACAGAACGTTCGGCTCCGAGGAGAACGAGGCCGTGGTGCTGGGCACCGACGGCAGCGAGACGCCCGTGCCCCACGGCCCCAAGGAAGCCCTGGCCGACACCGTCTGGGACTTGGTCGTACGGCGGCTCGGCTGACGCGCCGGCGCGCCCCCGGCGGGTCCCGGCCGGATCGCGAGGGCCCGTTGACGGCGCGCTCGAAGACCGATCAAATCGGGTGTGGCGACCCTGGCCAAGGCCGCCCGGCATTGTGCAGAATGCCCGTGCCGCAGGTCACAGCGCTCCCGAGAGGCGAGACACGTGCCCCATCGGCCGAGTGCGACCGATAAACTGTTCACGGTCGACGCCGGGCGCAGCCCCGCGCGTCGCCGCAAATGATCAGCCAGCAGCCGCTGCAACCACAGGGAGCGTTGTGTCCCGTCGCCTGTTCACCTCGGAGTCCGTGACCGAGGGTCACCCCGACAAGATCGCTGACCAGATCAGCGACACCATTCTCGACGCGCTTCTGCGTGAGGACCCGACCTCCCGGGTCGCCGTCGAGACGCTGATCACCACCGGCCTGGTGCATGTGGCCGGCGAGGTGACGACCAAGGCCTACGCGGACATCGCGACCCTG
>NZ_JBSFIH010000103.1:0-13945 GCF_053597455.1 Streptomyces sp. NPDC001393
GGCCGACTACGCCGGCCTTCTTTTTCCGCAGGTCCGCCTGGGAGGGCGGGGCTGCGGGGATCGCGGATGCGTGACCGGGGACCACCTTCCAATCCAGGGCCTTGCGGTACCCGGGCGGACTGCTTCCTCGCCCGGGCGATCCTGATGGCGCCTCTGCTCCTTACCTTCGGTTACTCGGTTGTACTGCTGGGCAACGCGGGTACTGCTCGCGACCCCTTCGGGTCGCGTCCTGCTTGACCTGCATGTACGGCAGTTCCTGTCTGCCGTACCCACTTCGACTTCCTGGGTACGAGAGAAACGGTAACCCCGCGAACGGCCAATGTCTACCGTCGTCGCAATAGATTTCCTCCTTGACCTGTGCTGGTATTGCTGCCCCAATTGCACCCGGAAGAGTGCTGTGCCTGGTTGAATCCCGGCCCCGGCGGGCAAGCGCCTGCGCCTGGCGGTCAACCGATCGAGCGCGGGGTTGCAGCGCATGACCGACAACCCCGGCGTCGCCCCGGTCTCCCCCCGGCCGGGACGACGTCGGCGGGGCAAGCTCGACCTGGTCCTGCAGCTGCTGCGGTCCGGCGACACCCTGAAGATCACCAGGCTCGACCGGCCCTCCCGCTCCGTCCTCCACCTGGTCACCCTCGGCGCCAACCTGCGCGAGCGCGGGATCGGCCTGCACGTCATCGAGCAGGGCATCGACACCGCCACCGTGGAGGGACGCGCGAGGTTCGGCATGCTCTCGGTGCTCACCGAGAGCCAGCGAGAGCTGATCGTGGCCAACACGATGGATGGCCTCGCCGCCGCGCGGGCCCGCGGCCGGGTCGGCGGGCGCCGGCCCAGGCTCACCGAGGCCCAGGCCGCACTCGCCCAGCAGCTCTACGACGCCCGCGAGAAGACCGTCCAGCAGATCGCCGACCTGTTCGGCGTCCCGCGCCCCACGGTGTACGGGCATCTCGACCGCGAGAAGACCGTGCCGCGGCAGCCCAAGGGCACTGCGCCCGCGACACCCTGACCGCTACTCCGCGGCCGGGGCCCGTGGGAGGAGCACGTCGCCAGAGAGAGTGGCACCCAAGCCCCGACTCGGCGCTACCGCCTTCGCCGGGGGAAGGAAGGTGCTCAGCCGGTTGGGTCAGGGAAACGGCGCGGGGACTGGCCGCGGACCAGGAGCTGGTGCAGCCGGGTCAGGCCGGCGGTCAGCGACGGGAGTTCGTCCGCGTCCGCGCCCGCGGCGATGAGGGTGGTGCGGAGGTAGTCGTCGGCGCGGGCGGCGCGGCGCTCGGCGGCGGCGGCGCGGACCTCGGGGGTGAGGTCCACCAGGGTGCGGCGGCCGTCGTGGGGATCGGCCTCGGTGCGCGTCCAGCCACGGGCCGTGAGGGCGCGCACGCCCGTGGAGACCCGGCTCTGGGCCAGGCCGGTCCGCTTGGTGACGTCCGAGACGCTGCTGCGCCCATTCAGGGTCAGATCCTGCAGGACGAGGAACTCGCCGGGGGCGAGGTCGAGCTCGTCGGCGCCCATGTCGGTCAGGGCGATTTCGGCCAGGCGGCGGCCGAGTTGGTAGAGGTCGCTCATTTCCATCCCCTCAAGGTACATCCCTGGTGATACATCCATCCGAATACATCTTGACAGATCCATCATACGAGATGCATCGTTAGAGATGTAAGGGCGACCGGCCCCGGAAAGACCCCACAGCAGCCCGCCTCGGAGGACACCATGAGCGTCAGCGACTACCTGCTCTACACCGGCCTTTTCGTCGCGATCCTGGTCACCCAGCTCGGCACCCGCCGCCCCGACGCCAAGCGCCTGCTCCTGCCGGTCGCGATCGTCGGCGGCGTCGGCTTCCACTACCTCAAGGCGATGCCTTCCGGCAGCACCGCCCATCTGCTCGAAGCGGCCGGCCTCGGCGCGGGCCTGCTGTTCGGGCTGGCCTCGATCGCGCTGATCAAGGTCCGCCGCGACGAGAGCGACCACCGCCTGGTCACCGTCGCCGGCTGGCCGTACGCCGCCCTGTGGACGCTCGCCATGGCCCTGCGCATGGGCTTCGCCTACGGCTCCACCCACTGGTTCACCCACCAGCTCGCCGGCTTCTCCATCGCCCACCACGTCCCGGCCGCCACCTACGGCACCGCCTTCATGCTGATGGTCCTGACGATGATCACCGTCCGCACCGCCGGAGTCATGCTTCGCGGCCGCGCCGTCGGCGCTGACATCAAGGTCGGTGCCCTGCCGATCCTCCGGCGCTTCGCCCGCTGAGGCTCACGGCCCTGCCCCGCCTGCTCCTGCCTGGCCTGCTCCTCACGTCACCTGGCTCGTCACCCACCGGAAGTCCTCGCCCACCGAAAGGCACCGCCATGAGCCGCTCTCCGATCCGCCGCGCCCTCGTCGGACTCTGCGCCGCCGGTCTCGCCACCGCCACCGCGGTCATCCCCGGCGCGGCCGTCGCCAGCGCCGCCACCACTGCCAGCGCGGCCGCGGCCCCCACGGCACTGACCTCGGAACTCGGCCCGAACAACCCGTTCATGGCCCCCGCCGGCGTCGGCGCCATGCACAGCGACAGCTACTCCTCGGACGCCGCACCCCGGCCCGGCCCCGGCACCGACCCTATCCGGGCCACCCTCACTGCCAATGGGACGATCTGCCCGACCATCCTGCTCGACCGCGAGGGCAAGGTGATCGCCTACTGCGTCAACCACACCACCCGCCAAGGCGAACTGAGCCTCCTGGACCCGACCACCCTCGCCCCGCTCGCCACCATGACACTGCCGCCCAGCGGGGCGCTCGGCGGCTTCTACATGTACCTCGACGACCAGGACCGCGCCGTCCTCGGCGACGGCGCCAACCACGTCCTGCGCATCGCACACACCCAGGACACCACCGGCAACTGGTCCTTCACCGTCACCGACGACTGGGACGTCAGCGCCCTGGTGACCGCGCACTGCGGCTCCACGCCCGCCTGCGACTACGTCGAGAGCATCACCCCGGACTTTCGCGACCTGATCTGGTTCAGCACCGCGGGCGGCGTCGTCGGCACCATCAACCCCTACAGCGGCGCCACCCACGCCACCACCCTCCCGGCAGGGGAACAGGTGGCCAACTCCATCTCCGCCTCACCGGTCGGCGTCGCGGTCCCCTCCGACCACGCCCTGTATCTGATGCGCGCCCGGCCCGACGGAACGCCCTACACCACCTCGCGCCAGACGTACGACCGCGGCACCTTCATCAAGCCGGGCCGGCTCAGCCAGGGCACCGGCACGACCCCCACCTTCTTCGGCCCCGCCGGCAGCCGCTACCTCGCCATCACCGACAACAACGACTCCCAAGAGCACCTGCTCGTCTACCGTCTCGACGCCCTCACCGGCGGCAGCCAACTGCTGTGCAGCTACCCGCTCTTCAGCCCCGGCGCGAGCGCGGCCGAGAACGCCCCCATCGGCCTCGGCAACAGCGTGGTCGTCGTCAACACCTACGGCTACAACTACCACCCCGGCCAGCCGGCGGTCCCGCTGCCCGGCGGCATGACCCGCATCGACATCCGCCCCGACGAATCCGGCTGCGACCAGGCGTGGACCAACCCCGTCCCCTCGTCCGCCCTGCCGAAGCTCTCCACCGAGGACGGCAACATCTACACCGTCCAGCGCACCCTCACCGGCACCACCGAGAACTTTGCCCTGAACGTCATCGGCTTCGCAACCGGCCGGACCGTCAGCACCCAGCCCCTGGGCACCGGCCAGCCGTGGGACACCACCCAGCTCGCCGGCGTCTCCGGCCCCGACGGCACCCTCTACCAGGGCACCACTGCCGGCATCGCCCAGATCCACCCGACCGGAAACTGACCCCGTGGCTGTTGAGGCTGCCCACCCGGAACCTCGGGTGAGCAGCCCCAACGGCTATGTACAGTGCATTGAGCTTCGCGTCAGCGGCATCCAGGCACGCGCCAATGCGCACTCCGGAACTACTCGGCCCCGAAGCCCTACTTTGCGGCTGGGGGCAGAGGTAGGACTACGGGACCGGGATCCCCGTGGGTTCGGGGAAACTGAAAGTTGCTCAGCGCGAACCCACGGGTGCGCCAGTATGCGTCAGGCTGATCCATCCGCGGGTTCGGGTGAAACACGGGATTGCCGAGCGATCCGACGGACTTCCGCGGTGACATCGGACTGGATGTCCTCCATCAGGAGGGCCGCCCGCCGAACTGCCAGTTGTGCACCTCGATGTCGGCGTACCGGTCCGGCGTCAGGATGGCGCGTGCCGTCTCCGGGTCCGGCGCCCGGAGCAACACCGCCGTGCCCAGCCAGGTGGTGCCGTCGTCGGACAGCAGCGGCCCGTAGGCGATCAGCTCGTCCCGGTCGGGCGGCACCGCGAGGTCGGCGGCCTGCCCTGTGCCGAGGCCGAGCACCAGATACCGGTTGCCGCCGGTCCGGCCGCCGGGGAAGTCCCACATGGTGCGCCCCAGCGTGTTGTGCCACCGTCGCAGCAGCACGTCCCGGTAGGCGCCGACCTGGTAGTTCGGCTCTTCGAAGGCGAAAGTGTGGGCAGCGGCGGGATCGGGCAGGCCGACGATGTGCACGCTTCCGGTGGGTGTGTCGCCGTCGTCGGCGAGGGTTGGGCCCCGGGCGATCATCTCCTTCGCGTACCGGTCCATGTAGGACCAATGATCTTCCAGCAGCTGGTCACGCAGCGGCGGGGAGCCGGGCCGGTCGCGGTGGTGCCGCCCAACTCCAATAGCCGATGGGCTGCTTGATCAGGCCGGTGTCGCTGTGCGAGTACTCCAATGCCGGGATCCCTGCCGTTGTCTGAGTCAGTTCGACGAGATCGACCGTAGAAACTCAACTGGACTTGAGGTCAAGGACGTACCAACCGACTCGTCCGAGAGATCGCCTACTTGCTACTCACTCACCGTGAATGAACTGCGCAGGATGCACCGAGACGATCCGGCCCGACGAAGAGACCGAGGAGATCCACAACGTCGGGGCGACTGCTGTTGGCTCTGTCATCGTCGTGCATGCGCGGACTTGCCGACGCGCTCCCCAGCAGACGGCGCCGAGACAACGCTGAAAAGGGCTCCCGCTCCCGACGCACGCCGATCGCGTCGGGGGCGGGTAGGACTCCAGCGGCCTCCCCGACGGCGGATCAGGCGCGAGGTCGTCCGCTGGAGACGTGGTCGTCCCCGCCCCCGTCGGGGACGACCACACAGCAACATCAATGCCTGGGCTGCGGGGGCACGAAGGGAGGCCGCATGCCCGAGTGGATCGACCCGCGGCACGCGGATCTGGTCGCTGCGTGGAAGCGCACGCAGCAGCCGGACTCGCGTGACCCGGAAGAGCCCAGGCCAGCGAGGGGCTTCATCGTCCCGAGCGAGGGCTGACAGGTAGGGCGGCCCCGGCAGGCGCAACCGGCGGACGGGAACGAAGAAGCCCCAGCCGGGATGTACCCACCAGCTGGGGCCTCTCTTGCGTGTGTCGTTACAGGGGGCGGATGTTCTCCGCCTGCGGGCCCTTCTGGCCCTGCGTAACATCGAACTCGACCTTCTGGCCCTCCTGCAGCTCGCGGAAGCCCTGGGCGACGATGTTCGAGTAGTGGGCGAAGACGTCGGGGCCGCCACCCTCCTGCTCGATGAAGCCGAAGCCCTTTTCCGCGTTGAACCACTTCACAGTGCCCTTGGCCATGTGCCTGTCTCCTTCGAGGGAACTCGTATCGGGTCCCGCACCGTGCGGGTCCCGGAGGTGATCGCCCTGGTCCGGAGAGGCGTTGAACAGCAAAAACGCCCGCGATGCGATCACGGGCGAACGGGACTTCGGAACCACGACTGCTGATTACGACGCTACACCGGCTGGTGTAGCTCGGCCACAAGACACCACGACGACAACGCGACCCCCGTGGGGCAACCGCCGCCCCTGACAGCCGTCCCCCGAATGCGCCTCACCTACCGTTGGGCGAGGCTGAGGCTATGGCTGAGCGTCGCGTGATCGTGTTCCCGCCCGGAGAGGGTGGCGGCCGTCGCATCCAGGTCGGCAGCGAGACGCTGGGAACCGCATACAGCCTGCATGACCTGAGCGTGTTCCTGGAGCGTGCCGGCCTGGAGGGGTTGGACGTGGTGGACCTGGTGAACTCGCCGCTGATCGAGTGGCACGGTGGCGGCCCGGAGGTATGGGAGCGCTGAACGCCCGTCGGTGGGCTGACACGGCGTCGTCACCTGTTCGACGCACAGCGGTCGCTGACGCACGCGGGTTCGCGTTCGCTGGGAGCGAGCCCGGCATGCGACCGGAGCTCGCCCCCCCCATCAAGCCAAGGAGACACAGCCATGGACCAAGGCAAGATCCATGAGTGGAACGCGGACCCGGGCGAGGGAAGCATCAAGAACGACCAAGGTGGTCCCGTGCTGTACTTCACGGTAGACGACCTCGTGATCGACCCCGACGAGATCCATCCCGGGGACACCGTCTCGTTCCAGATCCAAGGACCGGGACGCGCGGCCAAGGTCAACAAGGCCTGAGTCTCGACAGCAGCGCGCGGCAGGCACCACCCGAAGGTGAACGGGTGGTGCCTGCGTGGGTTTCTGGGCCGTGCAGATCAGCCGCGGCCTGGTCGTGAAGGAGCTAGGCACCTCCAGCAAGCCCGCTGAGTGATAGCGCCTATCCCTGCCGTGCCGCAGTCCCAGCTCCGGCGCTGCGCCGAGAGGAACGGCGCGGTCGTCGAGTTCTACCTCCACCTCGCCGCGATTCTCGTCACGCCCCGCATGCTCATCCGACGCTCGACGAGCCGCTACCGCTGGGACGGCCGCCCCACCACCCGGCGCCTCAAGTGATCCATCTGCCGGTCGGTCTCAATCGAGCGCGAGAGTCCCGGTCCGGGTGATACAAGGTCCGCGTGACTGATCATCTCTACTTCCCCACCCTGCTGCGGATGATTGACGAGCGTTCCGCCGCGTTCCGCGCCGCCGTCGCCGCGGCCCCCAGCCTCGACGCCGACGTCCCGTCCTGCCCGGGCTGGACGCTGTACGACCTGGCGAACCACCTCAGTGAGGGGGACCGCTTCTGGGCCTACATCGTGCTGAACACCGCGCCGGGCGACGAGCGGCCGAGCAAGGACGGCCTGGCGGCGCCCAGGGAGCGCGAGGCCCTCATAACCTGGCTGGCCGACTCGACGGAGCAGCTGCTCACTGCTCTGCGCGAGGCTGGCCCGGACCGGGGCTGCTGGGCCTGGTGGGAGCCGCTGGCCTCGCCGCACACGGTGGCCGCCGTGGCCCGCCGCCGCGTCCCGGAATCGCTGATCCACACCTACGACGCCCAGCTGGCCTCCGGTACCCCGCAGGAGCTGCCGACGACCGAGGCGGTCGACGCCATCGAGGAGTTCCTCGCCACCGTCTGCACCGGCACAGTCCCGTGGCCGGGCGAGCCCGCCACCATGGACTACCACGCAGCCGAGGCCGGCTCCTGGCGCCAGACAGTGGACGCCGCCGGTTCCCGCTTCACCCGCCTCACCGCGGCGGAGGCCGCCGAGAGCAAGCCCACCGCCGCCATCTACGGCACGGCAAGCGAGATGGCCCTGCTCATGTACATGCGCATCCCGGCCGGCTCGCTGCGGATCGAGGGCGACGCCGACCTGCTCCAGCAGCTGCAGGACTGGGGCTGAGGCCGACCGGCAGATGAATCACTTGAGGCGTCGGGTGGTGGGGCGGCCGTCCCAGCGGTAGCAGCGCGTCGAGCGTCGGATGAGCATGCGGAGCCTGACGAGAGTGGCGGCGAGGTAGAGGTGGAAGTCCACGACGCATAGCCGGAGCCGTGGACCAGCGCGAGCACGACGTACTCGAAGACGGTCCGGTCTGGAACCCGTCGCCGGCATGCTGGGACCGCAGGCACGAGCCCTCCGGGTGATCACCGAGCGTCAGGAACTCCATGATCACTCAGGCTCGTGCCTGCCTTGGGTTCGAGCCCGCCTGGGCTGCCCCACCCACCATTTGCCGGTCGGTCCAAGCCAGCAGGATCGTCACCAGCCGCAAACGCGGGTGATCTTGCGGCTCTACCAGGTGCTGCCGGTGACGGTGGGCTTCACGACCCACAGCTGAAGGAGTCCGGTGGCCGACGACGTTCACAGCGGTGGCTGTCTCACCTCCGGCCGGCGACCGAGCCGGAGCTCCCCGGGGACGTGTGGCATGGCGGTTGTTCCGCGGCTGGGCCATGCGATGTCGTCAACGGCGAGAAACGGCTCGTCGGCCACAGTCGCGGGGGTTGTCCCGGTGAACGCCATGACGTCCCGGTGCAGGTGGGACTGGTCGGCGTAGCCGGTGTCGGCCGCGACGTGGGCCGCGCCTTCACCGGCGACCAGGCGGTGGGCGGCATGGTCGAAACGGACCAGCTTCACGGCGCGTTTGGGCGGCAGGCCGAGCTGCGACCGGAACCGGGACCACAGCCGCTTACGGCTCCACCCGACCTCGGCCGCCAGTCCGTCGACCCGGGTCAGGCCACGGCTGCCGACGATCCGGTGCCAGGCCCAGGCCACCTCCGGGTCCA
Organism: Streptomyces sp. NPDC001393; assembly: GCF_053597455.1. Classification (NCBI taxonomy): domain Bacteria; kingdom Bacillati; phylum Actinomycetota; class Actinomycetes; order Kitasatosporales; family Streptomycetaceae; genus Streptomyces; species Streptomyces sp. NPDC001393. Next base: position 8,493 of record NZ_JBSFIH010000103.1, read on the forward strand.
CCGGCGGCCCCGCCTCATGCCGGCGGGCGAGCAGCGCGTCCGTCAACGCGAAGCGATCCTGCCACGACGAGATGTCGCCGAGTTGCTCGCGGATCCGTGACGCCTCCCGGCCCCACAGGTCGCCCAGCGACACGACGGCGCCGTCGAGGTCGGCGGGGGAGGCGCCCAGAACCGCGCGTGCGATCACCGGGGACAGGCGCACCTGCACGCACTCGACGTTCTCTCCCCGCGCCCGGACCGCGCCGCCGGACCCGAGCCCGGGCCCGGCGACGACGCTTCCCCGCTGCTGTTGCCCTGCGGCCCAGTCGACGACGGGCGAACCGGCACCGAACTCCAGGAGCAGCGTCACGGCCGGGTGCGGGACCATCCGGAGCGCGTCCAGTTCACGGACACGGAACCCGGCCATGGTGACACCCGCAACCCGGCTGGGCCGCTGCGGGCATGCGACGTCCCACACAGCCGCACCGTGCATGAAAGTCCGCACCGTCCCATGCTATGTGGGCCGGCTGAGGGAACATTCGTCCAATCCGTCGGCGGGTACCGCGTAGACAGTGGGCTCATGACTGTTTCTGACGGCGGTCCGTACGTGAACGGCGGCACCGAGGCCAACGAGAGTTGGACCCTGTCGCTGGACGACGGCGACATCCATGTGTGCCAGGACGGCCCCCGAGACGCCCCCGCACTCCTGCACATCCACGGGTCCGCATCCTCGACCCGCTCGTGGAACCCGATAGTTGCGCTGCTGACGGGGTCTCACCACGTCATCCGGATCGACCTTCTCGGGCACGGCCGGTCGGCCAAACCCGCCGACCGCAGCTACGCGATCCCGGACCAGGCACGCCGGGCCGGCGTGGCACTGGACCGGCTCGGCGTCGAGCACGCCGTGGTCGTCGGTCATTCCAGCGGCGGCGTGGTCGCCACCGCCCTCGCCGAACAGCGGCCCGACCTGGTGACCGCGCTCGCGCTCGTCAACACCGGACCGAGCCTGGACGCCTTCATCGCACCGCAGTCCGCCGCCATCGGCCCCTCGCAGTGGCCGCCGACCGACGAGCAGCTCCAGCAGTTCGCGAGCACGGGTTTCAGCCGCGCGGGCTATCAGATCCCGGAAGAGCTCCTGGACGACGTGCGCGGTATGACGTACCACTCGCTCACCACGACGATGCGGGCCACCCGCGACTACCTGGATCAGCGGGCGCTGCCGGATCGGCTGACGGTTCTGGGCAAGCCGCTACTGGTGATCTTCGGCGAGGACGACCGCAGATGGCGGTCCTCATCCGCCTCCGACTACCGCGCCGTTCCGGGCGCAAAGGTCGAGCTGCTCTCCGGTCTCGGGCACTCACCCATACTCGAGGATCCCCCGCGGACCGCCGCCCTCCTGCTGGCCTTCACCGCGATCCACGCCGTACGGGTGGACTGAATGAAAACGAGGGGTGCCATGCAGATTCTCGTCTCCGGCGCCAGCGTCGCCGGTCCGGTGCTGGCCTACTGGCTCACCAGGCACGGCTTCTCCGTCACCGTCGTTGAGCGGGCCCCGGCGCTGCGCAAGACCGGCGGCCACGCGGTCGACCTCTTCCGGCCCGCGATGAACATCTCGGAGAAGATGGGCGTGCTCCCGCGTATCGAGGAGCGGGCCACCGGCACCAACCGAATGACCGTCTACCGGGAGGGCGCACGGCGTCCCGTCCGGGCGGACCTCTCCAAGATCTTCAGCGCCACCTCCGACCGGCACGTCGAGATCATGCGCGACGACCTGAGCGAGATCTACTATGACGCCACACGCGACGACGTCGAGTACATCTTCGGCGACTCAATCACCGCGATCTCGCCCGACGGCGAGGTGCGGTTCGAAGAGGCCGCGCCGCGCCGCTTCGACCTCGTCGTCGGCGCGGACGGGCTGCACTCCAACGTGCGCCGCCACGTCTTCGGCGACGAGTCCCGCTTCAGCACCTTCATCGGGGCCTACCTCGGGGTGCTGACCCTGCCGAACATCTCCGACCTCGACGGCGAACTTCTCATCCACGTCGGCGTCGGCCGCACTGCCGGCATGTACGGCGCGCGGCACCTCGGCGACGCACGGGCGTTGTTCCTGTTCCGCCGCGAGCGCGAACTCGACTACCACCACCACGACGTGCCCCGGCAGAAGGAGCTGCTGCGCTGTGCGTTCGCGGGCATGCACACCCACGTGGACCGCTGGCTGGACGAGCTCGACCGCACCCCGGCGTTCTACTTCGACTCGATCACCCAGCTCCGCATGGACACCTGGTCGCAGGGGAGGGTGACACTCGTCGGCGACGCAGGCTATTGCCCCGGTCCGGCTGTCGGCGGCAGCACCACCCTGGCCGTCGTCGGCGCATACGTCCTCGCCGGAGAACTGGCGCGCGCGGGCGGAGACCACGAGCGCGCCTTCCCCGCCTACGAGCACGCGATGGCGGAGCACGTGCACGGCAGCCGCGCGGTCGCGCTGAGCGCGGCGAAGACCCTGATCCCCACGTCCCGCCTCGGCGTGCGGGGACTGGCCCAGGGCGCCCGCCTGATCTCCGCCCTTCCCGCAGGCCCCAGCCGCACTCTCCTCCGCCTCACCACCAAGAGCGCACGCCTCTACAACTCCATGACCATCGAGGACTACCGGACGTCATCAGGCCACGCGACCGTGCCAGCCAGAGACGTCTCACGGCCTCGTTGAAGACCGCCGCAGCGGCGGCACCGCGCGCAGCAGTGCCCACAATGGGCCTGAGCCTGATGGCCTCGTGGGCAAGGATCTGCTTCTACACGGAACTCACGAAGCCCCAGGTCACAACCACAATCTGAGATCTCTACCGAACCCGGGGCGGTTCAGTTCGTGAATTGAACCAGGAAAGACATCGTCCTGTCCTTGGTGACGAGCGTGCATGGCGTCCACGACAGCGCGCCCGCACTCCGGGCCTTCCACACTGCTGTTGCGTGATGAGCGTGATGGACACCGCCCTGCGGGAATCACTCGAGGCCCTACGGTTGTCCGGGCGTAGGGATCACGTGGTCCGTCCTACCCTGGGCGTCCCGCTGCCGGAGGGATCGTGCCGCTCGGGGTCGGGGTCGACGGTCACCGCCAGGGGTGCGCCCTGGTGATCGCCGCGCACGGTGAACACCGCGGCCCATGACGAGGCGTGGGTGTACGCCGCACAGATGTGGGGGAAGTCGGGGCGCCCGGACGCGGTGGTGCCGACCTGGATGGAGCACCTGACGACGTAAGTGACGGTGGCGGGCTTCAGGCCGTGGGGCACGAACACAACTCGAACGCCGTACACAAATGAGTAACCGCAAGTTCATGCTGTCGTGCCACGTCTGGCGATCACTTGTCGTATGTTCAGTCCAAGTTCCGGAAATCTGCCGTCACCAGCGGCCGGTTTTCCCTCGAGCCCACATTTAACGAAGGTCGAGGTCTTAGGCGTGTCAGGCGATCTCTTGTCATCCGCGACCTCGGAGGGGCATACCGAGCCCCCTACGATCGCGCCACGCCGGATCGGCCGTGACAGAGGTGGGGCTCTCGGCAAGGGTGCGCTCGCGGCATGTTCGGTCTGCGTGTTCCTCATGGTCTATTTGGGGCTGCTCGGGCCATCGTCTGTCGAGCCGGTATTTGGCTCCGCCAGGAAACTCCCGCCGTGGTTCTGGAACGCCCACCCCTCGGACCTGTCCATCTGGGTGCTCGTCGCCATGGTGCTCCTGCTCGGCACCGCCGCCGTGGCAGCCGGGCTCGCCGCGACACGCCGCGGATGGTCACCACGCCCCCACGCCCTGCTCACCCTCGGCGCGGTCGGGACCGTCGCTCTGGTGTGCGTGCCGCCCATGGGGACCACGGATCCGCTCAACTACGCCGCGTACGGCCGCATCGCCGCCCTCGGCCTCGACCCGTACCGGGTGACGCCCTTCGGGCTGGCGCAGACCGGCGACCCGATCGGGCAACTCTCGATCGCAGAGCCTTGGCTGCACAACCCGTCGGTCTACGGACCGCTGGCCACCATGACTGAATGGCTCGCCTCGGTGATCGGCGGCACATCGATGCTGACCACCGTGTGGATGCTCTCCCTGCTCAACGGAGCCTCGTTCATCGCCACCGGGGCCCTGTTGCTGCGCCTGGCCGGACCAGATCCGCGGCGCCGGGTGCGCTCGCAACTGCTGTGGACACTCAACCCGGTCCTGCTGTGGAACCTCGTCGTAGGGCCGCACATCGATGGACTCGGCGCGCTCGGCGTGGTCGTGGCCTTCTGGGCGCTGCGCCGTTCAGGCCTCACCGCGGGGCTCGCGCTGGCGGCGACGACCGCGGTCAAGCTCACACTCGGGATCTTCGCGCTGCCCTTCGCGTGGCACCTGCGCCATGACTGGCGCCGCCTGGCCGTCGCCGCATCGGCGAGTGGCCTGCTGCTGGCGGTCGCCTACGGCCTCGTGCCACGGGCTGTCCGCAATGCGGCGGCCGTCAGCGATCAACCGGTGGTCGGCTCGCCGTGGCCGCTGCTGCAGCGGAATCTGCTGAGGCCTGTGTTCGGCAGTGCGGCGGGGCACCTCGTGCCCCTTGTCGAGGTCATGGCGGTCGCCGGGATCGCCGCTCTGCTGCTCGTGGCGCTGCCCCCCGTCGACGAGAGCGACATCGTCCAGATGACGGCCCGCCCGGCTCTCGCCCTCGCGGCCGGCTACCTCCTGGGCACCGGTTACGTCCGCCCCTGGTACGACGCCATCGCCTGGCTCCTCGTGGCGATGCTGCCCCGCTCGTGGTTCGACCCCGTACTACTCGCGCACACCACCTGCATGACCCTGCCGTTCGACCCCGGGTTGCCCTACCCCCTACACCCGGACTGGCTCAACGGTGTAGTGGTACAGACCGGTTATCGGGCCATGCCCTACCTTCAGGGGCTGCTCCTCCTCGCCGTCCTCGCCATCGGCCTTTCGCGTCTGCGCCACAAACTGGCCGAGAACACAACCGCCGGTGAGGGATTGGCGTAACGACCGGAGGGTGGCTGTGGCTGCGTGCCGGTTTCGCGTCATCGCCGCCTGACGGCCGGACGCCGAAGCCCTCGCCTCTTCGACGCGCGGTTACGGTCGGCGGCTCCCAGTGGCGATAGCCCAGAGAGGGGCAAGTTGACCGGAAGCGATCCTTGACTGCACATCGCCAACCGTTTGCCCCCGTGTCTCGTGACCCGGGCAACTCTGCCTGCTCATCAGGGCGAGCTGAGCGGGTGGATCCAAGGCTAAGATCGCGCAATCGCCATTGCGATCACCGCACGTCGAGCCGCCGGCGCAGGGCCGTGTCGGAAGGTTCGGGCTCCGAAAGGCCCCGGAAAAGGAAGAGGCAGGGGACTCGCTGTGGAAGAGCTGCGTCGCCAGAGTGGCCGGTACGAGCTGGGCCAGGTGCTCGGCCGTGGTGGCATGGCGGAGGTCTACCTCGCGCATGACACCCGCCTGGGCCGCACCGTGGCAGTGAA
>NZ_JBSFIH010000104.1:0-13456 GCF_053597455.1 Streptomyces sp. NPDC001393
GAAATCGCGGAAGCGGTTCTGTTCCTTGTTTCGTCCCGCGCCAGCTACATCACCGGCGCGGTTCTCGAGGCACGCGGCGGACAGCTCGCGATCGGATGACTTTGGGCTGGGCCGCGATGGATATGCCAAACCCGACGCCCATGCCCACGATGTCTGCCTCGACCCGCAAAGAAGCTGTTTCTGATCCTGGCGTGAGCGGTTGACGCGGTGTAGTTACGGCAGCAGCAGGCGAGAGGATGACCGCTTCCCAAAGCATCCGGTGGCCATGCCGGCCACTGTCGGTCTGCATTCTTTGGCATGCGGTCAGGGTCCGTCTGGGCGAGGCTGACGTGATGGTAGAGCTCTGTGTGATCAGGTACCTGCGGTCGGGTCGGCGCCGGTGATCCCCACACTCATCCCTTTCGCAGCGCCTCCGTTCCTGGTGCCCGATCGCAGCCTCGTTCCGGCCCACCTGCGCGTTCTCGAACGCCCTTGCCCGCTGGATCTGGTCCCGACGGAGTAGCCGGGCGGGCGCCTGGCGCATTCCGAGCCTAGAAAGAGACAGGGAGCTCAAGGCGATGGAGGGAGAGGCTTGGGATGCGGCTCGTCGTGGACCTCACCCGCTGCCAGGCGTATGCGCAGTGCGTGTTTCTCGCACCGGAGATGTTCGAGCTGCATGGCGAGGAAGCGCTGCTGTACCGCCAGGAAGTCCCGGACGATCAGCTGGAGCGCGTGCGCCAGGCCGCTGCGGCGTGCCCGGTCCAGGCGATCCTCGTGGGTGAGGAGGTGAGCGCCGGTGCCCGGTGACCTTCGGGAGGGCCCCATCGTCATCGTCGGCGCGTCGCTGGCCGGGTTGCGGGCTGCCGAGCAGCTGCGCGAGGAGGGTTTCACCGGCTCGCTGACCGTGGTCGGGGACGAGCGCCATCCGCCCTATGACCGGCCGCCGCTGTCCAAGCAGGTTTTGCTCGGCATGTCGGCGGCGGACACCACCGGGCTGCCGATGCGCCGCGCCCCGGACGCCGACTGGCGGCTCGGAGTGCGGGCCACGGGGCTCGACCCGGTCGGCCGTCAGGTCCTGCTGGCCGACGGCGAGTCCCTGCCCTACGACCGGCTGCTGATCGCCACCGGAACCCGGGCGCGCCCCTGGCCCCAACCGGAGCAGGCTGCCCTGGATGGAGTCTTCACCCTGCGCACGCGTGAGGACGCCGGGTGCCTGGCCGAGCTGCTGGCCGCCGGGCCGCGCCGGGTGCTGATCATCGGCGCTGGCTTCACCGGTTCGGAGATCGCCTCGGCCTGCCGGGAGCGGGGCATCGAGGTCACGGTCGCAGAACGTGGTACCGCACCGCTGGTGGGCGCCCTCGGCGGCACGCTGGCGAGACTCGCGGCCGGCCTGCAGCGGGCCCACGGCGTGGACCTGCGCTGCGGAGTGACGGTCACCGCGCTGTGCGGGAACGCCAGCGGGCGGTTCACCGGAGCTGACCTCTCCGACGGCAGCCACATCGACGCGGACGTGTGCGTCATCGCCATGGGTGCGGTCCGCAACGTCGAGTGGCTGGCGGATTCCGGGCTGGCGGCGGGCCCGCACGGGGTCGCCTGTGACGCGGGGTGCCGCGCTTTCGACATGTACGGAATCGTCACCGACGATGTTTTTGTGGCCGGCGACGTCTCCCGCTTCCCTCACCCGCTCTTCGATTACCAGATGCTCTCCTTGGAGCACTGGGGCAACGCGGTCGCGCAGGCCGAGGTGGCGGCCCACAACATGATCAGTTCCGGGCCGCCGCGGCGTCCCCACCTCGCGGTTCCGGTCTTCTGGTCGAGTCAGTTCGGGGTCAACATCAAGTCCGTGGGTGTCCCTACCTACTCCGACCAGGTGGTCATCGCCCAGGGCTCGCTCAGCGAACGCCGTCTGGTGGCGGTCTACGGCTACCGGGGCCGCATCACTGCCGCCGTCACCGTCAACATGGCCAAGTGGCTGGAGTACTACCAGGGCCTGATCGAGGCCGCCGCCCCGTTCCCGCCCGTGCCCGGCGCGGCCGACGGCCATCCGCTGGTGACCGAATTCGCGCTTCCCTCCGACGTGCCGGATCCAAGGGGGCTGTCCCACGGCCCAACCGTCGCGCTGACCGGTCACCTGCCGGACCGCCGGCTGACCGTGGTCCGGCCCGCCGGCTGACCCTTCCGTTCTTCCCTGTCACGAGGAGCCCGTCGATGGCTGTCGACACCCTGCTGGAGCGGATCACCGACTACGCCAACCGTCCCGACCCGTACCCGCTGTACGCGGAACTCCGCGAGGCGGGCGTGGCGCGGCAGACGGACGGCAGCTACCTGGTTGGCGGGTACTACGACATTGTCGGCCTGTTCCACAACCCACGGCTCAGCTCGGACCGCCGCAACCGCGCCGGCACCTACAGCGGCCTGCCGGCGGATGAGGAAGAGCCCCGCCCTTTCATCCGGCTCGATGACCCCGAACACCGCAGGCTGCGCAGCCTGGCCACACGGCCGTTCGGTCCCCCGCACAGTCCGGGCCGGATCGACGCGATGCGAGACGAGATCACCCGGATCACCGACGAACTGATCGAGTCGCTCCAGGGCCGTACGCGAGTCGACGTCGTCGACGACTTCGCCTATCCGCTGCCCGTCTCCGTCATCTGCCGACTCCTTGGTGTACCGCGCGAAGACGAGCCGACCTTCCGCGAGTGGTCCAACGCCATCATCGACTCCGGCGACATCCGGCCCGGTGAGGACCTCGGCACGAGTCAACGGGCCGGCAACCAAGCCCGGGCGCAGATGGGCCGCTACCTGGTGGACCTCGCCGAGCAGCGCCGCGGCCACCCGGGGGACGACATGCTGTCCGCGTTCGTCAACGACCCGGACCCGGCTGGAGGGCTCACCCGCGAGGAACTGGCGGCCACCGCCGTGCTGCTGCTCGTCGCCGGACACGAAACCACGGTCAATCTGATCACCAACGGCGTCCTCACCCTGCTGCGCCACCCCGACCAGCTGGAGCGCCTGCGCCGTGAACCCGACCTGCTTCCTGGCGCAGTGGAGGAACTGCTGCGCTACGAGCCCCCCGTCCATTTGCTGGAGCGTATTCCCCTCACCCACGTCGACGTCGCCGGCACGACCATCCCCAAGGGCGTACCCGTGCTGCTCGTGCTGGCCTCGGGCAACCGTGACCCCAAGCGATTCCGCGACCCCGACCGGTTCGACCCCACCCGCCGGGACAACCAGCACCTCGGATTCGGCAGCGGCATCCACATCTGCTACGGCGCACCCCTCGCCCGGGTCGAAGCCCAGATCGCCCTGGGAACGCTCCTTCCCCATCTCACCACCGCAACCCTGGTCGAAGACCCTCCTCCCTACCGGAACAGCGCCGTGCTGCGGGGCCCCCGGCACCTTCCCATCGAGCTGGCCCCGTCGCCGTAGACGCAATGAACCGCCTCGCCGTGGCGATGGAACCGAGGCAGCACGCGGAACGGAGCTGCTCAGTCGCGGGCGCGCTGGTCAGCGCCGGTCGTTCGTTCGGTTGTACCTCAGCCGGTTCGGAGCGCCGACGAGCCACAGGGCAGGGCGCGGCGGAGCGAACTCGCCGAGTGAGGTGCCGCTATAACGAACGGCAACCCAATCGACATGGAGCTGACCGTATGGCTCAGCCCGTGTCCTCCATAGCTATGGGCCGTTTTGAGATGAGAGAGCAGGCAACCGCGAACGCTGGGGTGCACATGACGTCCACTTCCCCTCATCGGGAGCCGATCCGCGTCGGTGTCGTAGGTCTGAGCGCGAGCGGCGGGTGGGCGGCCACCGCCCATCTGCCGGCACTGGCCGGGCTCGACGGATACGAGTTGCGCGCGCTGAGCGCCAGCAGCGCCCAATCCGCGCGTGCGGCCGGCGAGAAGTATGCGGTGCCGCTGGCCTACGGCAGCGCGGAGGAACTGGCCCGCAGTGAGGAAGTCGATCTCGTGGTGGTGACGGTGAAGGTTCCGCATCACCTGGAACTCATCCGACCCGCGCTCGAAGCAGGGAAGATGGTGTTCAGCGAATGGCCGCTGGGTGCCGACCTCGCGCAGGCCGAGGAATTGGCCGACCTCGCGCACCGCAGGGGTGTGCTCACGGCCGTCGGCCTGCAGGCCCGGTCGGCTCCGCCGCTTCGGTACCTGCGGGATCTGGTCGCCGACGGCTACGTGGGGCGGGTGCTGTCGACCAGCATGCTCGGGTCGGGCTGGATCGGGGGCGCCACTTACGACGACAACTATGCGTACATCCTGGACGTCACGAGCGGCGCCACGCTGCTGTCGATCCCCTTCGGGCACTCGGTCGACGCGCTGACCATGGTGCTCGGGGAGTTCCGCGAGGTGTCGGCTCACATCGAGAACCTGCGCCCGGAGGTCACGAACGTCATGAGCGGGGAGGTCGCGGCCAAGACCGCAGAGGACCAGATCGCCGTCACCGGGGTGCTGGAGTCGGGGGCCGTAGCCGCAATACACATCCGTGGTGGGACGTCCCGCGCCACCACGTTTCACTGGGAGATCAACGGCACGGACGGCGATCTCGTCGTCAAGGCCGACCAGACGCTGTGGTTCCAGGGGCGGCTGCGGCTGTACGGCGCCCGGGGACAGGACGGCGCGTTGACCGAACTTCCGGTCCCCGCCCGCTATCAGCGGTCGCTGACGCAATGGACCGAGCGATCCACCGAGCCCGCCTGCAACGTCGCCCACGCGTACGCGCTTCTGCGCGACCAGATCACCGGGAACCTTGCGCCGGATGAGGACGGTGTTCCCGACTTCCGGCACGCCGTCCGGCGACACCGCATGCTGGAGCGGATCCGAGAGGCGGCGCGCGCGGGCCGGAGGGTCACACTCGCAGAGCAAGGCTCGTGGGCCCCGAAGTGAGTCAGGTCGGGAACTCGACCGTTTTGCCCTCGGCGAGGATGACCACGGTTCCGGTGTTCCCCGAGGCCGTTATCCCAAGAGAGAAGCGAGCCTGCGCCATTCCTCCCTCGGGAGCTTCTCCCTGTGGGTGCCGGTGAGCACCTGGAGGGCCACGTGGTCCCCGCCTGCCTGGTGGAAGGTGTCGATGCGGTCGCGGATGCGGTCCCCGTCGCCCCAGGCGAAGACCGCGTCGATCAGGCGGTCGCTGCCCCCCTCCGTCAGGTCGGCCTCGGTGAAACCGTGCCGCAGGAAGTTGTTGGTGTAGTTCGGCAGGGTGAGGTACATGGCGAGGGCGTCGCGGGCCAGCGCGCGGGCCCTCGCCGGGTCGGTCTCCAGGACCACCTTCAGCTCCGGGGCGAGCAGCGGGCCCTCGCCGAGGATCTCGCGGGCCTGGGCGGTGTGTTCGGGCGTGACCAGGTAGGGGATGGCGCCGGCCGCCCGCTCGCCGGACAGCTTCAGCATCGTCGGGCCCAGCGCGGCCAGCACCCTGCTGTCGGCGGCGACGCCGGCCTCATCCAGCTCGTCGAGGTAGTCGGTCATCGCCGCGTACGGGCGGCTGTAGTCCTTCACCAGCGGTCCGTGGCTCACTCCGAGACCCACCAGGTAGCGGCCGGGGTGCGCCGATTCCACCTCGGCGAAGCCGGCCGCGGTCGTGGCGGCCGCCTGCTGCCAGATGTTCAGGACGCTGGTGCCGACGACGATGCGGCGCGTCGCCCCGATCAGCGGGGCGGCGTGGTCGGCGGTGCTGTTGTTGCCGAGCCAGATGGCGCCGTACCCGAGTTCCTCCAGTTCGGCCGCGGCCTCGTCCAGTTCGCCGCGCCGGGCCGGGTCCTCCGAGCGCAGTTCGACACTCCAGACGCCGTACCGGCCGACTCGCTGCTTCAGGGGGACTGTGGCGTCGCTCATCGGGTGTTCCCTCCGGGTGGTGGGCTGTGCCGTGATCATCACGTCTCCAGCCACTGCCAACCAGAGGGCGTCCCGGGTCGATTCCCGCCGTTCCCTCAGTTGGTCGAACGGCCATAAGACGTCGAACACCCTCGATCTCGCCACTGCGGTGGCGGGCTCGTGCGCTTCGTCGGGCTGGTCGTCTACGGAGAGCGACGACGTCCCGGCCCCCATAGGCACGCTGCGACGGCTCGCGCACACGGCGCTGGCGGCCGACCGACTTCCTGTTACCGGTCTGGACAAGGCCCCCACCAGACGAGAGGTCAGCCTCGCTTCCGACGGTGACCAAGGGTTGGGTCCCGGATACGAACGGCGCTGATTTTCTCGTGTTCTGCGTCCGATGGGTCAGCTCACGTCCGTTCGTAGCGTGGTGGACAGCGCGGAGGACGTCGTAGCCAATTCAGGACTGGCGTCTCCATGTCCGCTTGTTACTCGGTTCTGAAAGGGGAACGTCATGAGTGGACATGCCTCACAGATCGGTCGCCGGGCTGCCGTCGGTTCGATACTCCGCAGGCGCGCCCCCTCCGGTTGCAGCGCGCCACTCAGAGCTTCTTTACTAATAGGTACAGATCCATCTAAACCATGCGGTCCATGAGCTAGGACGCGGAGGGCTCCGCGTCGGTTGGGGCGTAGTTGCCGCGTGCCAGTGCGCTGGGCCTTCAGTCGGTCTCTGGTCGGGTTGCCGCAAGGGAGATGTGGGCATCATGGGACAGCTTGATGGCAAGATCAGCCTGGTGACTGGCGGCTCGACCGGGATCGGTTTGGCCATAGCAGGTCGGTTCGTCGCCGAGGGCGCCACCGTGTACCTCACAGGGCGGCGCAAACCCGAACTTGACGCGGCTGTGGAGACCCTCGGGGGACGGGCCTTCGGCATACAAAGTGATGTCTCGGATCTCGACGCTCTGGATGAGCTGTTCGCGATCATCCAGGGCGGCACCGGACGGCTGGACGTCGTCGTCGCCAACGCCGGCGGCGGGGAGCTGGCGCGGCTGGAGGAGATCACCGAGGAGCAGTACCGTTCGACCTTCGACATCAATGTCAAGGGGACGATCTTCACGGTCCAGAAGGCACTCCCGTTGCTGCCGGACGGCGCCTCGGTCATCGTGCTCTCGTCCACCAACGCCTCGATGGGCGTCCAGGCCATGACGGTCTACAGCGCCACCAAGGCAGCTATCCGCAACCTGGCCCGCACCTGGGCCGCCGAACTCGCGGGGCGCGGCATCCGTGTCAATGCCCTCAGCCCGGGACCTATAGAGACCCCTGGCATCCGCGGTCTGGGCAGTCCGGCAAAGGACGAACGGCAACTGGCAGACCGTCTCGCCGACGAGATTCCCCTCGGCAGGATAGGACGCCCCGACGAAGTCGCCGCCACGGCCGTCTTTCTCGCCTCTGACCAGAGCTCCTTCACCACGGGAGCCGAGCTCTTCGTTGACGGCGGCCTTGTCCAGGTCTGAATACGGCCGCCATGTGCTGGCATCGCCGCGAAGAGAGGCCGGAAGACGGATCGGCCCGGCTGCCGGCGGAGGCCTGGGGAACTGCGCCCCCGTCCTTGAAGTGCTGATTCTTGCCTCAGGCGTCGAAGAACTCGGAGCCGGGAAGGGCCAACCCATGTCAGTGCAGTGCGGGACCGGCTGCTGGTGTAATGCCTCGATCTAGGGGAGCAGGTCATGCCCTCGCGACAACCGGGCCGCCGAATCTGGGGCGATAGAGCCTATCCGCATCTTGCGGGAGACCAGCTGGCCCGACTTTTTGAGTTCGGAGTTCCGCAGAACATCTCCGCAGGGCAGTTTGTATTCCGTCTGGGAGATGACAAGTATGACCTGGTGGTCATCGAAGAAGGCCAGCTTGAAATCATCAGAGAGGCAGGGCCGGGTTATTCCGAGGAGGTAATTGTCACCTTCGGACCGGGAGAATTTATCGGTGAACTCAGCATTCTCACGGGACAGTTCGTGTATCTCCCTGCCCGCGCTGCCACGGATGGCCGCATCTATCGAATCCCACCCGACCGGTTTCGCTTGCTGATGGAAACCGAGACCGCACTATCCGACATCCTGCTCACCGCTTTCAGGGCTCGACGTGAAATTTTGATGGAGTCCGCCTCGCACACCATTGAGGTCATCGGAAGCGCTTTCTCTGCCGAGTGCCTGGCGCTGCGCTCGTACCTTGAACACATGGGACTTCCGTATCGCTGGATGGACGATGCAACGCCGGACGGGTTGCTGCTGATGGGGCTCGCTTCGCTCACCGCAGGTGATTTGCCTGCTGTTCTCCTTCCGGGGCGCTCGCTACGCAACGCCACGCCCGGAAGCCTCGCGATGAATCTCGGACTGTCACATGAAGGAATCAAGGACGAAGAGATAGACCTCGCTGTCATCGGGGGTGGCCCTGCCGGACTGGGTGCCGCGGTGTATGGATCATCAGAGGGACTCGGGACTGTCTTGCTTGATGCCGTGGGCCCTGGAGGTCAGGCAGCAGCTAGTTCCCGCATCGAGAACTACTTGGGGTTCCCTAACGGAATCAGTGGCGCCGAACTGACCCGCCTCGCCGCCGTACAAGCGCTGAAATTCGGATCTCGCCTCTACTCGCCTTCGTGTGCCGTAAGCCTCCAGCCCCTTGCCGACCGGATTCAGATTTCCCTGTCCGACGGCACGGATATTCTTGCGCGCGCCGCTATTATCGCTACCGGTGCCCGCTACCGGTCCCTTCCGATCGCCCGCTGGAAACACTTCGAAGGGGCAGGAATCTATTACGCTGCCACTGAGCTGGAAGTCCGTTCGTGCGCAGGCAGGTCGGTGGCTGTGCTGGGAGGGGCGAACTCTGCAGGGCAAGCAGCTCTGTTCCTGGCCGGTAAATCAATTGCAGTCAACATCATCCTGCGCCGCGACAACATCAGGGCCCGCATGTCTTCTTATCTTGTTCGCCGTATCCTCGCGGATCCGCGCGTTACCGTGCATACGTCAAGCGAAGTGACAGCACTCGAAGGGGAAGACTCTCTGGAGGCCATCAGGATCAGAAATTCCGCTACTGGCGTCGAATCTCTGCTGGGATGCAGCGGGCTTTTCTGCTTCATAGGTGCAACACCGGCAACTGATTGGCTAAATGCAGCGTGCGCAGCCGACAAGGACGGATTCGTATATACCGATGTGCACATTGATGAAAAAAGTCTGGGGCCGCCCTGGCAGGAACTGCAGCGTTCCCCACTCCCCTTTGAAACGAGCATTCCCCGTGTCTTTGCCGCTGGCGACGTACGACATGGGTCAATCAAGCGTGTCGCCGCCGCAGTCGGCGAAGGGGCCTCTGCCGTTTCTTCCGTTCATCAGGTCATAGGGGTTCCCGGGGTCCCCTTCTGAGGGCGAGCGGGGCGGGCAGTACAAGCTTGGCCGTTCGGGCGAGCCGATGTTCGCAAGCCTCGAAACAGGCTCGTTCTGTCCTGTCTTCGCCCCGTAATGCCCGTTACGCGGCGTACAGTTTTCTCATGGCCCGGCCTCGGCAGTTTGACGACGAGGAGGTTGTGCGGGCTGCTCGCGACCAGTTCTGGTCCCACGGTTACGACCGCACCTCCATCGACGATCTGAGCGCCGTCACGGGCTTGGGACGCGGAAGCCTGTACGGGGCATTCGGAGACAAACACGCCTTGTTCCTGCAGGCTCTAGACAGCTACAACAGCGACGCGATCAGAGCCTGGCGTTCTGCTCTGCGCGGCCCGGGACCGGCCCTCCCGCAACTGGAGCGCTTTGTGCGCGACATCGCCGAAGTGATCAGCAGGGACGTGGAGCGGCGCGGCTGCATGATGGCCAGGAGCGTCACGGAACTCGCCGCGGTCGACAAGACCGTCGCCGAGCGGATTGCTGCGACTGTCCGCGGAATGCACAGCGAGCTGTCGGACTGCCTTGCCCGGGCCCAGGAGGAGGGCTCGCTGGATGCCGAGGCGGACACGGACGGTCTCGCAAGCCTTCTCCTTGCTGTGCTGCGGGGACTGGAGGCCCTGGGCAGGGCGGGAGCCGCAGCGGAGGTTGTCACCGGCGCTGCCGAGCAGGCACTGGCCCTTCTTCCCCGCGTGTCCACGAACGAGCCGGCGCCGGACCGGCTGGAGGACCGTTCAGCGCCGTGACCCGGTCCTGTTCTGGACGGCCCTTGGGTTTTCAGTGCCATGGGCCGCACGCCCAGGAGGTCTTGCCCCGCCAGACGTCACGGGCGTCGCCTGGCCATTGCGCGCAAGCCGCCTACGAACAGGACGATCAGCAGCACAGGGGCGCCTACCAGGGATGGATGAGGACGGTGCCGACCTTGCCGGGCCGTCGCGTGTGTTGCACGGCCTCTGCCAGGTCGCCGAGACCGTAGGTGGCAGCCAGGCAAACCGGTCCTTGGCCGCCATCGCGATCATCTTCGCGGCGGCGACGTCGGATGTCTGCCTGCCGAGGGAGGTATCTGACATCCAGCGGCCGATGCTCCTGCCGCGCAGCGCCGGCGATTTGTGCACCTGGTCGCCCGGGGGCTCATGGTGCGACCAGATCGTGGCTGTCCTCTATCAGCTCCCGAATCAGTTCGTCCGGGACATCGCCGGCCAACGAAATGTTGACCCAGTACCGTTTGTTCAGCTTGTACGCCGGGTGCACTGCCTCGAAGCGGTGCTGCAACGCGGTGACCCGCTCCGGATCGGCCTTGACTGTCACCTGGTCGTCCGGGAACTCATGGCCACTGAGGATGGCAAACACCTTGTTGTTCGCCACTGTCTTGAACACCACGCGGTCCGGGGCGAACGGACGCGACTCGCTGACTCCGGTGAAAGAGAGCGCCAGCTCCCGGACGTCGTCCACGTTCATGGCTACCTCGCTTCCATAACGGAAGTTGCAGGAATCCGCCCTTGGTAGCAGGGGCTACCAAGGGCGGATGAGGACGGTGCCGACCTTGCCGGGCTGCACCGCGTGCTTCACGGCGGTGGCCAGCTCGCCGAGGTCGTACGTAGCGGCCACGTCGAACTGGTTTTGGAACGCCAGCGCGATCAGTGTCGCGGCGACCGCGTCCGATGCCCGCCTCTCGGCGGATGCCTCCAACAGCCACCGGCCGAGGGTCGCGCCCCGCACTGTCAGCGCGCGGTGCAGCAGTGTCGACGCATGCACCGAGATCGGCTCGTCGGCGAGTTCCCCGTAAATGATCAGTCTGCCGCCCGGCGCCAACAGGTCCAGGAGGCTTTCCGTCAGCTTTCCGCCGACAGGGTCGAAGGCCACACTGAGCGGGCGGCCGCCGGCTGCCTTGCGGACCTCGTCGGCCCAGCCCGGATTCTCCGTGGCAACGACCGGGACGTCCGGGAACCGCTTGCGCAGCTCGGCGGCACCGCGGTCACTGCGGACGACGTTGACCAGGCCCACGTTGTGGTACTGCATCACGCCGGTTACCAGCCGCCCGACCGACGAGCCGGCGGCGGCCTGCACCAGATAGCCGTCGTATCCCAAGGCCACGTGCTGCTCCGCCTCACGGCGCAGCATCACCGCGGTCAGTGGGTTCGTCAGCATCTGCGCGGCGACCTCGTCCGACAGCTCATCAGGCACGGGGACGACCGTCTCAGCGTTCGCCAGGATCCACTGTGACCATCCACCCGGCAGGGGAAAGGCTGTTACACGGCCGCCAACCTCGACGCCCGGAGCCACGCGCGTATCCGGGCCGATGGCCTCCACCAAGCCGGTCCCTTCCACGCCGATCGGTACCGGCCCTGCAGCCGTCGCGGGGAAGGCATCGAGGCCCAGGAGATCACCAGGGTGAACCGGGAAGGCCGTGGCACGGATGAGGACCTGACCGTGCACGGGTGCTTCCGGCTCGGGCTCCTCGATCACGGTCAGGACGTCGGCGGGCGCCCCGCTACGGGTCCAGACGACACGACGGTTCATGATTCTCCTCCTGTGCGCTGGTGTGTATGGGGCTTGGCCGGGGCGTCAGCCGGCGTCCTGGAGCAGCAGGTGCTTCGCGCTGAGCGGGCCGTCCAGCTGCATCAGCCGGCCTCCCTCCCGTAGCCCGCCGAGGTCCAGGGCGGCGAATCCGAATTCGCCGAGCAAGCCGGCCACGGCCGCCTTCGCGTCGGCGTCGTCGCCCGCGTAGAAGACCACCTGACGGCCTTCCTCGTGCTGGGGGTCCGCGGCGATGAACGCGGCGAACAGGGTGTTGAACGCCTTCACGATCCGCGCGCCGGGCAGGCGCTGGGCGACCCATTCGCTGCCCGTGAGGTCGCCGACGTCGTAGCGGCCCCGCCAGGGGTTGGCCGCGGCGAACTGGTTCGTCGTGTCGACGACGATCTTCCCGGACCAGTCGGCAAGGCCGGTCAGGTCCGGCACTGCGGAGAACGGCACCGCGAGGAAGACGAGGTCCGGCTGCGCCGCCTCCTCGGCCGTCACCGCGTGGGCCTTCGGTCCCAGCTGCTCCACGACCGCCTTGAGTGTCTCCGGGCCCCGGCTGTTGCCGATGAGTACCTCGTGCCCGTGACGGATGGCCTTGTCGGCGACGGCCCGGCCGATCTCTCCCGCGCCGAGAATGCCGATGGTGCTCTGTGCGGCCATGCTGCACCTCCTTGATCGTGTGCCGGGGATCGTGCCGGCGCCCCGGCAGCGGCTGTGTGATCGGCTCCGGCCGCTTCCTGTCGGGGTGGTCCCGGCCTCGGCGGCAGGTGCGGCTGCGCCTACGCGCGATGCGGGTTGAAGTCCAGCAGTACCTTGCCGTTCTCCCGGAAGTACGCGAGCGCCTCGGGAAAGTCCGCCGCCTTGTAGACGGGCGCGGAGGGCAGGACGAGTCTTCCCTCGGAGACCAGCCGCGCGGACTCCGCGTTCAGAGCCGGAAGCTGGGGAAGGAACTCGTCCTGGTACATCCAGAATTCCGTGGTGGTGATGTTCTTCGTCCTCAGCACGTCGGGATCGGGCGTGAACGGCTGGCCGCTCAGATACCCGTAGATCGCCAGCAGGGCGCCGTCGGTCAGTACGTCCAGCAATAGTGCGGTCGCCGCACCGCTGACACCGTCAAGGCCGAGCAGCACGGGATCGGATCCGATGGCTTCCCGCACGCGCGCGCCGGCGTCTGCCGAGTCGACAACCACGATGTCGGCTCCGAGGTCATGGAGTTCGCTCACGAGTTCCGCGCGGCGCACGATGTTGATCGTGCGCAGCCCTCGTTCCTTGGCGAACACGATGACAGACCGGCCCACCCCGCTGTTGGCCGCGTTCTGCACCACCCAGGAGCCGGCCGGGAGGTCCCGCAGGCCGACCAGGAGCCCCGCGCTGACGGGATTGATGGTGAGCATCGCTGCCTGTTCAAGACTGATGGACTTGTCCACGACGGTCAGGTCTGCTGCCTCGGCCACGACCCGCTCGGACCAGGAGAAGACGCCGAAGGGAAGCAGGACCCTCTCGCCGGGGCGGAGCTCGGTGACGCCGGGCCCTACGGACACGACTGTCCCGACGCCCTCGTTTCCGATGGCTGTCGGCAGCTCAGGGCGTACGGGATAGATACCTTGCGCCAGGAGAAGGTTGAGCTGTCCCGGGTTTCGTAGAGTCCGGTGATCTTGTTTCAGGCGGGCTGCTGGGTGGCTTCCTGTTGTCGCCACCAGTCGCGTTCGTACTCGG